>CAZKQQ010000190.1:7423-11469 GCA_964554945.1 uncultured Solibacteraceae bacterium | reverse complement strand
CGATGTGTCTTCGAATCGACTCCCATGGTCTTAGCGCCGAATTCGGTCTTTACTACTTCGACGACGCTGAGTTGCTCGGGAGAGTCCTCGTGGAATATATGAATGGCTCCGTCGCGGGTTGCCGAAAAAACGAGCCCCGTGTCCGGCTCGAAAACGTTTGTATCCACGCGATCGCCGATCGCGAAGGATGGGCCAATCACTTTTCCACTCTCGGCATCCATAAAGATGAGCATCTTGGGATTGCGCCCAGAGATGAATAATCTCCGACGCTGGCGATCCATCGCAATCGCCACAGGTTGACCAGCCGGCGAAACCGGCCAGCGCGATTTGATTTTGAGCGTGCGGGAATCCAGGGCAATCACTTCGTTGGTGTCCTCGAGGTTGTCGTAGATGGTGCCCTCGCCGTCGGCGACCGCCTGTTCCGGAGCGCCGCCAAGCGGAACCGTCGCTAACACCGTTCCCTTGGCTGGATCAATCACGGTTGAATTCTTGGCTTCCCCGTTGAATACAAATATATGCTTGGAAGCCGGGTCGTACAGAATGGAATCGGCGTCCTTTTCACCTTTGATCTGGCCGATTGCCTTCAGTGTTTTCAGGTCGAACATGATCACCTGCGCCGCGTCTCCGTCAGTGATAAAGCCGCGGCCGAGATCCGGGACCAGAGCGATGCCGTGGTCCCGCTTCAGTCCAGTGATATTGCCGAGCACCGTAAAGCTGTCCGCATCGAGCACTTTGACCTCGGTGCCGTGGGAGAGGTAGAGACGCCGCGCGGCGGAATCCACCGTAATGTAGTCAAAGTACTCGCCGCCGCCTTCGGCCGCTCCCAATGGTATTTTCTTGAGCAAACGATAGCCGACAGGGGCCGGAGTCGCCGCAACCGCCAGCCAGAACAGGGCGATACCAACCGACCATGGAACTATATCTCGACGGTTCATCTAACACTCCTACCAAACCACTTTGATTGCAAACTGAATATCCCGAGGTTGCGTCACCAGAGCTTGCAGACCGCCGGCGCCGGTTGTGGTTCCGTCCTGGTTGAACAACTGAGCGTTACTGGAGCCGAAAAATGGCAAAGGCGGCGCAAAATTGGCATGGTTCAAAAAGTTGAAGAATTCTGCCCGGAACTGCACCTTGAAACTTTCCGAGACCTTGCTGACGGCGAAGTTCTTGTACACGGAGAAATCCAAGTTAGCCAGGCCCGGCCCAACAATGCTGTTGCGTCCGGCATTACCCAGCAGATTCGAGCAGGTGCCCGGAAATTTGGCGAACGGCACGCATTGCGCCGCGATGTCGGGAGTCGCTTGAGGCAGCGCGAAGCAGTTATAGTTCATATAGCCCAGGAAAACCCCGCCTGGATTGCTTTTGAAATTGTGATTGACGGGGTCGCATCCGGGAACCAGATTCGGAATGGAGAACAAGTCGGAGCCTGCATTCTGAACACCTAACGGGTCCCCTCCGATGAGTGGAGTGGTCGGAATCCCGCTATTCAACTTGACGATGCTGCCGAGTTCCCATCCGCGCACCACGGCCGCCGCCGGTCCGTGAAGAGTTCGCGGCGCCGGCACTTGCCAGATGCCGTTGATCGCGGCGCTGTGCGTGACATTGAAGTCCGAGACGGAGTGGCTGATCTGCGGAGCAAACCAGAACCAGCTCGTGACGGAATTGGAGAAGGCGTCGCCTGCGATCGTGGCGGAGCTGGAGTCCATGGCCTTGCTGTACGTATACGAACCGCCGAACTGGAAGCCATGGCTCATGCGCTTCTGAACGTTGAGCTGAAGGCCCTGATAGGACGCCGTTGTCCCATAGGACATAAACCGGATGCCGCCGAAGTTGGGGTTGATTCTCAGGTCCCGGCCACTCGGGTTGTACGGCCACAGCCAGCCTGCGGCAGTCTTGGCCGGCAGCACCATGTCGCCGTCATCGCCACGTATCAACATATGGACACCTTCCGAGCCGATGTACCCCACTGTCGCCGTCAGGCTCGACGTGATCTGGCGCTGCACGTTGATATTCCATTGCATGACGTAATTCCGTTTTGGATTCGGCTCCATGTAGGCGGCGGTCAGTGAACCAGGCCCTAACTGCGAATAGGCGCTGGTTGGATCGGTGGGAGACACACCGAGCTTGAGAGGAACCTTCGCATTAGCCCGATTGACTGTGCCGACCAGGAAGAAGGGAGTCTCAATACCCTGCTGGGTGTAGTAGTATCCGGGCAGCGGTAGGATGTCGAAAATGGCGAAGCCGCCGCGAATGGCCATCTTGCCGGTGCCATGCGGGTCCCACGCAAAACCAAATCGCGGCTCGAAATTACGGGTCGTCGGGTTCGAGTAATACGGGGCGGCGCCAGTACAGCCGGGTCTTCCGGCGCGATCCGCGGGAGTGGACACCGTGGTCAGTGCCGGGTCCGCGGTCCCACAGTAAGGCAAGGAATCGGTGAAGCTCCGGAGATTCGTGAGCCGGCCCTCCACCTCGTTGAGCACCGTAGTCATCTCGTAGCGCAGCCCGACGTTGAGGGTCAGTCGCCGGCGAATGTGCCAATCATCCTGGAGATACCCGCCGAACAGCGTCTGACGCAATCCGCGCGGCGCCACTTTGTCGGGAAGCCCTCCTTCGAGTGAGTTCGGCTGATTCGTGAGGAAGTCGGTCAGGGAATTGAACCGCAGGATTCCCCAGGGGTTGTAACTCTGGAAGAAGTTGTAGCGCATTCGCTCCATGGCAAAACCAATTTTCAACGAGTGCGCCCCGCGAGTAAGAAAGGCATCGTCGTAAAACTGGATGGAGTTCCAGTCATGATGGCTGAACCCGCCGTTCAGACCCGCCGGGAGCGCTGTAAATCCGCCGCCGATCCGGGTGTTGGCGTTGTAACCGCCGAACATCATCGCCAGCGAGGGGTCTTTGGAAGCCGGATTGATCGCCGAGACAGTCTGGTAATTAATCACGGCGTTGCGGTTGAAACCGAGCCGCGCCGTGTTGGCCAGGTTTGGTCCGAAAACATGGCTCTCTTCGAGCGCCGCAATGTGCCGGTTGGTTTGAGACAGGACTAACAGGTTATTGAACTGGTCGGGTTGCGTATACGGCGTGTCGTCGTACATGTATGTCGCAAACAACCTGTCATTGGCGCTGATGTTGTGATCCAGCCGCGTGGTGTAGTAATTCTCCTTGACGACTCGCGCGCCGGCGAAGGTAAAGAGGCCTCTGTCGCCGGTCACCGGCCCGTTGGCGCGGGGATAAAGCGCCAGGTACTTCGCGATGGCCGGATCCACATTGATGTGCGTCCCATTCGCCAGATTCCCTGCCCGGGCCGCGTCCGAAGGAACGTTTGACGGCAGAGCGACGCCCTGCGTCTGGCGTATCCCCTCGTAATCGCCGAAGATGAATGTCTTGTCTTTGCGGATCGGCCCGCCCGCCGCGCCGCCGAACTGATTGCGCCGGTAGGCCGGTTTTGGCTGGCCGCTGGCGTTCAAGAAGAAGTCGGTCGCGTCCAGTTTATCGTTTCGCAGGAACTCATAAACGTCGCCGTGGAACGCGTTCGTGCCCGATTTGCTGATGGCGTTGACCACTCCGCCGGAAGTCCTCCCGTATTCAGCCGAGTAGTTGCCGGTGAGCACGGAGAATTCCTGGATCGCATCCACGCCGAGATTGCCGCCGAGCACGCTGCCCGGCCCGCCGTTGCCGTAGTCGTTGATACTGAGCCCATCGAGCCGGTAATTGTTTTGAGTCGGACGGCCGCCGGAAATCGTCAGTTGCGCACCGAATCCGCGGTTGCCCCGAACCGCGCCGCCCTCGAAGGGCATCTGTGTTTCGATCGCATTGACGCCGGGCGAGAGGGTGGCCAGCGACGCCCAGTCACGGCCATTCAGCGGCAACTCGCGCACGGTAGTTGATTCGATCTCGGCACTGATCGTCGAAGAGCCGAGCTGCACCGCGGGCGCGATGGCCTCCACCTGAACGGTCTGACTGGATTCCCCGAGTCGCATCGGTACATTCAGAATCTGCTGGGCGCCGACAGTCAGCGTAATATCGGACTGCTTCGCCGTGGAGAACCC
>CAZKQQ010000190.1:0-7323 GCA_964554945.1 uncultured Solibacteraceae bacterium | reverse complement strand
TTAATCGTGGCATCGACTTATATCACCGGAGACTGACAGTGTCAATGGATAAACGAATTCGCAAAAAAGGTATGGCTTTAACACTGGCCGGCTTCCGCTGTTCCAGTGGTCGCGGCGGGCTTTAAACGCCAGTGAAATTCTTCGATCGCGGCGCTTCTCTCAGGTGAACTCGGTCGCATAAATTCATATAATTGCATCGCTGTTCTCATTCCAAAGGAGACGAGTATGTCCCAACGAACGATGCTGTCTCTCGTTGCGCTGTCTTTCGCGGCGCTTGCGCTCGCTCAGGCGCCGGGCACACGAAAGCCGCCGGGAAATCTGACAGGCAGCTTCACGTTCATTCCCAAGGGCGACGTGGAAAGAGTGCAGCAGGTGATCGAAACCGGGCAGCCCAATGATGCGCCCGTCCGGATGGTAAATATCTCCAACCGGTTTAACCTGGGCGTGTATACCCTGAATTCGCCCCCGAGCCAGGCACCCGCGCTCGGCGTCCCGGTGATGGGCTTCTATCACAACGACATTGCCGAGGTGTACATCGTCATGAGCGGCGCGGGAATATGGCGGGTGGGCGGCGAGCTCGAAAATCCGAAGGTGGACGACGTCAATGGCCGCTCCGTTAAGGAAGTTCGCGGCCCCGGTGTGGTTGGCGTTCTCAAGGGCTACACCAACCAGAAAATCACAGCCGGCGACGTGCTAATCGTTCCGCCAGGAGTGCCGCACAGCCCGGGCGAAATGATGGAACGAACCAAAATCATACGCATCGTAATCGATCCCCACCGGGTTCTCCCGCTCGTCCCGCCCGCCACGGGGGGGCTGAAGGCTACGCCCGCGGCGGCGCCGGCCAAGCCCACGCCCAAACTGGCGGGAACCTTCACGTACATCCCCAAGACAAATATCGATAAGACTCTCAAAGAGACCGAGACGCCGGGAACGTATGGCGACCGCGCCGTCCGCACCGTGGATCTCCCGGCACTCAATTTTCGTCTCGGCGTGTATGTCATCCATCGGGCGAAACCGTCGGACCAGGCGCCCGCCAGCGGCTGGTATCACACCCACATCGCGGAAGTCTATTACGTGATGCGCGGCGCCGGAACGTTCATGGTGGGCGGCTCGCTGGAAAATCCGGCCGAAGACTCTCTCGACAGCTACTCGACGAAAGTCGTAAGAGGTCCCAGCGTGTCCGGTACATTTAAGGGCGTTACCGAACAGAAGATTGAAGCGGGCGACCTCGTGATCGCTCCGATGGGAGTGCCGCACGTGACCGGGAGGACGACCGCGGCGCCGCGCGACATCATGAGGATCGCGCTCGATCCGGACAGAGTCCTGCCCTTGAAGTAAGGAGGCGCCGGTGACGATCGGAATGGTGCTGCTTATGCTTTGCCTGATCCAGATCCAGGCGCCCGCCCAGACCGTCGGCGGCTCCGACATCCAGGCGGGCACGCAAATCTGGCAAGGTTACTTCGGTCTGGAAAACGATTGCAAGCTTTGTCACGGGGGTCAGGGCGAAGGCGGATTCGCCAAGCCGCTGGCGGGTCATCAGCTGACCACCGAGCAGTTCATCGCCTCCGTGCGAAAAGGACCGGGAATCATGCCGGCCTTTGTTCCGGACCGGAATCTCAACGACCAGCAACTCAGCCAGGTCTCCGCCTACCTCGCCAGCCTGCCGAAGCCGGCCCAGCCTTCCGGACAGTGGCAGACGCCGGTCCCGCCGCTGGCCACGCCTGCGCAACGGCTGACGATTACAACCGGGTGTGGACAATGCCATGGCCCAATCATGGCCAATCCGCGCCGGACCGCCGGCGGCCGCGGAGCCGATTTCGAGTGGTTCAAAGAAGAAGTATGGCGGCACACCTCGGCCCATATCGGCGCGCGCCATCTTCGCATGGGCAATTACAGCAAGGAGCAGGTTTCGGAAGGAACGCTGCTCGAGATCTGGCGCTTCTTCGCCGTCGAGCAAGGCCTCCGCATTCCGATCAATGCCGAGATTAGCGCGGGCGTTGACGCTCCGAATGGAACCACGTACACGGTCAGTGTGAGCAACGGCGGCCTCCCTGGCAAGGGGTTGACCGCCGAGTACCTGACGGTGTCGCTTCCATTTCTGAGAGGAAAGGATCCGGAAGAGACCACGACCATCGTCGCGGCCACGGCCGGCGGCGGTTACGCGGGCGTGCACCGCGAGCCGATCTCCAATACCCAGGCCGCCGAATTTGAGATTGCCCGGCTGGCTCCCGGCGAGAAGAAGACGTTCACCATTACTTTGTCAGGAAAAGGCGCCGATGCCGGAATCCCTCGCGGAATCGTGCGCTGGGAACGGCCTCTGCTAGGAAATGGCGCCACGGACCTGGTTGGCGTTTCGCCGCCCGCCGCTCCGTAGCGCTGCGATCTGGCATTGAGAGTTTTGGCGGAAAGAAGAATCCACTTGCGGAGAGGAGATCCATCATGTCGTTGACGTCGTTTGTACCCACGCCCCAGTTTGACGAGTATAAGGAGCGGTTTCAGGAACACTACAAGCTGGAACGCCGTGCCGACGGCGTCATTCTGGTGCAGGCGCACACCCGCGGAGGGCCGATCCAGTTGAGCGTGGAAAATCACCGCTCGCTCGGACAGCTTTTTAAAACCATTGGCGCCGATCCCGAAAACGAGCTCATGATCTTCACAGGAAGTGGTCAAGACTTCATGATGGAAGCCGACCCGGAAGGCTTCCGGCTGGAGCAGGAAGACCTCGCGCACTGGGCTTACGAATATGCGTACAAGGACGGCCGCATCAACGTCAGCTCGCTGATCAACGATCTGGAGATCCCCACCATCGGCGTTCTCAACGGTCCCGGCTTCCATACCGAGATCTGCCTGATGTGCGACCTCACCATCTGCAGCGAGGATGCGATCCTCTATGACCTGCACTATGACATCGGGTCGGTGCCCGGCGACGGCATTCACAGCTGCTTTCAGGAACTGTTGGGAGTCAAGCGGGCCGCTTACGCGTTGCTGACGGGCCAAGCGATCGATGCGAAAACGGCGTTGGAATATGGAATGGTCAATGAGATCCTGCCGTCCGGCCGGCTTCTGGCGCGCGCGTGGAAGCTTGCCGATCACATCATGACGCAGCCGCGCACGACCCGGCGCCTGACCACGCAGATTGTCCGCCGTCCGTGGCGGCAGCGGATCACCAACGACCTGGACGGCGGCTTCGGGATCCAGATGTTCGCGCACCTCGCCAAGAAGGAGGCCGCGCATGGCAGAGACCACATCGGATCGAAAGTTGCCTACGTTCGAAAAGGCAGGAAGAACAACTTCGATTAGAACGACAATCGGCTGCTACCGGCGACGTACCGGTGCGCGCTGCAGCGGCGCCTGTTGGGCGTCCCTGGCAGAGAGCGGCCAGCAGGTCCCGATCGTGGTGGTCACGGCCGATGGCCAAGCGGATGGTTTCGTGGTGATCGACGGCTTCAAGCGCGTCGCGGCGCTACAGCAGCTTGGCCAGGACAGAGTGGAAGCGGTGGTGTGGCCGATGAACGAAGCTGAGGCCATATTGCTGGGCCCTTCCCTGCGCCTGTCGGAACATGAAACCGCACTGGAAGTGGGATGGCTCCTAGCCGAGTTGGAGCAGCTATAGCCTCGATGAGTTAGCGCGGCGGTTCGACCGCAGCGTGAGCTAGGTATCACGGCGATTGGCGCTCGTGGAGGCATTGCCTGAAGCGATCCAGCAGCAGGTTCGTGAAGACAAGATTGCGGCGCAGGTGGCGATGAAGTTTTCTGGTGCCGGCGGTGCGTATCAGCTTGGAAGCCTGTCAAAGAATGGCTGCCAACTTCGCTCAGTATCACTGTGACACGCGGTCGATGGCTTGCTCCGCATCGGGGCCGCGACGATTTCCCCGCGCCCCAAACCTGCCAACACCGCTTGTGAATCGGGTCTTGGCTAAAACCATGTGCTGATAAACAGGCGAATAACAGATGCGCAGTTCTGGAAACGCTTAGACCTACGGTTCGCAGCGCAATCTGATATCAGGGCAAGAACAGAGCCCGATCTGGCCTCTGCAGCAGGGTCGGCGGAGAAACAGCAGAGGAAATATGGGGGAGATCGAAATCGCCCTTATGGTCCTCGAGCTACACACTGAATGGTATATCGCTGATTATCATTCCCTTTCTTGGATGTCCGTCCTTCACTTCCCAGAATCCCTATTGCCTGACCAGCGAAACGATCGTCTGCGTTATCCTCTCTCTCGGTGGTCCTCCGCTGCTCCAGCGGTCGCGGGCGCCAGAAAGGCGACGAACCGGTTCAGGCGCGTGTCCCGCGCCTTCCATACCTGCCCCATCCCGCCGGTTCGGTACCGAACCCGATCCAGATCCTCATAGAGGGGCACGATGGGCATGGCGCCCAGTAGTGTACGGCAGAGCGGGAGCACTTTCCCTCGTCGCCGGTTGGCCAACCACCAGAATTGGCTACACACAGATCTTTATTGCGCGTTGCACGTTGTGCCGCTTTCGCTGTGAATCCAAAATATTTGGCCCTATTCTGTTGCGATCCCGGTCAGCGAATCTTGACGAGCTTAGCGTTTCGATTCAGCTCCTGGTCCGCTTTTGAAAGTTCAAGGTTCAACGGTAACGGAAAGAGACTGCGCCCGTAGGTGCGCTCGCGTAGCGCCGCATAATCACTCAAATGGTCCCGTCGAACTTTGCCCATGCCTCCCGAAAACGGATGCACGCCGCGGAACGCGGAGTAACGAGCGAAGGCCGATGTCTTAATCAGGAAGCTGTACTCTGAACAAGCGGTTCCGGGGCGTGGTTTCAAATAACGAATGTTATTCGTCATGTGCCGCAGGGTATAAAAGTTTTTATAGCAGGTCTTGAAGAGGCGATGCAGGTCCGCCCAGGTCAACTGCGGATGTTTCCAGGTCGGAGTCGTGGTGTCAAATCTGTCGAGATTGGACTCAGTTATCAATCCGCGTGAGAGATAATCGGCGTACTGTTCCGTTCCTGGAATGGGACAGAGAATATAGAAAGACGCGATAGTTGGTCCGATCTTCCGAAGGATCGAGACGTGATCGAGAATTGATTCCTCCACATCGTCCCAAAAACCGATTATGTTGCTCAGATGGGAACTTATGCCATATTCGCGGCACATGTCCACAATCTTCGCGTACTTCTCCGGGTGGTTGTGTCCTTTTTGGGCTTTGAGCAACGTCCGCCGGTTGAACGATTCGGCGCCCACAAAGATCTGCCAACAGTTGGCTTTCGACATGAGGGACAGTAACTGTTCCTGGTCAGCAATCTGCGCGTCGCATTGACAGAAGAATTGCAATTCCAGCTTGTCATCAACCATAGCCCGAAGTAGCTCGGGTGCCCCGGGGTATTTATTGAAGTTGTCTGACGTGAATATTATCGTCTTGATGCCGGCGGCCTTCGCCCGGCGCAAGGTAGCCA
The DNA here is from genome assembly GCA_964554945.1 of uncultured Solibacteraceae bacterium. Classification (GTDB taxonomy): domain Bacteria; phylum Acidobacteriota; class Terriglobia; order Bryobacterales; family Bryobacteraceae; genus PSRJ01. The sequence goes on along the minus strand of CAZKQQ010000190.1, from coordinate 1,902 downwards.
TCGTCGTCTCAACCGGTTGAGACCGCAAGCTCCTGCCGGCTATTTTGATTACAGAACAAAAGTTGCAGGTAAATGGACAACCTCGAACCGGGTAAACACCCATCATCTTAGAGAGATAGTGTTTGAGCTCGGATCGCGGAGGAGGCACAAGCACGGGGGGATCCAGTTCGGTTGCCCATCGTTGCTCGGTACCATAGAGCGGTTGAAGTTCACCCGAAGCGGCATCGCGCAGGATTGTGGGCCAGATTGTTTCTGCTTCGGCAACCGCCAGGCTGATGCCACGATTCTGAAACTCCGTTGTGCTGCAGGTCATTGGATGCGGGCCGCCAATGACGGCCATGCAGCCATTAAGGCGCGCATAGGCTGCGAGATCCGCGGCACGATGGAACTGGTGGGATTGAGTGCCCACGAACGCGACGAGTGTCGGGTGCTGAGCTGAGCCGCGGAAGAGGTCCAGGTACGCTGTGTCGCAGTGAACGTATTCATCGACACAGTGAATTGTGATCTCCACGCCGTTAATCGCAGCGGGAGTCATGCTTCGAATGTGATTGAGAGTGCTGTTTGGTAAGTATCCGAGTCGAAAGCGCTCGACATATCCAGACTTGTCATATTTCGAGGGCTTAACCAGCACTACTTGCAGCTTCATTGAGCAACCAGCACCTCGCGAAACCAGACTACCACTGCTTCGGTGTGCAGGGCGCACAAAGACGTGAACAATTGCACCGCGGACCGGGCGGAAGATCGGTTGGGGTTATCTCGCAGCCTGTTGTACACGTCAGCGACGTCTTTGGCGTTTTTTGGTTACCATCTCCTTGCCCTCGCTCAACTCGCGCTATTCCGGCTCCGATCACCCCGCGCGCTGGCCGCCGAAAACCTCTTCCTCCGAAAACAGCTCGCCCTGTTTTAAGAACGTCGCGTCAAACCCCATCGGGCCACGGACTCCACTCGCTCGGTCACGTTCGGGCCAGGCGACGGAGAGCCCGCTTCCGCTCGACTAGCGGCGGCCCCCGAAGATCTCCGCCGTCCAGCCACAACAGATCGAACGCGCAGTACGTCGGGGGCGCTTGCCGGCGCATCAATTCACGAAACCGCGGTTTCCCATCCGAGCCCAGGCAGCCAATCTCGCCGTCAACTACCGGTTGCGCGGTCACGGCGGCGGCGATCCCGGTGCACGATGTTGCAGGTCCTTCGCGTTCAGCAGGCGCTGGACCGCCGCGCTATCGTAGCAGCGGTTGGCGAGAGCGGACTCGACAGCCTCCTGCAGTTTCTGATGACCATGCTTCTGGGCCAGCTTGTACTTCATCGTCTAGCGAATGTCGGCGTGACCCAGGTGATCCAGCACCGCGGTCACATCGCCTTCGAGCAGCTCGGCGACGTGCGCGCCGCAGCTATGCTTGAGCGCGTGCATGTGGGCTTGCTCATCGGGGATGCCCGGCGGCAGTACTGCTTGATGAGCTGGTCGAGGCGGCTCGGCGATCCTTGAGATCCAGCTTGCCGGGCTCGCTGGCGCGTAGGCCGCGGTGGTAGACCACTTGAAAAATGGCCCATCGCGCGGGTTCTTGATCGCCTTCAGCAGGGCGTCGAGCTCGGGCTCGGTCAGGTATTTAGGTGCGTCCTGGGCTTTGCGCTTCTTGCGGGGAGGTTTGATTTCGATGGGTTCGGCACATTTGTTATACTGCGCGAGCGCTTTTTGCAGCTCAATGTGCTGGACGGAGCGGTGATCGGGCAGTGCCAACGGCGGCACCGCCATCAGGAGTTCCTGAAATTTCTCGAACGGCTGGACACGACGATCGACCGCAAGCGGCAGATAGTCCTTGGAAAACGGTGTGGCCCGAACCCACGGCCCCCCCAGGGGCCGAAACGTTCCCTCCGCGTTGCGAATCGGTAACCGGCGCCACCGCC
>CAZKQQ010000189.1:0-13643 GCA_964554945.1 uncultured Solibacteraceae bacterium | reverse complement strand
ATGCGATCGCCATAGAAGGATTTACGGTTCCGGCGCTGGCGACCAGACGCGTGAATACTGAAGTGGAGCTAAGCTCTGGCCAAAGTTTCGTGATCGGCGGATTGCTCGATAACCGCACAACAGAAAGCTTGAACAAGATTCCCGGCATCGGCGATATCCCGATCATCGGAAAGCTGTTTCAGTCGAAGACCAGCAACAAACAGAACACCGAGTTGTTGGTGATCATCACTCCCGAAATCGTGCGGCCGATTCCGGCCGGTCAGGCGGTTCCCGAGCTGAAGTACCCGCGCTCGTTCCTGAAGCCGAACAGCGGCATCCCGTTGTCCCAGCCAGGCGTCGCGGTTACGGGACAGGTTCCGGTTCAGCCGCCGTCCGATTCGATTCCGATCGAGGAGTTGATTGAACAGCAGAAGCAAGGGCAGGCGGCTCCGCCCGCCACGATGCCCATCCAACTCGTGCCGATCTTGGCGCCGGCGGCGCAGCCGGCGGCCAATCCCGGCACGCCATCCGCGCCACCGGCCCAGAGTTCCGGAGGCAAGTGATTTAAGAGTCCGTACGTAGGTAACATGTACCCTCTGACGATTGGTTTGGCTATTGAGAATCGTGAGTTATTGGAGCAGGCGCAAGCCTGTCTGGGAGGGTTGCCATTCCGCGTGATCGTGGAGCACCAGGATATCGGTGACCTGAGCGCCTTCATGGACCGCCTCGAGCGCATGCGTCCCGATGTTGTGCTGGTGGATATCAGCCAATGGCGGGAGCCGCTCGAGGGTCTGGTGGCTTCGATTCGAAACGCGGTCGGCGATCCGATGATTATTGCTCTCCACATTGCCGCGGACGCCGACACCATCCTTGCTTCGCTGCGGGCGGGCATCAATGAATTCTTGTACCCGCCGCTGCAGGAGCCGCTTCGGAAGTCCCTCGAGAAACGGTCACTGGAGCGCAGCCGCCGTCCGGGCACAACCAAGGGCGCCGGCAAGAGCTACGGCTTCCTGTCGGCGAAGGGCGGATGCGGCGCTACCACGCTAGTCTGCCATGTGGCCGCCGAGTTGGGACGCCATAACCAGAAAGTGCTGCTGATGGACCTCGATCTGGATGCGGGTTTGATCGGGTTCATCACAAAAACCAAATCCGTGTACTCGATCGTCGATGCAGTCAATAATCTGCATCGTCTCGACATTCACTATTGGAAGGCGCTGGTCTCGAACGGTATCCCCGGGGTCGAGATTGTGGCCGCTCCATTGGCATTGGGAACCAAACAGCAGTTGAAGGACGAGCAGATCCGGCATGTGCTTGGTTTCGCGCGTCCCAACTACGACTGGACGCTGGTCGACCTGGGGCGGAGCCTGAGCCGGCTCGGAATGGCTGCCCTTGAGGAGATTGACGAAGCTTGCCTGGTGACCACTCTGGAAGTGCCGGCACTTCACCAGTCCAAGCAGATCATTCAGACTCTGCTCGATAGCGGCTATGGAAAGCACCGGCTCAAGCTCATTTTGAACCGGTCTCCCAAGCGGCTGGACATTACTCCGGGTGAGCTGGAGAAAATGCTCGGTGTTCCGATCTATGCGATGGTTCCGAACGACTATCCGGAACTATACGAAGCGTATGCCGAGGGCCGGATGCTGACTCGCACCTCGGAGCTGGGAAAAAACATTACCAGGCTGGCGGTGAAGCTCGGCGGCCTGGAAGAAGAGACAACTAAGTCCAAGCGTTTCGCGCTATTCGGGTGATCAAAACATGGCTGCTGGATTAGATACGACGATGAGAGCCGGCGAAGGCCGGGAAACAGGCTGGGTCAACCGGCTCTTTAACCGCGAAGGCTACACTCCCGAATATCAGGAGCTGAAGTTTACGCTACACCGGAAGCTGCTGGACCGGATCAATCTGGAAGCACTTTCGTCGATGGCCGGCGAGCGCGTGCGGGCGGAAATCCGCGCTGCCGTGGCCAAGCTGGTGGAAGAAGAGAAGACCCCTCTCAGTTTGGTGGAAAAGGACCGGGTCATCGAGGAAATCCTCGATGAAGTGTTCGGCCTGGGCCCGCTCGAGCCGCTGCTGCAAGATCCCACCGTCTCGGATATTCTGGTGACTACGCCGCACCTGGTTTACGTGGAACGCGGCGGAAAACTTTACCGCACACCCGTCGAATTCAAAGACGACGCCCACCTGCTGCGTATCATCGAAAAAGTGGTATCGCGCGTGGGACGCCGCGTGGACGAGTCCTCGCCGCTGGTCGACGCCCGCCTGCCGGACGGATCGCGCGTCAATGCGGCTATCCCGCCGGTTGCTGTCGATGGACCGCTGCTGTCGATCCGCCGTTTCGGCCGCCACGCCTTGAAGGGCGAAGACCTGGTGGCTAAGCTGGCCATGACCGACGGCATGCTGGAGTTGCTCAAGGCGTGCGTCAAGTGCCGGCTGAACGTGCTGATCTGCGGCGGAACCGGTTCCGGTAAAACCACGCTTCTCAACGCGCTCTCTTCATACATTCCGGAAGACGAGCGCATCGTTACCATCGAAGATGCGGCCGAATTGCGGCTGCAGCAGACGCACGTGGCGCGCATGGAGACCCGCCCGGCAAACGTAGAAGGCACCGGCGCCATCCATATTCGAAACCTGGTCATCAACGCTCTCCGTATGCGGCCCGACCGCATCATCATCGGGGAAGTTCGTTCGGAAGAAGCGTTGGACATGTTGCAGGCCATGAACACGGGTCACGATGGCTCGCTCACCACGATCCACGCCAATACACCTCGCGACGGCCTGGGCCGGCTTGAGGTGATGGTGGGTATGGCGAACTCCAATATGGGCGTGCGCTCCATCCGGCAGCAGATCGCATCGGCCGTCAACCTATTCGTTCAGGTGGCGCGCTTCAGCGACGGCACGCGCCGCATCACGCACATCACCGAAGTCGTCGGCATGGAGCAGGACATCATCACTCTGCAGGATATTTTCCTGTTTGAAAAAACCGGCATCACGGAAAACGGCAAAGTCATTGGACGGTTCCGGGCTACCGGGATCCGCCCCAAATTCTACGAACGTCTGCGGGCGTCCGGCGTCACCCTGGCGCCCCAGTTGTTCCAAACGGTTGTGGAGATCAATTAAATGCCGGTTGGTTTTGTAATCAGCTTCGCGATTGTCTTCATGCTGGTTCTGCTGGCCGTCAGCGTCGGCACGAAGTTTTTCGACTCCCGCCGGAAAAAGCAGTTGACCGGCATGTTGGAAACCGCTACGGGCGAGTCGGCAGTCAGCGTAGCCACGCTCTTAAAAGAGTTGGATCCGGACCGTCCCTCGGGCTTCAAGTCGCTGCTGACCTCGTTCCAGTTCTCGCGGCATGCGCAGGTCCAACTTCAGCAGGCTGGTTTGAACTGGTCTTCGGCACGGCTTTTGGCGGCAATGGGTCTGGCGGCGATACCTGGTTTGGGACTCGGTTCGCTGCTGCCGATCCTGTTAAACGGCCCGACGACCGCTATTTGCCTGGGCATAGTAGGCGCCGCGGCTCCTTATCTTTTCGTGCGGCACAAGCGCAAGAAGCGGCTGGACCGTTTAGAGGAGCAGTTTCCGGAAGCGCTGGACTTCCTGGCGCGGTCCATGCGCGCCGGCCACGCTTTCACCATCAGTCTGGAAATGCTTGGCGAAGAATTGCCCGATCCGTTAGGCCAGGAGTACCGCACGTTGTTTAACGAACAGAACCTGGGGGCGCCGCTGGACCTGGCGATGCGCAACTTCACCGAACGCGTGCCTCTGTTGGACGCGCGTTTCTTCACCTCGTCGGTGATGTTGCAGCGGCAGACCGGCGGCAATCTGAGCGAAATTCTGACCAGACTTTCTTATGTAATTCGCGAGCGTTTCCGGTTAAAGGGCCAGGTAAAAGCGGCCAGCGCTCACGGCCGGCTGACGGCGACCATTCTGACCGTGCTGCCGGTTGCCACCATGTTGGGACTGTTGGTGGTCGCCCCCGGGTATCTGCAGGGAATGGCGGAGGACTCCGACGGAAAGTGGTTGATTGGCGGAGCCATCTTCGCGCAGATCCTGGGGAATTTCTTTATTAAGAAGATCATCAACATCAAGGTGTGATATGGAACATCCAATTTTCCTGGCGCTCTGCGCATTTTTGATGATGATGGTCGGCCTGACATGGCTCGGCTACCGCGTCTTCTATAAACCTGGCAAATTCCTGAAGCAACTCGGGTCCCCGGTCATCGGCGGCGTAGGAACCGGCGGTATCGTCGAGGAGGGCGGCGAGCCCGAAGCCAGCACCATTGTCAGCGTGCTGCATCAGATCGGATCGCGCGTCCCATCTTCGGAAGCCGATATCACTACCTTGCGCGGGAATCTGGTGCGCGCCGGGTTTCGCTCCGAGAACGCGGTGGCCGTATTCTTCGGCTGCCGGATCTTCGCCACATTCCTGATGCTGGTCATCAGCCTGGCCATTGAAGTCCGCATGCCGGACAACAACGTCATGCGCGTGGCCATGATTGTTTCCGGCTGCGCAGCGGGCTGGATTCTCCCGGGATTCTTCCTGGAAAAGCGGATTGCGAAACGCCAGGAGATCATCCGGCTTTCACTGCCTGATGCGCTGGACCTGCTGGTGGTCTCCGTTGAAGCCGGGCTCGGTCTCGATCAGGCGATCCAGCATGTCGCCCGCGAACTGCAGCTGAGCCATCCCGAGTTAAGCGAGGAAATGCAACTGGTAACTCTGGAAATGCGAGCCGGTAAACGCCGTTCTGAAGCGCTGCGCAATTTCGCCGAGCGCACCGGCGAGCCGGAAGTCCGCAAATTGATGGCGATTCTGATCCAGAACGACCGCTTCGGCACCAGCATGGGCGAATCGCTCCGCAATCACTCGGATTTCATGCGGACCCAGCGTCGGCAACAGGCCGAAGAGCGCGCTGGAAAGGTCGGTGTGAAGCTGGTGTTCCCGATCTTCTTCTTCATTTTGCCGTCCATGTTGATTGTGGCGGCGGGCCCTGGTCTGTTGCAGATCTTTAAGTACCTGTTCCCGATGATGAAACAAATTCACTAAAAGAAAGTGGAGGAAACGTTATATGAATGACACGATTGTTCAGAGCTTGATCTGGTTATCGGCAGGCGGTTTGCTCTTCCTGTTCATGCGCAGACGCCGCGGCCGGAGAACGTCACAACAGCGGTAGCAGAACCAGTTCACGGCGGAGATTCTCTCCGCCGGGGGCCGGTCCGTTTACCGGGTAGGAAGGAATAACCATGGAATTCGCGCTGCAAGGAGCCATCTGGCTCGGCGCCGGCGTCACACTGGTGATGCTGCTGTCACGTCGCCGCAAACGCCGGGTGGTTCGCCAATAATCTGTTGCCGAATACGTCTCTCGCTCAACAGAACCTGGCGGCCCGCCAAAATCAGGATGGCGGCTGGCCGTATGCCCGAGGTGTGTCCTGGACTGAACCCACTGCATACGCGGTCCTGGCATTGCTCAATGCGAGCGATCAGGAACCGGTACGCCGTGGTCTAAAGTGGCTTCAGACCGGGCAGCGGGCTGACGGTGGATGGTCTCCACAACGGGGTGTCGATCAGAGCACCTGGGTCACGGCTTTGGTTGCGCTGCTACCTCCCGAGCAATTGGGCGAAGCCGCGCATGCCAGAGCGGTCAACTGGCTGGGTGGTTCGGCTGGAGAAGAGTCCAGCACGATCTTCCGGCTGCGTGAATGGCTGCTCGGTCACGAATCTCTGTCGGCCAAAGGAACGCCGGGGTGGCCCTGGATTCCGGACACCGCCGCGTGGGTGGCTCCGACTTCGGTGGCTATTCTCGCCCTCGAAAAAGCATGCCGGCGCCAGCCCAATCCCAATTTTCAGAAGCGGCTCGATGAGGGCCGCCGTTATTTATTGGAGCGGATGTGCAACGGCGGCGGATGGAACCACGGATCTACGACGCCGCTGGGCTATCCGACCAATCCATACCCGGAAACGACGGGTCTGGCTCTGACCGCGTTGCACGGAGTGCATGCGCCCCAAATCGAAGTTTCGGTTCCGCTGGCGCAGCGCTATCTGAGTGAGTGCCGGTCTGCCGATGCATGGAACTGGCTGCGATTGGGCCTGTTGGCGCAAGGCCGCCTGCCAGCCAAAGCCGTTCCCGCCGCCGAACTGCGGTTTCGATCGGTACCTGAAGTGTCGCTCGATGTGATTGTCCAGGCCGCGCTTGATGGCCGGAATCTGCTCCTGACGTGAATAGCATGCAACTACTTTTGACCAGACGCGCTTTGTTGAGCGGCTCGGCCGGGATCGCGGTTTTGAGCGGATGCGCCCGAAAGGCGCCGCGTGCAACGGCTGCTCCCGTTTCCGTGGTGCGGGCGCCGGCGTACGATCAGCGACTCTATGAAACCGTCAGGCGCGTTCTGCAGGATCACCATTTGAACGTACGCGGCCGCAGCGTGCTTCTCAAGCCCAACCTGGTGGAATTCGAGCCGGAGAGCACAATCAACACCAATCCTGTGCTGGTGCACGCCGTGTATGAGGCGATTCGGGAGATGGGCGCGGCCGATGTCCGCATCGGCGAAGGCCCCGGCCATCGCCGCAATACACTCGACCTTGCCGACGCCGCCGGATATTTTCAGACGGTGCCGAAGTTCGAGGATGTATTCGTCGATCTTAACCTCGATAATGTCACCCGCGTCAAGCCGTCGCGTCAGGTCTCCCGCATCCAGAAGCTCTATCTTCCAAATACCGCGCTGCGTGCCGACCTGCTGGTATCGATTCCGAAGATGAAGACGCACCATTGGGTCGGAGCCACGCTATCGATGAAGAACCTGTTCGGGCTCGTTCCGGGCGGAGTGTACGGCTGGCCCAAGAACATGCTGCATTGGGCGGGCATCAATGAATCGATTGTTGACCTGCACGCCGCGTTTCCGAGGCAGTTCGCGGTAGTAGATGGAATCGTCGGAATGGAAGGGAACGGTCCCATTCAAGGGACCCCCAAGCATGCCGGAGTCCTGGTGGCCGGGCGTGACGTGCGCGCAGTCGACGCCACCTGTTGCCGCATCATGGGGATTGATCCTTTGAAGATTGCTTATCTGCAGCCCACCGCCGATATAGATGCCAGCCTGCTAGCCCGTGACATTCCCCAGATCGGCGAGAGCCTTGCCGCAACCGCGGCGCCGTTCGCCCTGATCCCTGAATTTCAAGGGGTTCGTCTGGCAAACCCGGCATGAGTGCGCCGGTTCGGGTGAAGGGCCTCCTGGTCCGCCGCCCGATCTGGTACGCGCTGGCCTCGGTCCTTCTACTGCTCCCCTGTTACTGGCAGACGCGTATCCAGGCCGGAGACCTGTCCAGCCATATCTATAATGCCTGGCTCGCCGGTCTGATAGGAAGCGGCCGAATTCAGGGACTGCAGATTGCTCGCCAGGCGACCAATGTGCTGTTTGATTTTGTCTTGAGCTGGTTGTTTCAGTGGGTCGGCGCGGCTTGGGCGCAGCGGATGTCGGTGTGTCTTTGCGTCCTCGTTTTCATGTGGGGAGCGTTTGCGTTTGTCACGGCGGTAGCAGGCCGCGCAGTGTGGCACCTTCTGCCGTGCCTTGCAATGCTGGCTTACGGCTGGACTTTCCACATGGGATTTTTCAACTTCTATCTTTCTCTCGGGTTGTGCTTCTGGAGCCTTGCCTTGCTGTGCGCGCCGAAACCGGTTCGGATCGTGGTTGCCGCAATCCTCTTGATTGTAGCCTGTGCGGCCCACGCCTTGCCCGTTTTGTGGGCGCTCACCTTGATTGTCTATACATGGGTAGCCCGCCGAATACCGGAACGGTTCCGAGCCGATTTGATGAGTGCCAGTCTCGTGCTGCTGGCCCTCGTTCACTTTGCCGTGAGATGGAAATTCGTTTCCCGCTGGTCTCCAATGCAGATCACCTCGGCTACCGGAGTGGACCAGGTCTTGGTTTTCGATTCCAAGTACGGCTATCTGCTGCCGGCGCTGATGCTGTTCTGGGCAACTTGTTTGGCCGAACTGTTAGTGACGCAGGAAGGACGCAAGGTGATGCGAAGCATCCCGGTGCATTGGCTCGTGCTCACCGCCGCCGGGATCTTCATGGTACCCACCGCGATTCTTGTTCCCGGCTTTCGTCACGCGCTGGTTTATATCGCGGAACGGATGTCGCTGGCCGCGGGGGTTTGTTTTTGCGCCCTGATCGGCGCGTTGCCACTTCGTGGATTCCGGCGCTATGCACCGACGGCGTTGGCGGTCATCTTTTTTGCATTTCTGTTTCATGACGAGCGGAATCTGAATCGTTTGGAAGACCGCTTGGACCGGGCGTTAGCGGAACTGCCGCCGGATCAGCGCGTGGTGAGCACGATTATCGATCCTGACCTCCGCACCAACGCTCTGGCCCACATGATCGACCGCGCCTGTATCGGACGGTGTTACAGTTATGCGAACTACGAGCCGTCCACGGCGCAGTTCCGTATTCGCGCCACGCGGCCGAACCCATATGTAATCTCGGATTACCGCAATTCTTTCGATATGCAAGCCGGAAAGTACGTTTTCAAAGAGAGTGAACTGCCCGTGTACGCGCTCGACGTCGGCAAAGACGGGCAAGTCACACGCCGATCGTTGCAAGCCGGCATGGCGGGCGGGACTTCCGAATGGCACGCGCTCCGCGATCGGAATAGAGCAGACTAATAAACAGGGATTTCGCGCTTTGTGCGCGGCGGATAAACGTACGGCGCCACCAGGCTCTCGTTGCCATCGTTATCGATCGCCTTCACTCCGAAGCGCACATCGTCGATGGAGACATCCTTGAATACGTACTGGTTCACGTTGCCGACGAAAACTTCCTGCTCCCAATCCGCTGCGGTAGTGGAGCGCATGACAATGGCATAGCCCTTGAGATTCGTTTCGGGCCCCCCGTTTTTCCACTGCAATTGCGCGTCGTACCGGGACTTGCCGCGCGAGATCCGCGGCACCAGCTGGCCTTTCAAGGCTCCTGTGGTCGCCTCGCGGGTTACGACGGGCGGCCTGGGCGCCAACGCCAGGCTCGCGGCGATGGCCGCGTTGATTCGCGCCACGCGCGCGGTGTAGGGTACGGAAACAAACTCCGGCAGATCCGTCGCCGTATGCTGGTGTGAATAATCTTCGTTAGGAGTCGAGAAGCGCACGGCCGCGTACCCTTCCATCTGGAATGGGGTATGGTCTCCCCCTCTTCCCAGCCGATCTTGCTGAAACATCATATTTACCTTCATGGATGGCAGGTAGCGCTCTCCGATCTGCCGCGCGTAGCGCGCCAGCTGTTGAGCCGGCGAATCCATGACGTCGCTGCTATACAGGCTCACCGAGCCGTTGCCGATACGGCCGTTACCGCTGGTATCGCCCCCGATGATGTCGTTGTTGAGCACGGCTTCGATGCTCTGGGACCGCTTCCGCGCCGCGGCGGCGTGGAGCGTGCTGCCAACCAGACCCTGCTCTTCGCCGCAGAACGCAATGAACACCAGCGTCTTGGCAAACTGGTACCGGCTCATGACACGGGCCAGTTCCATCACTGTGGCGGTGCCGCTAGCGTCATCGTTGGCGCCCGGCGCCGGCGCATCGGTCTTGGTCCAGTCATACGTGGTTGGCCGGTCGGCAACATTGTCGGTGGATTCGACTATGGGCGTTTGGCCGGGCAGCGGAATCAGGTTCAAGGTATCGTAATGGCCGGTGATCAGCACTTGAGTTTCCGGCATCGACATTCCCGGCAGGACGGCCACCACATTGTACAGGTCGACATCGCGGAACACTCGTTCATCGAATTTCTTGACCTTGAAATGTTCCAGGCTTACTTGAAGCCTCGGGCTGTAGCTCTGGAGTTCGGCCGAGATCCACTGTCGCGCGGCTTCCGCCCCTTGCGTCGAGAGCGTGTTGCGAGTCGGGAAGCTGGCCAGCTTCTTGATGGTGGCGGCGATCCGGTCCTCGGATACGGCGTCGATAATTTCGCGCACGCGCGGCTGCAGCGATTTTTCCTGCGCGCCCGCCAGCGACGCGGCAGCAATCAGGAGGAGCAAAAGTCTCATTTGTAAACTCAAACGCAAGGACTTCGGATGAATTATGCAACGGCCAGAGGTGAAATATCCAGAGGATAGCGTCCTTTGGTAGACTCCGTCTGCCGCGCGACGAAGATTACACAAGTCTTACAAATCCCCTCCCAAATCGTTGCTAGCCTTGAATTTGAACGTTCAATTCCAGAGAGACCCCGTGAACTCCGAAACCCTCGATATTGCCGCCCACCAGAAAATTAACTGGCTGGTTATCACCGTGTTGATCCTGCTCCACATCGGAGCGGTGGCGGCATTATTCATGTTTAGCTGGACAGCTTTAGCCGTTGCTGTAGGGTTGGTTTGGATCGCAACCGGCTTTGGAATCAGTCTGGGATACCATCGGTTGCACACCCACCGATCCTATAAAGTGCCTCTCGCGCTGGAATACTTTTTCGCGATCTGCGGGACACTGACCCTGGAGGGTGGACCGATTTTCTGGGTTGCCACGCACCGGATTCACCACCAGAAATCCGACCAGCCCGGCGATCCCCATTCACCGCGCGATGGCGCCTGGTGGTCCCATATCGGATGGATCCTGGTGGGCGAATCCAAGCACAACAACACGCGGTTGATGGCCAAATATGCGCCGGATCTGGAAAAGCACAAATTCTATGTCTGGCTGAACGACTATCACTGGATTCCTTCGGTGATCCTCGGCGTGGTGTTGCTGGCCGTGGGCGGCATTCCGCTGTTTTTGTGGGGCGGCTGCCTGCGGATTGTCGCCGGCTTACACGGCACGTGGGCAGTCAATTCGATCACCCACATGTGGGGTTCGCGGCGCTTTGCCACGCGCGATGACTCCCGAAACAACTTTTTGGTCGCGCTGTTCACGTTCGGGGAGGGCTGGCACAACAATCATCACGCCCATCCGACATCGGCGCGCCACGGCCTGGCGTGGTACGAGTTCGATATTTCCTGGATCACAATCAAGTTGTTGAGCTTCTTTGGGATTGCCAAGAGCGTCAAAGCGGCCCGCATCACGGCTCCTCTGCCGGAAACCGAAGCCGCCTGAGACGAGCGGATCGCGACAGCTAGTTCTCGCTCGGCATCTTCTCCAGGCGGTCGATCACGATTTTCCGGTGCCGGATTTCAACAGGCGGGCTTGGCGGAGTTAGCGCGAAAGTCGCTATGCGCGATTCTGACGGCGACGCCGCTCTCTGTGCAGCGGACAATCTGTCCCGAAATGGTTACGTGCAGGAACGATCCCCCATCAATCAGGACCGGCCAGTCCATCCAGAGTTCCACGTCGCACCCTGCAGGCAGGCCCCGGTCCGGACGAAAGAAGACTCCGTCCGCGCTGAAGTCTCGCGTCGTGCCGCACCCCTCCTGCAGAATCGTGGAATTTCGATAAATCTTGTAGCGCAAATCCAATCCGACGGGGTAACGCTTGGACGACCGCCGTTCTTCCGGTTGATTGGCTTGCATCTCAAGTCCTGGAGCCATTAACAACAACCCTCCGGTTTCTAATTAGTTTCTGAACACGGGAGCGAGCAGCCAACACGGCTGCACCCAACAGGACCCCCGTCAATGCGCGCGCCGCGTCGAACCGAATCAGAGAATGCTCTGGCCCGGCCGCGGGAGGTGCCATGCCGCCCTCCGCCCGTGTCTCAATGCGCTCTGCGCTGATCGCTGCATCCAGAATCGCCACGTCCACGGGTTCCAACTCATCTACTAGCACCACAGCACCTCCTGATCTCGCTGGCACCCTGATATGGCATTTTCGAGGCCAGCTCGGCGATCGCGCTCGGCTGCTGCTATCCGATTGAAAACAAATCAGCCTATGACAGTTGTCAACGGCCCGAGAAACCCGGCGGTTCACGGTCATGAACCGATCGGTTCACGCCGCCATCTTTTACGGGCGGGCCGCGACTGCGAACGTGAACGCCTGGGTTTGACTGGAGGACTGCGGCGCCGGAGCCGGCGCTGTGACTACCCCTGGGTTCCGGGGGACGACTGGCAGAGTTTGGGATGAGCTCGCGCTTGTACCGATGTACGGCAATCGTCAGTACAGCATTTGCGGAGTCCGCGTCTTGTATTCCTCGTCCAGTGTCTGCGCGTCGACAAAGCCGCCGGTGTGCGCGGCCATGATGGTTCCGAAGCTCGGCACGACGCCGGGCGCGGCAAATTTCGCGGGATTCCACAGATCGGCGCGGACCAGCGCTTTGCTGCAATGGATGTACGCTTCTTTCACCCTTACCACCAGAACTGTCCGGGGCAGCTTGCCTTGCACCGCGAAAGACTCAACCAACACCGGATCGCGAGACATCGCCGCTTCGCCATTTACGCGAAACGTTTCCGAAATCCCCGGCACCAGGAACAGGAGCCCCACCGCGGGGTTGTGGATGAGATTTCTCAGATTGTCGAGGCGATTGTTTCCGGGCCGGTCCGGGATCAGCAGCGTGTGGTCATCCGCTACCCTGACGAAGCCGGGAGCGTCGCCGCGCGGCGAAGTGTCGGCCGCGCCATCCGGCGCTTTTCCCTGGGATCCGATGATCACCAGCGGCGATGCCGCGATGAACGCGCGGCAGTGCTCGTCAAGATGATCGAGTTGCTTGCGGACCGAGCGCTCCCGCGGGGGATTGTACAATGCCGTCAACTCGGCGACATCGCGGATGAGATAGCGGCTATCGAGATCCATATCAAGATCCTTTACCATACTCGGCACGCCTGGGCCCGCACCATCGGCTGGCCCGGCTTGCAGGAGAACGCCTTCTGAAACTCGGGCATGTTCGAAACCACGCCGTTGATGCGGTCTTCGAGCGGGGAGTGCGGGTTGGTGATCGCATTGACCCGTTTGCTCTCGGGACGTTCGTCGCCGCAGGCCCACTGCGCCATCCCGATAAAGAAGCGCTGGTCGGGCGCCAGGCCCCCGATCGGTTTCAATACCTGCCCGCGCGTCGCGTTCTTCCAGGCGATGTAGGCCAACAGCGTGCCGCCCAGGTCGGCCACATCTTCACCCTCTGTCAGCTTGCTATTGAGCTTGATGTCGTCCACCACGGTAAACTTTGCGTACTCGTCAACCACACAGGCGGCGCGTTTTTCGAACTGCGCGGCGTCCTGCTGGGTCCACCAGTCACGCAGGTTGCCTTTGGCATCAAACTGGCGGCCTTCGTCGTCGAAGCCATGCGTCAGTTCGTGGCCGATCGTGGCTCCGGTGTTGCCGTAATTGGGCGCGTCGTCCATCTTCGGGTCGAATAGCGGCGGCTGCAGCACGCCCGCGGGGAAGTTGATATCGTTCATCTGAGGATCGTAGTAGGCGTTCACTGTGGGCGGTGTCATCTGCCATTCCGTCCGGTCCACGGGCTTGCCGATCTTGTCCAACTGCCGCTTGGATTCGAAAATGGTGGTACGGTCGCGATTGCCGAGGAAATCGCCTCGAGTGATAGTGACCGCACTGTAATCGCGCCACTTGTCCGGGTAGCCGATCTTGTTCACCATTCCCCGCAGCTTCGCCAGTGCCTGCTTTTTCGTCTCGGGACTCATCCAGGTGAGCTGCCGCAGATCTTCCTCCATCGCTTTATCGATTTGCTGGGTCATGGCCAGCGCGCGCGCCTTCGTATCGGGAGTGAATGTCTTCTGCGCAAAAACTTGCCCGAGCGCTTCGCCGAGGTCACGATCAACG
>CAZKQQ010000188.1:0-13812 GCA_964554945.1 uncultured Solibacteraceae bacterium | reverse complement strand
GACAAAGCCAGGCAGCGTCAATTCGGCTGTGCGGGTACTGCCGCCGATTAAATCATTGTCCTCGTGGATCGTCACGTCGAAACCGGCTGCCGCCAATTCGATCGCGGCGGTCAGGCCGTTCGGTCCCGCTCCAATTACGGTGGCGGATGTTTTCGCGGAAAGTGGCAACCTCGGATATTGTAAAGGAGATGACCAAGAAACGGCTGGGAAATAGCGATATGGAATTGACGCCGATCGGCATCGGCGCCTGGGCGATGGGGGGAGGCGGCTGGGCCTTCGGATGGGGGCCGCAGGATGACGCGGAATCGATCGCCGCGATTCAAGCCGCGCTGGACCGCGGCGTCAACTGGATCGACACCGCTGCTGTATACGGCCTCGGCCATTCCGAAGAGGTGGTGGCGCGGGCGCTGACGGGCCGCTCCAATCGGCCCTATGTCTTCACGAAATGCGAGCGGGTCTGGAACGATAAGCGCGAGATCAGCGGGTCGCTGAAAGGCGAATCGATCCGCCGCGAGTGCGAAAACAGCCTCAAGCGGTTGAAGGTGGACACCATTGATCTGTATCAAATCCACTGGCCCGAGCCCGACCCGGACATCGAAGAGGGCTGGAAGGCGGTCGCGCAGCTTCAGAAAGAAGGGAAGGTGCGCTGGATCGGTGTTTCGAATTTTAGCGTGGCGCAAATGGAGAGATGCCGCGCGATTGCGCCGATCACTTCGCTGCAGCCGCCCTATTCCGCGGTTTCCCCGGAGGTGGAAAACGAGATCCTGCCGTATTGCGAGAAGAACAACATCGGCGTGATCGTGTATTCGCCCATGAAGTCGGGGCTGCTGACGGGAACCATGACGCGCGAACGCGTGGCCGCTTTCCCGCCCGACGACTTCCGCAAACGCGCGCTGAACTTCCAGGAACCGCACCTGTCGCGCAACCTGGAACTGGCGGACCTGATGAAGCAGATCGGCGCGCGGCACGGCCGCACGGCGGGCGAGGTGGCGATTGCCTGGACGCTGCGCCATCCGGCGGTGACGGCGGCAATCGTAGGCATGCGGTCGCCCCAGCAGGTGACCGGCGTAATCGGCGCCATGGAACTGCGGCTCACTGATCAGGAGATCCACGAAATCGCCGAGTTCCGGAAAGGCCTGATGGCGCGCTCCGCGTCGTGATCCTTTTCACACCGCCGGACTCGTTTTGTTAGTCACAGTCCGCTGTTAAAACGCCTGACCATGCTATCCCTGAAAGCATGCTCGATACGGCGCTCATCGGAGCGGGACCGTTTGGATTATCGATCGCTGCTCATTTGAAAAGCGCCGGCGTGGCGTTCCGAATCTTCGGTACTCCCATGCACACCTGGCTCGAGCAGATGCCGCGAGGAATGCGGCTGAAATCCGAGGGATTCGCCTCGACGCTCTACGATCCGGCTTCGTCATTCACCCTGGAAGAATATTGCCGCCAACGATGCCTTCCGTATGCCGCCACCGGGATTCCGGTGCCGCTCGAAACGTTCTCTTCGTATGGACTGGAATTCCAGAAACGGTTTGTGCCGGAACTGGAGAAACAAAACGTCACCTCGGTGCGGCGCTCCGGCTCCGCATTCTCCCTCGAGTTAAGCAATGGCGAGAGCCTTGCCGCGCGGAAGGTTGTGGTAGCGGTAGGGCTGACTCACTTTCAATACGTCCCGGCGATCTTCTCCGGCGTGCCGTGGGAATGCCTGAGCCACAGTTCCCAGCATCGTACGTTCGATCGCTTTCAGGGACGCGAAGTGGCGGTGGTCGGCGCCGGGGCGTCCGCGGCCGATACCGCCGCCCTGCTCCACCGGGCAGGGGCCTCGGTTTCGATCATCGCGCGGCGGCAGGCGATTGCCTTCCACGAACCTCCGCCCGCCAATGCACGCTCTTTGTGGCAGCGCGCGCGCTGGCCGATGACGGGACTCGGTCCGGGATGGAAGCTGGTGTTCTACGCAAAGGGACCGCTCCTGTTCCAGCGCATGCCGAAATCCTACCGGCTCGCGGCCGTAAGGAATGTCCTCGGACCGGCTCCGGGCTGGTTCGTGCGGGACGAAGTCATCAACAACGTCCACGTGAATACCGGCGTCCGTATCGCACGGGCGGATGTCCGAAACGGACGCGTACGGCTCAATCTGGTGGACGGCACGGGCATTAGCCGGACCGTCTCCGCGGATCATGTGATCGCCGCCACCGGTTACCGGGTGGATCTCCGCCGTTTGACTTTTCTGGATCCCGAAATTCTCGGCGGAATTCGATCGGTCGAGAACACGCCCGAGTTGTCGAGGCATTTCGAATCGTCAGTTCCCGGACTCTATTTTGTAGGCGTAGCCTCCGCGAACACATTCGGCCCGCTGGTCCGTTTCGCGTATGGCGCCGGCTTCACGGCGCGGCGGCTTTCCCGCCATCTCGCCGGCGGGCGGATGGGATTCAGGACTCCCTGGCAGTCACGCGATCACAGGCAGGCCGCCGATTCCGAACGCTTTCCAGCCGGGCAGCCAGACGCCGGCCAAATGACGGCCGCAGCAATTCCTCGATCAGTTCCGGCTCATCCTGTGGTATGTCCAGAAAACTCGACTCGAGTAACTCGCTCTGCTGCTGAAGAGCTTGAGGGAAGTAAGCAATAATATCCTTCTCGGTAACCGGCGGCGCATCCGGCTGGCGTTGCCCGGAAAGCTCCTCGGCAAGGGCGGCAATCTGGTCACGGCCTTTCCCGAGCCGTAAATGACTTAGTGGAGTACACCGCGGATTCATTTCGATGAGATAGGGCGTTCCACTGTCCTCTTCGATCATGAAGTCAAGACCGAAGAATCCCGAGAGCCCCAGGCGGCGCGCGATGCGGGCCATCGCCAGCATCATTTCCGGGTTGTCGACAACCCGGACCACGGTAGCCGGTTTTGTGATTCCCTCCGTGCTAAGGACTTCTACGGTGCTACCGGCCAGCACCTGGCCGCGCCAACAAATCGCGGCGCAGTTCGCCGGAACGCCCCGGATGTAAGTCTGTGCGATCACCGAAGGGCGGGAGCGCCGCCCACGGCGAGACCAGAACAGGTCGCGATCGACCACGGCCCGCTTGAGCGCGCGGGTCAAACCGAACACGCGGCCTAGCTGCTGGAAGACTTCCTTTGCCTCGGCACGGTTCTCCGCGATGCTTACGCCGCGGCCGCCCCACGTTCCATCAGCCTTAAGCACCCACGGAAACTTGGTCTCATCCAGGTCATCACACTCGGCAATCGTCCGAATCGGTTTGGTCTCGGGCACGCGAATGCCCTCCTCGCGAGCCACTTCGAGGAGGCGGCGCCGCGATGAAACGATCGAGTAACTCCTGGGATGGCCCAATGACCGCTCGATTAGTGCATCCAGGTAAGTTCCCCTAAGCTGTGCGTCGGCATACAGTTCATGCACATGATCCACAGCCCGGTCATCGCAAGGAATGACCAATTGGGGCGATGTCGCACGAATCGCATCGAGCAACGACCGCACCGGGCGGAACGACCCATAATGGAAGACGCGGGTCACGGCGCGGGTTTTCAATAGCGGGTGACTTGGGGGGCAGAGCACCGACACGCCGATGCCGGCTTGGGCCAGGCCAATGGCCAGCTGTGCCGTGAAAGGCCACGGGCCTGTGCTCGTAACCAAAACCACAGGCTGTTCCCTCGTCTGCTTCGGGCTCTGTTCCAGAATCGCGCGTGTGCTTGGTTCGGTCAAATTTCCCTCGGGCAGCAGCGGACGACTTAGTATATCCGACGATGGAGTGTTAATTACTCAGGTGTTTCCTAGAAGCTTGCCGAGTTTGGTGCGTTACAGTTTACAACCGCGATGTGGTCAGTAATGATCGTCACCGTTGGCTGCTTCCTTACGGTCGCGGTTGCAGGCCCCATTGGTCAAACAGGAAGGCTTCTACATCGACCTGTTGCGCCACCCGTTCGCTGAGGGAGGTGCCGATGCCGTGGCCGGACGTGCTGCTGGTGAGCAACAGTACGGGTTGGCGGGTGCCACTGGCCTGCAAGCGGGCAGTCATCTTGCGCGAATTCGCCGGATCGACGCGCGGGTCGTTCGCGCCCGTCTGGAACAGGACCGCGGGATACTGCACGCCATCGCGGACATGGTGGTACGGAGAGTATGCGTATAAGGCGCGAAACTGATCGGCCTCTTTGACGGTTCCGAACTCGGTCACATTGAACGCGCCATTCGGCGACAGCTCCACGCGCAGCATGTCATAAATGCCGACGTGCGAAACCACGGCGCGGAATAACTCCGGGTGCTGTGTCAACTCGGCGCCCATGAGCAGACCGCCATTGCTACCGCCCTCGATGGCCAGGCGCTCCGGGGTGGTGTAGTGGTTCTGAATCAGGTACTGGGCGCAGGCGGCGAAATCATCGAAGACATTCTGCTTGCGCGTCAGGTAGCCGGCGCGGTGCCAGGCTTCGCCAAACTCGCCGCCGCCGCGGATATTCGCCACTACGTACAGTGCGCCGCGGTCGAACAGAGGACGCAATTGCGGCTGAAAAGCCGGCTTGAGGCTGATGCTGTAACCGCCGTAGCTGTAAAGCAGCACCGGGTTATGGCCGTCCAGCTTCGTTCCTTTCCGCCGCAGAATCGTCATCGGCACGGCGGTTCCGTCTTTGGACGTGGCCATTTCGCGCACAACTTCGATGTCGCTGAAATCGGCAGCCGCGGTTTCCCGCAACGAGGTGGGCGTGACTTTCCCGGACGCGGCATCAAAGCGATACCAGGCTCGCGGTTCGGTATAGCTGACGCTCTGGAACACCAGGTGCCCCCCGGGATCCTGTACCAACTGCTGCACGCTCGATATGGGCGGCAGGGGCACGAGTCTTTGGAAGCGGCCCTTGCGGTCGAAGACGCGGATCTGGGAGGGACCGCCAACCAAATCGGCGATAAACAAATGGTCGCGCGTGAGCAGGTATTGTTCGATCACGACCTTCGATTCGGGAACTACCGTTTCGGCCTGCGCCAGTTGGGGCGCATCGAGCGGCAGGCGGAGGAGTTTGCCCATGGGAGCATTGCGGCGCGAGAGGAGATACAAGGAACCGTCATCGCCGAATTCGCCGTGGATGATCTCGTCGGCAAACCCGGCGATCTTCACCCAGTCTTTGCCTGGAGCGAGCAGAAAGAATTGGTATTCACCGCCGTCGCCGTTGGAAACGGTGGCCAGGGTATAGCGGCCATCTTGGGAGCTGTCCAGCGCAATTTCGGCGATGCGCGGAAAATCCTTGCCGAGCGCGTAGGTATCCTTGGCGTTGTCCGAACCGAGGCGGTGAAACCAGACTTGCTGGTAAAAATCGAGATCGGGCTTCGGGCGCTCACCGGCGTGCGGATAGCGAGTGTAATAGAAGCCGCTGCTGTCCTGCTTCCAGGCCACGCTGCCGCCGGCAGTGCCGCCGTTGACGCGAGGGATGAAATCGGCCAGCGGCTTGCCCGTCGCGCTTTCAAAGACACGGACGTCGCCGCTCTCGCTCCCGCCCTTTGATAGGGAAACCGCCACGTATTTGCCGTCGGTGGAAGGAACAAAGAAGTCGACGGCGGTGTGGCCGCTGGGATCGAGCGCGTTCGGATCGACAATGACGCGGGCGGAGCCGGGGTCGTCCAGGTTTTTCAGCGAGACGACCATCGCCTGCTGTTTGGGCGGCTGAGTCAGTAAGGCGAAGATGGCGTCGTGCCGCAGCACCAGCCCCGAATATCTGGGAGAGGGATGCGTCATGAGCTTCTGCAGCTGATCGGCGAGCACCTGGCGGGCCGGCAACGCATCCAGGTAGCGGCGCGCGTACCCGTTCTGCGATTCGGTCCACTGGCGGACTTCGGGACTGGAAACGTCTTCCAGCCAGCGGTAGTCATCCGTAACGGCAACGCCGTGATACGTGTCGGTGACGGGCCGCCGGGGAACGGCGGGGGGCGCATCGGCGCCTAAAGCATTAGGTGTCATAGAAAACGCAACGGCGGCGCAAATCAGAAGATACTGGCTTGGCATACGGGGCTCAAAATAGAATAGACGGCAACCAAGCCCCTTTCGGCTCGTTATAAAGTCCCATCGTCATCAAAGTCATGGGTTGGACTACACGAAGACCGGATTCCAGGCACCAGCGAAATAAGGGGGCATTGCGGGTAGGGACGAGGATGCCGGGGCCGCCAAAGGAATCGGCGGCGGCGATGAGTGCCTGGAGGTCCAGCAAGGTTTCTCCGACCGAGTGTCCGAAGAACGCCAGGGCAGTGGAATATCCGGTGACGCGGCCGGTACGCTCGACCACGATCGCGGAGCGTTCGCGGATGGCATCGGCAACCTCGCCCCCGCGATCGTGACCGTGTACCTGGCGGCAGACCTGGTTGCAGGCTGCGAAGTCCGACTTCTTGGCCGTACGCACCCGGCAGCCGTCGACCGTTCTCTTGAGCGCGGGGCCCTGCAGGCAGGAAAGCGGCTCGCAGGGGTCGAATCCGAGCTTCGTATAGAGGGAAAGGGACCGGTTGTGAAACGCCGCCTGCACGAGCCGCACGCCGGGTTTGCCGCGGTCGCGGACGCGGTTGAGCACATCGGTCATCAGCGCGCGCCCGATGCCTTTGTTTTGAATAGTGGGATCGACCGTGATGGGACCGATGCCGGCGATGGAAGAGCGCTCATCCAGACAGTTGCTGCCGACGATGCGGCGGTCCTGCTCCGCGACGACGCAATAAAAGCCGGGATGCGCGAACAACCGGGACAGGTGCCCGACCGCAATGTCGGGCTGGGGCAAGTCGGGCGGAAAATTATGGTGCTTGTTAATCGTGGCGAATGCCGTGTAACAGATCTGGCCACAGGCGTCGGCATCGTCCGGCTTCGCGCGCCGGACGACGAGCGCCGATTTGGCTTTTCGAGTGGACATAGAACACTTCAAATTATAGGGCGTCGGGCGGCGGGGAAAGAACCTCGGGTACGCGGGGAGGGACGGAGGGCGGCGCCAGGAGCCGGTCCTGGAGCGGCTCTTCGCGCCAATGTTCGTTGGGTTCGGTAGGCGGATGTTCGCGCCGCTCTTCGCTCGGTTCTTCGATGAGTTCGAAGGGCATCACGGCCAATTTGCTCTCGCCGACAAAACTCTTTATCATTCGAAGGCGAAGACTATGGGGCGCAGATCTCTAGTTTGGTTGGTTCTGTTATGTGAACCGGCGGTCAGCCATGCGCAGTGGCTGAACTATCCTACACCCGGCACGCCACGGACGCGCGACGGTAAACCGAACCTGGCCGCCAAGGCGCCGCGGGCGCCGAATGGCAAGCCCGATCTTTCCGGAGTCTGGCAGCCCGAGTATACACCTCCAGGCGAAAATGAGCGCGTATTCGGCGATGTTTTCAAAGATTTCGTTGTGCCCGGGGACGATCCACGCACCTTCTCCAAGTATTTTCTGAATATACTGGCGGACTTCAAACCGGGTGAAGAGATCATGCGCCCTGAAGCAGCCGCACAATTCCGGAAGCGTGGTAACCGGGAGAGTCCCTCGGCGCGGTGTATGCCACATGGCATTCCGCAGGGCGACCTGGATAATTATCTTCCTCTTAAGATCGTGCAAACGCCGGGAGTCATTGTCGTGCTCTACGAGGACCAGAATCCCTACCGGCAAATCTACACGGATGGGCGGACACTTCCGAAAGACCCGCAACCGGCGTGGCTCGGATACTCGGTGGGCAAATGGGAGGGCGATACATTGGTGGTGGATTCGGCGGGCTTCAATGATAAGGGCGTGTTGGATGCCGCCGGGCATCCCCAGAGTGAAGAACTGCGCCTTCGCGAGCGCTTTCACCGGCGCGATTTCGGCCATATGGACCTGGAACTGACTGTCGACGACGCGAGAGTGTACACGCGGCCGTTCACCGTTAAGGTGACGGAGGTTCTACTTCCCGACAGCGACGTTTTGGAATTCGTCTGCACGGACAACGAGAAAGACCGTGCGCACCTGCCAGGCCAGTGAAATGGGACCCGTCGGAAAGCCGGACGTCAAAGCCCGCTCCTGAGCGGGGCTTTGTAAATATCGGGGGTTATTTGCATTCAAAGCTCGGTAAGGCGGAAGCCGTGTTTGTTACTTATGTTCAAGATCCGGTGATCTCACTCAACGTGCGAAAGAACTGCTGCTTGCGTTCGGTGTTGATGCCCCAGTTGACCGGCGGACACTGATAACCATCGGAATAATCAGCCTTGCCCGGGTCGAAGTAGCCCCATGATACATACTCGGACAGCGCCGCATTCAAATGGTTGTCCGGCTCGTTGAAGCGGAAGTGGTCGTCTTCATTGATCAGCACGGGCATCGGGCGCCAGGTGTCCGCATGGCGCGAAGCCTGAATCATTTGCCGGATCCGGGCAGGATCGTCTCGACCATTGCCGTGGAGCAGCAGAAAATCCGAGGCCCGGACTACTTTGCTTTCGGCCGGCGTTCCCCCGCCATAACTGGTTCCCACCAGCAGGCGGCGGCCGCCGCGCGTGACCGCCTTAGCCTGCTCGATCAACTCGTGAACTCGCTGTGACTTCAGGATCTCGTGATCGTAACCCCGCACGTTGCACTCGTTATCGATCTCAACCAGTACGTTTCGGCGGCCCGTATCGAGCAGCCAGTTTGTGGCGTTCGTGACTGCAAGGCGGACGGCCGCCTCGTCCTTAACGCGCTGGTCCTGCCCGAAATAGAAGTAGCCGACGATTGCCACCATGCCCAATTGGTCTGCCCGTTCCAGGATCCGCGCTAAGCGTTGCATATAGGCGGGTCGCAGGTTGCCCTCAGGATCAATTGCGGAGTTTTCCCAAGGCTGCTCGCGCGAATATCCCTCGGGACTCCCGCCCTGTAGATTCACCGTAAAGGCCAGCGCGCCGTGGCGCCGCCATTCCGGCAGCGCCTCGAGGAACTCGCGGGTGTTGCGCTCGGGATCCCATTGGCCGGTGTCCGGATAGGCCCACCGGGAGCGGGTCGCCGGGTTCAGGTCATCGAAGGCCGCCTGCACGGCGCGCACGTTCATTAAGAGGCCCTCGATCTTCATTCCTTGATAGGTGCGCCCCTGGTATGTCGGCACTCCATTAAGGAAGAACTGGTCCGCCCGGATCGAGACCTCGGTGCGGCTGCTCTGCCCCAGGGTGAGCGCCGGCAGCGCGCCCGCCAGCTTTAGCAAAGACCGTCGCTGCATTAGAAGCTCTTTAGAACCTGTTTCCACGGCGTTTATTATGATCACCGCGTAGACGATACTGCAACAGGAGACTCGATACTACCGGAATCCGCGGCATCCGCGGCTGTTTGTAGCCGGCATCATCCTGCCGTGGCGCGGCAGACCAGCCACATTAACGTGGAACGATTACTCTCATCCACAGGAAAGCCGTCGTGCCGCGACGAAGTCCTCGCGGAGTGATCCCACTGTCCGCAGGGGAATGGGATTTCTGGCCCGTAAATCTTACTGGATCGGCCGCCCGGCCCACCAGCGCGTCCAAGCCATCGCATCATCCGGCAAAGCCTCTCCTGCAATTTCGCGGAGTGCCTGGAAGACCCACTTACGCGTGGCCGCATCCAGAGTCTGATCCTGAGCAAATCGGACCAGTTCCGGCAAAGCCTGCCTTCGCATCTCGCGCATCAGCATCCCGGAATCCGCGAGGTTGCATGCCGCGCGCTCGCGCAGATCGGGAGAGTTGTCCCAGTGCAACACTTCCAGTAACGGCGCGATCGTGCCCTCCGTTCCCAGCAAGCCCAGCCCGTTGATCGCGGCAGCGCGCGTGTCGTTCTCGCGATCGTGCACGTAAATCAGCAAGGTGCGCAGAACCTTTTCCGGCTCGACTCCGCGATTGCCCAAAATCCCCAGAGTCGATAGGCGGAAGTACTGCCGGCCGTCCCCAACTCCTGCCTGCTCGATCAGCCCGTCGACCGCTTGGGGGGTCTTGGGGATATTGTCGCGCGCCAGCCAGATTTCCAGTGCCATCGCCCGCACCCGGAGATCATTCGAAAAATACGCCGTGTTGGTCAGACTCTCCAATTCTTTACTGGGCTGCATCTTGCCTCTCCAGCCCTCCAGGCGCTTGTCGATCTCCCCGGCCGCGCCTTTGTAATGGTTAATCGCTTTCTCGAGCAATCGCGCGGCCTGAGCCTCCGGTGGGAGGCCCTTCAATTCGTCCA
The DNA here is from genome assembly GCA_964554945.1 of uncultured Solibacteraceae bacterium. Lineage (GTDB taxonomy): Bacteria > Acidobacteriota > Terriglobia > Bryobacterales > Bryobacteraceae > PSRJ01. Next base: position 3,688 of record CAZKQQ010000188.1, on the reverse strand, counting down.
AATCGTGTTCCGAAAGCGCGCCGGACGAAACCGGCGCCTCCGCTCCTGCGATCTGCAGCACAATACCCAATTGGGAAGACAGCGCCCAGCCCAGTACACCGGACGCCAACAGAAGAATTACCAATCGCGCGCGGGACACACCTTCATCGTGAGGCGTCCAGCCCCGTACTCCTATTAGTAAGGTCCCTGATAACCGATGGCAGCACTGACGTTTTCTTCGCGGCCGGGAGTTGGGCCGTGCGCGTGGTGGAAGGCTTCACGCGGTAAGCACTGTGGGACCCGGCGCGAGACGCCGCCTGGAGGGACGGCGCTACTTCCTCACGAACTTCGTCACGCCGCGCAGGTTCGCTTCGGCGGAATAGATGTTGCCCGCGGCGTCGATGGCGATGCCTTCGCCCATGGCGCCGTCCGGGGAATTCGGCACCATGTGCGGCGGTATGAACATCGTCACCTTCCCGTCTTTGAGACTTCCAATGCGGATTCCGCGTTGCCAGCCCGGGTGAACTTTTTCCGTCGACTCCGAATCGGTCGTGTAAATTACGTCATTCTTGTCGATGGTCAACCCACTGGTGCGGCCGAAGGCGTCGTATTCGAGAATGAACTTCCCCGACTTCGTCAGGACTTGAATGCGATGGTTGTGGCGATCGGCAACGATCAACCGGCCCTGAGAATCGAAGGCCAGCGCGTGCGGCGTGCGGAACTCACCCGGTCCGGTTCCTGTTTTGCCGATAACGCGGAGAAATTTGCCATTCTTGTCGAACACCGAGATGCGCCCGATGAGATTCGGGTCGGTCACGTCCGTATGGCTCTCCGCCACGTAGACGTCGCCGTTGGCCGGGTCGGTTGTGACAGCGGTCGGGTCGGTGAGGGCTTCGGGGGGATTGCCGCGCACCCCCGGCTTTCCCAGCGTCATGAGAACCTTTCCTTGAGGGCTGAATTTGACGGCCACGCTGCCCTTCTTGTCTTCGCCGGGAAAGTTCTTGAGATCTTCGTTGCTCGGGGCCCGGGAGTCGGTGACCCACACATTGCCGTCGCGATCGACATGGATGCCGTGCGGCCACACGAACATGCCGCCGCCAAAGCTGCGGATCTCCTTGCCGGAATCATCAAACAGATGGACCGGGTTCACTTTGGTGCCGAGGCAGCCCGGAGTCGTCCCGGGCGAGCAGCGATCGGTGGCCCAGACGGACTTGCCGTCGCGGTCGACGGCCACGCCGTTGGAACCGCCCCACGGCCTTTTCTCCAGATTCAGAGTGGCCCAGTCGCGGATGACCCGATAGGGGTTGGCGCCGCTGTTCACCGGCTGCACCTGATCCGTTTGAGGCGTGCCGCCGCGCTGCTGCGCCTGAACATTGGTTCCGGCCGCGGCGATGCACACAGCGATCATCCATTCGGGAAATCCGAATCTCGCAACACTCGGTACGGACATCAGCATGCTCCTTTCGCGGTGGACGATCTACTTCCAGCTTTGAATGGCCTTGTAGTGCATGGACTCCGGAGGGAGCTCGGTCAGCTCGATCCGGCCCATATAGGGGTCGGTGATGTTCGCGAGGATCGCTTTCGTATCACTGAGGTTGGTATCGGTGACGGTGAGACCGCGGCTTCGGAATCGCGCCACCGCCTGCGCCGCATTCTCGACCACCAGCCCATAGTGAGAAAACCCGGCGGGCCGCTGCGGTGTTACCGGGTTGAGCTCGAGAAAGGTGTTCTTGCTGATCTGCATGTAGACCAGCCGCGGCTTTCCTTTCTCATCATTGACGCGGAACGCTTCGCGAAACCCCATTTTCCCGGTGTAGTAAGCGACCGCCTCATCGATATTCGGCACGCTGATTCCCACGTGGTTCATCATGACGACACCACTGTTGGAGTTCTGGGCCGTTCCTACCTGGAATAGCAGCCCGGCGAAGAGTCCGGCCGCGAACAGCATTGCACCACGCATAGCGCCTCCATTCCATGAAGTCATTTCATGGGCGAACCCATTCTGCAACAAGTGGGGAGGCAAAACAAGCAAGGCATAAGAAGGCTCGTCTCCTGATCCCATCTGGGCCGTTTTCCTTATCGACGGATTACGGCCACCGATGCCTGTCTGACGGCCCTCCGATCGGACGCCGAATTTGCTGGTATACTGCCGCGCATGAGATTGAGTGCCACCGCTCCCATTGTCCTCGCGCTCTTGATCGCGCCGTGCTCCGTTGCACAAGGTCGCTTCGCCGGAGACGCGCCCCGCAAACCGAAGCCGGCGTTCCCTGGTCAGACCGACGCGCCGAAGCCGGCCAAGCCCTCGGCTGTCCCGAAAATCGAAAGCATCACCAACCGGCTCAACGGCCCATGGTCGATGGCGCTGCTGCCGGACGGAAATTTTCTGGTGACGGAGAGCATCGGGATTCTGCGCGTGGTCCGGCCGGATGGGGTAGTGTCTGCGCCGCTGGCCGGAGTCCCGGATGTCAAAGTTGTGGCGGCACAGGGATTGCACGATGTATTGCTCGACCCGGACTTCGCGCAGAATCGCCTGCTGTACTTCACCTACTTCGCGCCGCCGCGCGGGGAGAAGCCCGCCATCTGGCCGGTTGAATTCTTCTATCAAAAGGTCTGGACCAAACCGCTGGCGGAGCGGCGGCTGACGGATATCGGCACGGAGCGGATGGCACGCGCCCGGCTGAGCGAGGACGAAGCGAAGCTCGAAAACGTCCGGGTACTGGCCGAAGGCGCGGAACGCCGTATTGTGTTGGCGCCGGACGGCACACTCTACGTCACCGGCGCGGACCGGTTCCGGTTCTACGATTCCAAGTACGATGGCGTCGAGCACGACTTCACCGACAATCCCGACATCGGCCGCAACTTCTCAGGCCGCGTGCTGCGCATCAACCGCGATGGGTCGCTCCCCAAAGACAATCCCTGGTTGAGCCGCGCCACCGTTGCGCCCGAAACGTTCGCGCATGGGTTGCGCGACCCCGAAGGCGCGGCAATCAATCCGGCGACCGGCGAACTCTGGGTGACCGATCACGGTCCGCAGGGCGGCGATGAGATCAACATCATCCGCGCGGGCAGGAACTACGGCTGGCCGGATGTCTCCTACGGAACGCAATACGACTTCCAGCGGACCGATGGCCGAAAAAATGTTCCGGTGGGCAACGGCAAAACGTCTATGCCGGGCGTCGAGGAGCCTGCCTACTTCTGGTTCCCGGACATCGCGCCTTCCGGCATGTTGTTCTATACAGGCGACCGCTTCCCGGAATGGAAGGGCAATTTATTTGTCGGCGGGCTGGACGCGCAGGCGCTCGTCCGGCTGGTGCTGAATGGCGACAAGATTGTCGCCGAGGAGCGCCTGCTCACCGACCGGCATCAACGGGTCCGCGATATCCGCCAGGGTCCGGACGGCGCAATTTTGCTTTTGTCGGGAAATGAGCTGGTGCGGCTCACGCCGAAATAAAGGCTGCCTGCGTTTGGTTGCACGGTTCCACCCGGAGACGCACGCATGAGTTCAACCGGCGCCCTTGCCGCGCCATGAGTAAGAAGGATCTAATACGGTATACACTACGTTCCGCAGATTCTTAGGGGTGATTGGCTTCTGGAACGAAGCAACAGCGCCGGCAACCCGAGCTTCATGTTGCATGTGCCTTTCCATTGCGCCAGAGATAGCAACCGCTTTGATGTGCGGGAATTCCGAGGCGATCTCCCGAAGGACCTC
>CAZKQQ010000187.1:0-13816 GCA_964554945.1 uncultured Solibacteraceae bacterium | reverse complement strand
CGCGCCGGCACCGGTTTTGTCTTTGAACCTTATGAAAGCGCCGCATTTCTCGCAGCCGTAGACCGGGCCCTATCCACATACTGCCAGAAAGACCAATGGGCCGCCCTGATGCAGAACGCGATGCGCGCCGATTTCTCGTGGACCCATTCCGCCGCCGAGTACCTCCGCGTATTTCGGGGACAAAGTACCGCCACACACTCGTGACCCTGAGGGGGCGGAGCGTTCGCCTCCTCCCCACAACCCGTCTTCCGCGTGACAATGTCCAGTATGCAGGATGCGACCGTGGCTGCCCCCGGCGACGATGCCATACGCGCCAGTCTCGCGCGGCTGCTTGAAAGCCCGCAGTTCGCCGCGTCGCCGCGCGCCAGCCGCTTCCTGCGCTTCATTGTCGAAGCGTCGCTCAATGATCGCCGCGACAGCCTGAAAGAATATGTCCTCGGCGTCGAAGTCTTCGACCGCGGTGCCGCGTTTGATCCAGGCGCCGACACCATCGTGCGCGTCGAAGCCGGCAAATTGCGCCACCGCCTGCAGGCGTACTACCGTGGTCCCGGACGCCGCGATGCCGTCGTGATCGATGTACCGAAGGGCGGCTATGCACCGCAATTCCGGCTGCGCAGCCGGCGCGGCGCACCGGCTAAGTCGCCCGAACCTCCTTCCATCGCCGTTCTCCCCTTTGTGAATTTGAGCGCCGACCCAGCGAACGGCCATTGGAGCGATGGTCTGACCGATGAGCTGACCTCTATCCTCTCGCGCGCCACACGGCTGCGCGTCATCTCCCGGACTTCCGCCTTCGCCTTCAAAGGCAAATCCATGGACGTTCGCGAGATCGGCCGCCTTCTGGGCGCCCGTCAAGTCATCGAGGGCAGCGTGCGGCGGCAACAGAACCGGGTGCGCATTACCGCGCAATTGATCGAGGTCTCCACCGGCATCCATCTTTGGTCTGGAACCTTCGAACGCGATTTGGAAGACGCTTGGGCGGTTCAGCAAGACGTGGCCCAGGCGGTGGTGGCCGCTGTCCACTTGGAACTCACGCCCGAGGAACAGCGGCGGGTCGGCCAGCGGCACACGACGAACGCACAAGCGTTCGAGCTGTATCTCAAAGGCCGCCACCTTCTGGACCGCTTCAATGTGCAATCCCTCCGCGACGCTTATATCGTGTTTGAGCAGGCCAGCGCCGCCGATCCAAACTATCCCCTACCTTTGCTCGGAATGGCGCGAAGCAAGATGGGTCTCGCCGTATTGGGCGTTGAGCGGCCGAGTGCCATGGTGGCGCAAGTCAAGGCCGCGCTCCATCGAGCCCTGGAACTGGATCCGGAACTGGCGGAAGCCCACAGTCTCTTGGCCAGCCTGATTGCCCGCCACGAGTGGAACTGGCCGGAAGCGGCGCGTCATTACCGCCGCGCCCTGCATCTGGCGCCGCTCTCGGCAGAGGTGCACAACGAGTACGCCACCGAATACCTGGCGCCATTGGGTCGATTCGACGAAGCGTTCGCCGAGAACCGCGCCGCGCGCGAACTTGATCCGTTTTCGGTGCCATTGGCGCGCAGCCGCGCCCTGATTCTCCTGTGGGCTCGCCGGCTTGCCGAAGCGGAACGCGAGTGCCGCGCTCTGCTCCAGCGCGAACCGGACGACGGATTTTCCCGCGTCATCCTCGCGCTCTCGCTTCACGGCCAGTTCCGGGTCGCCGAGGCCCTCCCCGAATACGAACGGGTTTATGCCGATGACCCGAGCATTCAGCATGAAGCCTTCGTCAAAGATGTCCGGGCCTTGCTCGGAGACCGCGCGCCCGCCGAGGAACTGCTCCAGAGTCTGACCCGCCGCGACGCCGCCGAATTCGTTCCCGCCGTCATCGTCGCTTTCCTTCACCTCCACCTCGGCCGGATCGAGGAAGCGATCACCGCTCTCGAACAGGCGTATGCGAAAGGCTAATACGAGCTGGCGTTCGCCAAAGTCGCCTATGGTTTCGACTCTTTCCGCCAGCACCCCCGCTTCCGTAAGATTCTTCACAACCTTCACTTCGATTGATCCGCGTTAACAGTGAATTCACCCCGGTTTACTTCCACCGGCCGAGTGGCGCTGACATCATGGAAACCATGAACTTTCTCTCCGATGAGATGCGGCGGAACCCCTTCCCAGCTTACGAGCGCATGCGCCGAACCGCGCCCGTCTTCCAGGACCCGCGCACCGATCTGTGGATGGTCTTCGATTATGAGGGCGTCAAGCGCGTCTTAAACGAGCACAGCGAATTCAGCTCGAACTTGCGGGCGACGGCCAACCAACCCACGCCGCAATGGCTGATCTTCTTTGATCCGCCGCGCCATACGAAATTGCGCGCCCTTATTATGAGCGCGTTCACGCCTCGAATGATCTCCGGTCTCGAGACCCGTATCCGCCAGCTTTCGGGTGAACTATTGGACCGCCTGGGCGATCGCGAAGAATTCGATCTGGCCGCCTGTTATTCCGTTCCCCTGCCGCTCATGGTGATCGCGGAGATGATCGGGGTTCCTGCAGCCGACTGGCCGCGCTTCAAACGCTGGACCGACATCATGATGAAACTCAGCTACACGGCCTTCGATGACGAGGAGACCAAACAGGCCGGCGCCGACTACTTTGCCATGACTACCGAGATGAAAGCGTACCTGCCCGAGTTGATTGTTCAGCGTCGGGCAGCGCCGGCCGACGATCTCCTCACCCGGCTCGTGGAAGCCGAAATCGATGGCGAGCGCCTTACCGAGGAAGAGATTCTCGCGTTCGTTCAGCTCCTGCTGATAGCCGGCAATGAAACCACCGCCAACCTCATTAATAACGCCGTCTTGTGCTTGGTCGAAAATCCGGATCAACTGCGGCGCCTGCGCGCCACGCCCGCATTGCTTCCCTCGGCAATCGAAGAGGTGCTGCGCTACCGTTCTCCGTTCCAATATATGTACCGCGCCGCCCGCCGCGACGTGGAGCTGCACGGGCGCGTCATTCCCACTGGGCAAATCGTGCTCGGCATCATTGGTTCGGGCAACCGCGATCCCTGCCAGTTTCCCGATCCAGACCGGTTTGACATTGGGCGCGATCCCAATCCTCACATCGCGTTCGGCCACGGCATTCATTTTTGCCTGGGAGCCGCGCTGTCGCGCCTGGAAGCGCGGATTGCGCTGACCGATCTGCTGTCACGATTCCATACCTTTGAACTCGCGAAGGAAGAGCCCTGGGAACCACGCAAGGCTCTGCACGTTCACGGCCCCTCGCGCCTCGTGATTCGGGGACAGGCTACGCAATCCCCAATTTCGGTTTGACTTCCCGTTCGTGGGGCGGGTTCCGACCTGCCCTCACTTCTTCTGCAGCGGCGTTTCTACTTTCGGGATGCCGAAATGGCCGCCCAACTCGGCCAGCGAATTCAGATCGATCGAGCCGACGATATTGACCACCGTCAGCTCCTTCGCCTCCGCCACCAAGATCGCGATACCAGTCATTTTCTGATTTTCCGAACGCACGAAAACTTCCGCATGCTCTCCGTCTTCCTTGCTGGTCACACCGACAATCCGCGCCCATTGCGGGGCCCGGAGCTGGTTCCTCACGCGGTCGAGATCCGCCGGCGCCCAGGCGCCCTCGTTCTTGAATTCATACGATTTCACGTAGATTCCAGTGATGCCATTGAGCAGCTTCTTCACCTGCGCTTCTTCCGGGTCCTTGCCATCCATGAATTTCGCGGCAAATTGCAGCATGGCGCTGCTCAAGGAAATATCGACAGTTTCGTTCGCCTTGGCCGCGAGGTGGTCCAGGTTGAACTGGAACTGTTGTGCCGCCAGCAGCGCGGCCGCCGCGCCGGTACACACCAGAAGTTTCCCGGGAATTTTCACTGTCCCACCTCCCTCACCTGGCTCTGCACGCGACTCAGTTTTCCGCCGGCAAGCCGCAAAGCCGCCATCACCTGTTCCTTGGCCTGGACACCTTGATGCCAGCGATACCCCATGCCGCCGCCGGCCAGCACCACGACCGACGCCGCTACCGCGAGCCAGCGCCTCGCCGGGATACCGGCGGCATTCCGTCGAGCGGCCCCTCTCGCCGCAAAACCCGGCGCGGGCTCCTGGCGCGCAAGCGCGCGTCTCAATTCCTCTTCAAGCCAATCCATTTGGATTCTCCACTCCCCGGCGGGCCAGCTTCTCGCGCAAAGCTGCCAGCGACCGGTGCAAATGACTTTTCACCGTCGCCAGCGGCATCACGAGCAACTCCGCAATTTCCGAAGGGTCTAAATCTTCCTGATAACGCAACACCATCACCATCCGTGCGTCCTCCGGCAGCGCCGCGATCAAACGCCGCAGCACTTCGCCCAGCATCGGATCGCGCTGTGAATTTCCGGTTGCCGGCTCAGGCACCTCGTCGAGCGCGACCTGGGGCCGGCGCCGCCGCCGGCGCGTTTCATCGATCGAGCGGCGCACCGTCGCTTGCCGCAGCCAGAACAGCGCGTGCGCGGCCGATTGCACTGTGTCGAGATTTCTGTGCAGGCTTAAAAATACCTCCTGCGCCACTTCCTCGGCCAGCGCGCGCTCGTGCAGGAAATGATACGCCAAGCTGAATACCATACCCTGGTGTTCGCGCACGAGGGCGTCAAAATCGCAACCGGTCCGCTCTGCGCGCGCCACGCTCGTCATCGTGGTTCTGAAGAATAACTCACCTGGCTCTTCACATCCACCCGCTGAAAATTGGAATTGGTCAAGGAAATCGAGATCGTCCGCTTGTAAAAGTACAATATGTGCAGTTCGAATTCGCCCCCGTAACTGACCGGAAACCAGGCGCCCTCGGCAAATCTCTGGTACGCGACCGAGAAGCCCACGCCCTTCGCATCCGTGCCAAACAGTGCTTTGATCGGTAGCGGCACTCCATGCGCCATCTTGGTAGTGACGAACACGGGCTGATACTCCTCCGCGTCGATCAACGCCTCACCCTTCCAGCCGTACCGCTCCTTGGGACTGAAAGCCACGCGATATACTTGCCGTCCTCGATAGGTCTCTTTCCCCGCCAGCCGGAACTCATATTTCAACTGCTGATGATACGTGAGCGGAAACAGGTCGTTGTCGATGCCGTCCCGGGACTTGTTCTCGTCATGAAACTCCTCAACGAACGCCTCGACCAGTGCCGCATCGATACCATCAGCTTCTTGTTGGCGCTCATCATAGACGACGTAATCGCCGTCTTTCGCATAGCGCCCCTGCAGCGCGACCAGCGTCCGGTGGACCCCGTGAACGGTCGGCGTTACGTCATACTCTCGAAATTCTTCCCGCGCCACCTTACCGTTGGTGTGTCTTACCCGCACGTTTTGCTTCTGATGATAGAGAAACTGTTCTCGCGCGTCTTCGGTCCTGGCCTGATTAAACGCGACGCGCCGCATAATATCGTGGACGTCCGAAAGCTGCGCGCCCGCACAGCCAGTGAAGACGAATAGCAGCAAAGCCTTCATACCCACACATACGTTGTTGTGGACGAGCGCGATGGCAGCACAGTATGGCTCTGTTTTGCGGTTTCAGAATTTCGCCAAGTGCCTGATTTTAATGCTCAAAAACCGCTTGCGTTTTATCACATATTGCAATATTATGATTACAAATTGCTATATGACGCTCGGCGAGAAAATTCGGTACCTGCGCGAGGTCGAAGGAGCCCTCCGCGGGCTTGGCCGCGAACTCTCGCAGCAGGAGCTGGCTCGTTTGATCGAGAAGGAGCAGAAAAAATCCATCAGCCAGAGCTATCTCTCGCAAATCGAGAACGGAGCGCGACCGCACCTCACCAACTCGACCCGCATGCTGCTCGCGCGTTTTTTCAAGGTGCATCCGGGCTATCTGGTCGACGACCCCGAAGGATTTCAGAACGAGTTGATTTCCGATGTCGGCGCGCTCGAGGACAAGCTCGACCTCTGGCTTGTGTCGGGCGCAGAGCGCTTCGGCCGCGATCCCGATCTGCACCACGCTCTACTCGCGGTGGCGCGCCATGCGGATTCGCGCACTTGCCTGGTGCTGCTGGGGGAAATTCTGGAAAACCCCGGCCTGGCCGAACGGTTGATGGAAGTGCTTAACCCGTCGCATAAACCCGGGAGGCGTTCATGAACTGGTCGGATTTCTATCTCATTTGTTTTCTGATTGGCTTCGGCTTGAGCGCGCTGGCGCTGCTGGCCGGCGGCACTCATTTGCATTTGCCGCATCTGCACTTTCATCACGGGATTCATGTACCGCACGGCGGCTCCTTGGCGAACATGCCGTGGTTTAATTTCGCCACCATGGCGGCATTTCTGGCATGGTTCGGCGGCACCGGCTATCTGCTGGAACGCTATTCGCATTTTTGGGTAGTGGCGGCGCTAGGCATCGCGACCCTCAGCGGCTTGGCAGCGGGATCGGTAGTCTTCTGGTTTATGGCCAAGGTGCTGATGGCGCGCGAGGCGCCCCTCGATCCCGCCGACTATGACATGATCGGCATCCTTGGCCGCCTCAGCATTCCCATCCGCTCGGGCGCCACCGGAGAGCTGGTCTATTCCCAAGAAGGCACACGCCGCGTTTGCGGCGCGCGGGCCGAGGGGAACGCGGCTATTGCCAAAGGCGCCGAAGTCATCGTGACCCGCTACGACAAAGGAATCGCCTACGTCCGGCCGTGGGAAGACCCGGCCGATGAATGGAAGAAGAATTAATGGGAGGCAACGTGTCTTTTATGTCGGAAACAACATTGGTCATCGCCGGCCTGATGGTACTGGCGTTGATCTTCCTGATGTCTATGTTCGCCAAGCTCTTTCGCAAAGCGGGGCCGCACGAGGCCCTTGTCGTCTACGGGTTCCGCGGCACCCGCGTCGTAAAAGGCCGCGGCACCGTGATTTTTCCGATGGTGGAGAACTGCCGTTGGCTCTCGCTCGAGCTGATGTCGTTCGACGTTGCGCCTAAACAGGACCTCTACACAGGCCAAGGCGTCGCCGTCACCGTTGAAGCCGTCGCCCAGCTCAAGGTCAAGTCCGATCCGGAATCGATTCTCACCGCGTCCGAGCAGTTTCTCACCAAGACGCCGCCGGAGCGCGAAGGCCTGATCCGTCTGGTGATGGAAGGCCACCTGCGCGGCATCATCGGCCAGTTGACGGTCGAAGAGATCGTCAAACAGCCCGAGATGGTGGGTGGCCGCATGCGCTCCACCTGCGCCGATGACATGAACAAGATGGGACTCGAAGTGATTTCGTTCACCATCAAAGACGTAAAAGACAAGAACGAGTACATCAGTAACATGGGCCGTCCCGATGTAGCACGCATCAAGCGCGATGCCGACGTCGCTACGGCGGAAGCGGACCGCGACACCACCATCAAGCGCGCCGAGGCCGAGCGCGAGGCTGCGATCGGCAAGGCGAAAGCCGACCAGGAGCGCGTGCTCGCCGAGACGCTGTCGCAAGCCAAACAGGCCGAAGCGCAGCGCGATCTCGAGGTCAAGAAGGCCGAGTACAACCAGATCATCAAGAAGCAGCAGGCCCAGGCCGACAAGGCTTACGAGATTCAAGCCAACATCATGCAGCAGCAGGTCCGCGGCGAGGAAGTCACCATTCACCAGGTCGAGAAGGAGCACGAGGTGAAGGTGCAGGAGGCCGAGATCGCTCGCCGGGATCGCGAGCTCACCGCCACCGTGCTCAAACAAGCCGAGTTCGAGCGCAAGCGCATTGAAACGCTGGCCGAAGCCGAACGCCAGCGCCTCGTGATGGAAGCCGAAGGCCACGCCTCCGCCATCCGCGCGCAGGGCGAAGCTGAAGCCGAAATCATTTTCAAAAAGGGCGAAGCCGAAGCCAAGGCTATGAACATCAAGGCCGAAGCCTACCAGGAGTTCAACCAGGCCGCGATCGTCGACAAGCTCATCACCGGGATGCCCGAAATCGTCAGGGCTCTGGCGGCGCCGCTCGCTAACGTCGACAAGATCACTATTGTTTCCACCGGCAACGGCGATGCCGCCGGCATGAACAAGATCACCGGCGATGTGACCAAGATGGCAGCGCAGATTCCCGCGCTTTTTGAAACGCTTTCGGGCATGCCGCTCGGCGAGCTGTTTGCGAAAGTGCGATTAATTGGCGACAAAACGCCGAAGCCCGACGACAGCAAGTCGAAAGGCGCGGCAGTGTAATCGGAGCCGCGACCGTAAGGGAGCGGAGTAGAGGAAAATCCCATGGCACTCTTAGAACGAGTCTCAACATTAATCCGGGCCAATCTCAACGATCTTGTCGACAAGGCCGAGGATCCCGAAAAAATGATCAAGCAATTGATCCTCGATATGGAGAACCAGTTGCTTCAGGTCAAAACGCAAGTGGCCATCTCCATCGCCGACCAGCACGTGCTGGAAGGCAAGCTCAAGGAGAACGCCGAGTCCGAGAAGCAATGGGTGCGCCGCGCCGAGCTGGCCGTCGATAAGAAAGACGATGCGCTCGCCCGATCGGCCCTGGAGCGCTCGCTCAGCTACAAGAGCATGGCCGAGAGTTTCCAGCAGCAGGTCGAAGATCAGAAAACTCAAGTGGAAAATCTCAAAACCGCGCTCTTGAAGCTGCAGCAGAAACTGGTGGAAGCCCAGGCCAAAAGCGACCTCCTCATCGCCCAGCACCGCCGTTCCCGCGCCCTCGGCAAGGCCGTAGATGCCGGCGCGGCCATCGGTGATCAGTCCAAGGCCGCCGCCTTCGATCGCATGAAGAACAAGGTACGGCACAGCGAAGCCGCGGCGCAAGCCAAGTCCGCGCTGGCCGCGGACAACGTCGAAGACCGTTTCGCCGCTATGGAAAAGCAGGACGAGATCGACCGTCTTCTCGAGGAGATCAAGTCCAAACGAAAAGCCGGCTAGTCCAATCCGCTTCCTCGCGGTCGCGGTTCTGTGCCCGACACGGAACCGCGCGCGCAGCAAGCGGTGCTTAACATCGGTCAAGGGACATCGGACTCGCGTCCGGAAAATCAAGCACAGCAATGCTCCCAATTAAGGAGGGCCGGATAACGGCTGAGATTGTGTCTATGCGTCACGCAGCGAAAATTGACTCGTGGATTATCATTGCGGTTCTGGCAGGCACGCTGGCGCCATTACTGAGCCATGCCTATTGGGCCAGCGGGCTGGTGATAGGCATTCTGTTGATTTCCGTCTATCCGCAGTTTTACGAGACCACGCCCACGGGCCTCGTGATTTATTCCGGCTTGACCCGCCGCGTCGTTCCGTACCAAGCCATCACCTTCATTGGCCCGTCCTCGGATGGCCGCAGCAGCGTGGCGCTCTCGATGGAACGCGTCAAGATCCAGTGGGGCCCCTCGTCCGAGTTGCTTATCGCCCCGGCGGATGCCGGCGCCTTCTTCGCCGACATGGCAGCGCGCGCCCCTCATCTTTGCAAGCGCGGCCAGGACCTGATACTGTCCTCCATATGAGCAGCAGTGCGACTTTGCCCGAGCCCATTCTGCAAAAAATCTTACATTTCGATTCTCCGGTAGAGGTTTATACCGCCGATGCCTGCGTAATGACGTGCTTTGACGCGCGCTTCGATGCCGCTATCCGGAAGTTTCTCAAGCGCCGGGAAATCGCGCTCTTCGATCAGGTGAAGATCCCCGGTTCGGCGAAGGCTCTCGGCGCACCCGATAGCGAAGCCGATCGCGATTTTGCGATGCGTATGGTGCGCACTTCGATCCGCCTCCACCATCCGTCCCGCCTCCTTCTGATCGGCCACACCGATTGCGGCGCGTACCCGGGAATGCCGCCGGAAGTGGTCGCCGCCGATCTGCTCCAGGCCGCCCTGTTCTTGCGCGCCGCTGAACCCGCGATTCCGGTCGAAACCTATTTCGCCGATTTTGACGGGATCTACGAAGTCCGGTAGCCCGCCCTCAGCCACGTTACAATAATCGAATCCAGCCCGGAATATTTGTTGGTATAACCGGGGACCACGTCAAAACTACGGAGCAGCCCTGATGAATCGATTGGCGATATATTCCTTGTGCGCGTTCTTGCTGGCGCCCGCCGGTTGGACCGCTGATGGAGATGCGTTGCGCGGTTATTCCACCGCTTCGGCGCAAGCCGAGCAGAGCTGGGAAACCAAGTTCCGCGCCATCCCTGATGCCGTCAATCTCCGCGCCTACATGCAGCGGCTGAGCGCGCAGCCGCATCACGTAGGCTCGGCTTACGACAAGCAAAACGCCGAGTGGATCCTCTCCAAGTTCAAAGAATGGGGACTCGATGCCAAAATCGAAACCTACGACGTGCTCTTCCCTACACCGAAGGAGCGTGCGCTCGAACTGGTTGCCCCAACGCGCTTCACGGCGAAACTCCAGGAGCCGGTTCTCGCGAATGATCCGACGTCGTCGCAGCAAAACGAGCAACTCCCCAGCTACAACGCCTATTCCATCGACGGCGATGTCACCGCCCCGCTGGTTTATGTGAACTTCGGCGTCCCCGACGATTACGAGATGCTCGACCGGCTCGGCGTGTCCGTGAAAGGCGCGATTGTCATCGCGCGCTACGGCGGTTCCTGGCGCGGCATCAAGCCCAAAGTCGCCGCCGAGCACGGCGCTCTAGGCTGCCTCATTTACTCTGATCCGCACGAAGACGGCTATTTCCAGGGGCCTGACTTCCCCGCCGGCCCGTTCCGTCCGAAGGATGGCGTACAGCGCGGCAGCGTCATGGACATGCCGGTGCGCGCCGGCGATCCGCTCACACCCAACGTGGGCGCGACCGCCAACGCGCGGCGGCTGCCTTTGAACCAGGTCGAAACACTGACCAAAATTCCGGTGCTGCCCATTTCCTATGGCGATGCCGAGCCGCTGCTGGCGGCGTTGGGCGGCCGTGTGGCGCCCGAGGCCTGGCGCGGTTCTCTGCCCATCACCTATCACGTCGGCGCCGGCCCGGCCCGTGTGCACCTCAAAGTTAACTTTAACTGGGACCGGAAACCCCTCTACGACGTGGTCGCGCGCATCCCCGGTTCGACCGATCCCGACGAATGGATCATCCGCGGCAACCATCATGACGCCTGGGTCAATGGCGCTGAAGATCCGGTCTCGGGAGCAATCGCGCTGATGGAGGAGGCCCGCGGACTGGCGGCCCTACGCAGCCAGGGATGGGCCCCCAAACGAACGATTATTTTATGCGTATGGGACGGCGAAGAAGAAGGACTGCTCGGCTCCACCGAATGGGCCGAAGACCATGACGCCGAGCTGCGCCAGAAAGCTGCCGTCTACATCAACTCCGACGGCAATGGCCGCGGATTTCTCCAAGCCGAAGGATCCCATTCGCTCGAAAAATTCATTAATGGCGTGGCGCGCGACATTAACGACCCCGAATCCCAGGTAACGGTTTGGAAGCGGCTGCAGTTTTCGAATCTGGCGAAGCTGCCACCTAACGCGCCGCCCTCCGAGCGCCAGGAACTCCGGCAACGACCGGATTTGCGGATCGGCGCCCTCGGCTCTGGATCCGACTATTCGCCCTTCCTTGACCATCTTGGGGTGGCCTCGCTCAACCTCGGCTTCGGCGGCGAGGATCGCGGCGGCATCTATCACTCTATTTACGACGATCTTTACTGGTATACGCATTTTGCCGATAGCGATTTTGTCTATGGCCGGGCGCTCGCCCAGACCGCCGGAACCGCCGTCATGCGCATGGCCGACGCCGATGTGCTGCCGTATGACTTCAATGGTTTCGCCGATACGATCCGCCGCTACATTGACGAAGTCCGCAAGCTCGCGACCGATCTGCGCGACCAGATCATTGAGCGCGACCGCCGGATCGATGAAGGCCTGTACGCAGCCGTCGATAATCCGCGTGAGCGCCTGCTGGCTCCGCCCAAAGAGAACGTGCCTCCATTCCTCAATTTTGCGCCGCTTGAAAACGGCTGGAGCGCCCTGCAGCGCGCAGCCGAGCAATACGACCAGGCGTTATCCAAAGCGGCTGCTAATGGCGGGGCGGCGCTCTCTCGTGCATCCTTGCGCGATGCGAACAATAAGCTGATCCTGGTGGAGCGCTCCCTTACTCTGAAAGACGGGCTGCCCAACCGTCCCTGGTATGAGCATCAGATCTACGCGCCGGGTTTCTACACCGGTTATGGCGTCAAGACCCTCCCGGCCGTGCGCGAGAGCATCGAGCAGAAACAGTGGATGGAAGCCGAGACGCAGATCGCGCGAGTCGGCAAAGTGCTCCAAAACGCGGGGGAGGCTATCGATAGCGCCACCGCGGAGCTGAAACGCGCCGCCCAGTAGCTTTCAATTGCAGGTTGACGTGTCCGAGGGAAGCAAACTGGCCGACCAGGCTGGCGGACTGGGGCGGCCTGCGCTTCGGATCGAAGTCGCGGCGGCGAAATAAGTCGGTGGCCGAGATGACGGCAGTGCCCATCGGACGGTATTCGTAGGTACCCTGCGCCCAAGCCAGATCCCCATCCAGCCACAGATAGAATCCCATTCGAATTTAGCTTACTATGCGCTGATTAGATCGCGGACGGCCCGAACCAATTCTTCAGGCACGAATGGCTTAACCACAACTCGGCAGGAACGGAAGGCGGCCGCCATTAAGGCGTCAGGGGAACTGCTCAAATAAAGCAGCGGGGCGCGGTCTGAGAATTCCAGAAAAGCTTCTGGTGAATTGGTGACCAGGGCTCCTATGTTTGATTCCGGATCTGCCAACAGCGCGGCCGCCTCCTCGGGAGCAGTCAGCGTTACCTGATACCCACACCTCTGCAGCACGGCGCGTACCAGCTTGGACACCAAGGGGTCTTCCACCACTACAACTGTTCCCATCAACGTGGGATCGCAGCGTGTCGAATCGGAAAGCGATTTGCTTACCGTCATCTGTTTACAATTTCATTTTGAAGCTAGTAGCCGTTCGGTCATAGTCCCCCCAAAGGGGGAGGGGGGTGGGTGAAATGGGGTGGTATCCGCGCTCCTGCGAGTGTAATTAGGACCGAATAGGTTAATTTACAATATTTTATTTATTTCAATAGAGCGCACCACCGGCCGAAAACTAAGCGGGACAGTCCGGCCAGCCGCTGCGCGTTCCGATTGGGATCCACCGGCGTCTGGAGTTCCCGGACATCCCCGCAATTGGCATCTTGGGAACACCAGTCGCTGATGATCTCGGGCGTGACCTCAAGGTGAAACTGGAGCCCATAAGTCTTCAAACCAACCCGGTACGCCTGGTGCCGACATGCATCCGAATACGCCAGCCAAGCCGCGCCCTCCGGCAGGTCAAAGGTTTCGCCGTGCCAATGAAAGACTGTCTCGGATCCTTCCAGTCCGGAAAGGATCGGATCCTGCCTCCCGGCATCCGTCAGATGCACATCAAACCAGCCGATTTCCTTTGTGGAGTTCTTGTAGACATTCGCTCCTAGAGCCTTGGCGATCAACTGGGAACCGAGACAGACCCCAAGCACCGGCTGGCCGGCCTCGACCGCATGCCGGATCACCTGGATCTCCTGCCGGAGATAAGGTAAATCGTCGTTAGCCGACATGGGGCCGCCCATGAAGATCAAACCGGCTGCCGTGGTGAGGTCGGGCAGGGTGGCGCCGCCTTGGAACAGGTCCGGGAATTCTACCGAGATACCGTGGTCTTCGAGAGTGGGCTCGATCAAGCCGAGACCTTCAAACGCGACGTGCCGGAAGGCCACGACCCGCATCAGTTTTTGGCTACTTGGAAATGACTGAGGCCGTCGGTGTACCGACCAATACCGCGGTATAGCGCTTCAGCCACTTTCTGGCGGTAATCCGGTTTCCTGAGGAGCGATTCTTCTTTAGGATTCGTCAGAAAGCCAATCTCGACGAGCACCGACGGCATATTCGCGCCGATCAGCACCACGAACGGAGCTTTGCGGACTCCCCGATTC
>CAZKQQ010000186.1:0-13847 GCA_964554945.1 uncultured Solibacteraceae bacterium | reverse complement strand
GAACAAGTCCGCAGGCGCGCGCAGCGTCCTCTACGGGAAGACGATCGACCACGTGCTGGAATTGGAAGCCGCGCTCTCCGACGGCAGCGTTGTGCACATGCGAGAGATGGCGCGCAGCGAGATTCCAACCGGCAACACGCTGGAGGCAGCCTGTTACCGGAAGGTGCTCGAACTTGCGGCCGAACATGGGGCGGAAATCGACCGGCGCTATCCCAAAGTGCTGCGGCGCGTGGCCGGTTACAACCTGGATGAGTTCATCGATCCCGCCCGGCCCGTGAATCTGGCAAAGATGCTGGTGGGCTCGGAAGGAACGCTGGGCGTGGTGCTGGAGGCGAAGCTGCGGCTGGTGCCGCTGCCGAAGGCGAAAGCCGTCATGGTGGTGATGTTCGCGGAGTTGCTGGAATCGCTGGCGTCGGTGCCCACGATTCTGCGGCACCAGCCGTCGGCCATCGAGGTGATGGATAAAGCCATCCTCGACAACACGCGGCAGAACGCGGCGCTGGAACGGATTCGGAGCTCCTTCGTGGTCGGCGATCCGGGGGCGACATTATGCATCGAGTTCTATGGCGATCGCAAAGAGGATCTCCCTCCCCGTCTGAAGGCGCTCGAAGAAGAGCTGCGCGCGCGCCGCTTCGGGTATGCCTATCACACTGAAACCGAGCCGTCCCAGCAGCGCATCTGGAGCCTGCGCGAAGCGGCGCTGGGGCTCTCGATGGCGATGAAGGAAGACGCCAAATCGATTTCGTTTGTCGAGGACACGGCCGTGGCGCCCGAGCGCCTCAGCGAGTTCATCGGACGGTTTCTCGAGATCATCCGCCGTAATGAAACCACGGCCGGTATTTACGCCCACGCCTCGGTTGGTTGTCTGCACGTGCGGCCGGTGGTGAATATGAAGACTGAGGAGGGCGTTCGAAAATTCGAAACAATTGCGCAGCAAGTGGCGGACCTGGTGCTCGAGTTCGGCGGCGCGCTTTCGGGCGAGCACGGCGACGGGCTGGTGCGCGCTCCCTTCATGCGGCAGATGTTCGGGCCGGTGCTCTACGAAGCGTTTCGCGAGATCAAGCGCACGTTCGATCCGCTGGGGATTCTGAATCCCGGCAAGATCGTGGACGCACCGCCGATGACGGCAAACCTGCGCTTTGGCGCGGGCTACCAGACACCGAAGCCCAAATCGTGGTTCGATTACTCCGAATTCGGAGGACTCGGCGGAGCGGTGGAGATGTGCAGCGGCGTCGGGGCGTGCCGGAAAAAGCTGGCAGGGACGATGTGCCCGTCGTACATGGCGACGCGGGAGGAATCGGACACGACGCGCGGCCGCGCCAACGTGCTGCGGCTGGCAATGGCGGGACGCCTGGGCGAATCCGGACTGGGCGACGAAGGCGTGTATCGCGTGCTGGACTTGTGTCTGGAGTGCCGGGCGTGCAAAGCGGAATGCCCCGTCGGCGTCGATATGGCGCGGTTCAAAAGCGAGTTCCTGGCGGATTACTGGAGCCGGCACGGCACACCGCTGCGGGCGCGGGCACTGGGGAACATTCATAAGCTGTCGGTGTGGGGCAGCCGGTTCGCTCCGCTGGCGAACTGGGTTTCGAGCGCATCACCGGTCCGGTGGCTGAACGAAAAAGTGCTGGCGGTCGATCAGCGGCGGCGGCTGCCTGCGTGGAAGAGCCGGACCTTTGCGAAGTGGGCCGAGACGCACGCGCGGCCGAACGGGTCCGAGGGCAGAGCTGTGACGCTGTTCAATGACACGTTCACGAATCATTACGACCCGGAGATCGGAATTGCGGCGGTGGAAGTTCTGGAGCGCGGCGGCTGCCGGGTGAATATTATGCGCCCGGGTTGTTGCGGCAGGCCCCTTATCTCCCAAGGTTTGCTGGGGGAAGCGAGGGCACAAGCAGCGCAAGTGGTAGAGGCGCTGTTCCCAATTGCCAGTCGCGGAGAGAAGATTCTGTTCTGCGAGCCGAGCTGCCTGTCGGCGGTGAAGGAAGACGCGCCGTCGCTCCTGCGGGATTCCCAGCAGGAGAAAGCGCGAGCGGTGGCAAAAGCCTGCCAGTTGTTTGAAGAATTCGCAGGGCAGTTGGACTTGCCCCTGCGGGCTGGTCCGAAGAAAATTCTGCTTCACGGGCATTGCCATCAGAAATCGATGGGACTGTTGCAGGCGACGATGTCGCTGCTGGGGCGCATTCCATCCACGACGGTGGTGGATCTGGACGCGGGTTGCTGTGGGATGGCGGGCTCGTTCGGATACTCGCGGCAGCACTACGACGTCTCGACGGCGATCGCCGGGCGGAAGCTGTTGCCGGCCGTGAAAGCGATGCAGGAGGGCGAAGTGTTGGTGGCGCCGGGCACATCGTGCCGGCACCAGGTGGCCGAACTGAGCGGAGGCAAGGGCGTACACCCGGCGGTGCTGATCCGCTCGCTGCTGGGGTGAGAGCGCGGAACACGCCTGGTTCGGTCGCGGCCAAGTTGCACGGAAAGCGGGGAATGGCATACACTTGAACCGCAAAACTTGTAAATTCAGCGGGAGACCTCCCTCGTCCAATCATGTCGGGAAATAAACCCAATCCTTCGGCCGGCGCGGCCGCGCCAACGGTACCGGACCCGGAACAGAATTTTCGTTTTTACGATAACCGGCAGAAGTACTTGATGTTCGTCAACACCTGCAGCGAGAAGTGGGTGATCGCCAGCCGGGTAGCCGCGGAGTTGGAGGAGCTTCATCCGACGCCGCCGGCGATTCGCATGTTTGACGCGGGCGTGGGCGATGGCACGGTGCTCGCCCGCATCATGCGGACCATGCATCGCAAGTTCGAATGGATGCCGTTCTATATTGTCGGCAAAGAGATCAGCCTCGAAGACGTGCGCCTGGCATTGGAGAAGATGGCCGACCGGTTCATGGAGCATCCGGCCACGGTGCTCGTGATGACCAACATGAAGTATGACGAGGCGCCGCTGCTGACTCCCAACGACGCCGGGGCAGTGGAGAACGTGGTTTGGCACGAGGTGGAGCTCAAGGGCAATACGGCGGGGCAGTTTGACGATCAGATCACGGCCCTGCAGCCGTTTCTGGCGGAGAACTGGCGGGCGCGCATCAGCCCGAAGAGCGGGAATCCGATGTACGAGAAGCCAACCGTGCTGGTGATCTACCGGCAAGATTGTAATTTTCTGCTCGACACAGTGCGGCCCAAACGAGGCAGCCCGCGGGCGGACTTTGACCTGATACTCGCGTCCCAACCGTACCGCGCGCGGGCATCGGTGGACTTCAAGGCACGGCGTGTGATTGCACCGCTGGCGCGGGGCTTAAGCCCGGGCGGGCGGTTAATCGGGATTCATTCCAGCGGGAACGATCCAGGACTGGAGATCGTCCAACGGGTCTGGCCGGACGAAAACCCCTTCGAAACCGACCGGTATCAGCTTCTGAAGTCAACGGAAGCGGCCCTAGGCGCGGAGGCGCGGGATTTCCAGTTCCTGGCGTACGACGATGAGCGCTCACTCTTGCGATATGAGATGCACACGCTACCTACTGAGATCGGCACGTCGGCGTCATCGATAGGAACATCGACGCTGCTGGCGGCGTGGAACGCAGCCACGTATGTGGCGCAGATTGAGGATCAGCGGCTGGCGGACGCCATGAGCGCCAATACCTATATTGAAGCGACACGAGACGTCCTCCGCGAGCACGGCGCCCTCTGGTTCTGGGATGAGTGTTATATCATCGCCCGCAAACTGGCGCAGATCTGAGCGAAAACGCACAAAACGCGGCAAAGCCCCAGGTCGTAATGAAACTTACAGTGTTGTTCGCGGCAGGTCCGACGCATAATGCAAGGAGGAGAGTGAAATGAGAGTTTTGCTACCAGCGCTGTTGGCAATTCTGTTGTTGTGTTCATGCAGTAAGACGTCTGGCGGCGGCCAGCATGCCACAGTTGAATTGCGCGACGGCACAAGCGTGACGGGAACGGTGGTATCCACGTCGCCGAGCGAAATCCAGATTGCAGGCGACGATAAACTGACGCGCACGATTGCGATGAATCAAGTGCGGTCGATCGAGTACGATGAGAACCCGACGGCGCCGGCGGGAGCGCCGCCGGAAGCAACGGGAAGCGCGCCGGCTCCAGCTCCCAAGACCGCGGCGGCCCGGCCCCGCAAGCTCGAGCACCGGGAGCATTACCATCCGCCGGAACAGGCAGTCACAACCAGGACGCACCAATTGCCGGAAGGGACCGAGATATCGGTGCGCAACGAAGAAACCATAGATTCGGGCAAAGCAGCCGAAGGCCAGACGTTTCCGGCCGAGGTGACGAAAGACGTGCTGGACAACGAAGGGAACGTGGTAATTCCGGCGGGGGCGAACGCACAAATTGTGATTCGTTCGGCTTCGAAAGGCGGCAAGATTCGGGGGGCCTCGGACCTGGTGCTGGACCTCGCCACCGTGGCCATCGACGGGCGTCAATACGACCTGAGTACGACAGACCTGACGCAGAAGGGGCATAACGGAATCGGCGTAAACCGGCGCACGGGCGAGTTCACGGGCGGGGGCGCGGCCATCGGCGCGATCATCGGCGCGATCGCGGGGGGCGGCAAGGGCGCGGCGATCGGGGGCGGCTCGGGGGCAGCGGCTGGCGCGATCACGCAAGTGCTGACGAAGGGCACTATTAAGGTGCCGGTCGAATCGGTGCTGACGTTTAAACTAGATATGCCGCTGCGCGTGAACGCGCGGTCCTGAAACGGGCAGGCCGGAGGCGGCCGTTACCGCTGCTCGGTTAGCGATGGCCCATGTGGCCGCCGAACTGAAAGCGCATAGCGGAAAGCAGCTTGTTGGCAAATTCGCTTTCACCGCGCGAAGCGAAGCGCTCGTACAGCGCGGCGGTCAAGACCGGCGCCGGCGCGGCTTCGTCGATGGCGGCCTGGATGGTCCATCTTCCTTCGCCCGAATCCGAGACTCCGGAGGAGAAGCGTGTCAGCTCCGGTTCCTCAAGCAGAGCCGCGGCGGTGAGATCGAGCAGCCAGGAGGCGACGACGCTGCCGCGGCGCCAGACTTCCGCGATATCGGGCAGATTGAAGTCGTACTGATAGTGCTCGGGTTGTCGAAGCGGCGTGGTTTCGGCGTCGATCTTGTGATCCCGCTTGCCCACGTTGGCGTGCTTGAGGATGTTGAAGCCTTCGGCGAAGGCGGCCATCAAACCATACTCGATGCCGTTATGCACCATTTTTACGAAGTGCCCCGCGCCGCTGGGACCGCAATAAAGATATCCTTCTTCAGCGGTGCCCCCAACCTTGTCGCGCCCGGGCGTGCGAGGCAGGGCGCCGACGCCGGGGGCGAGCGTCTTGAAGATTGGATCGAGATGCTGCGCCACTTCCCGAGGCCCGCCGATCATCAAGCAATATCCCCGCTCGAGACCCCAGACGCCGCCGCTGGTGCCCACGTCGAGATAACGAACGCCAAGCGATTCGAGCGATTTCGCGCGGCGGATATCGTCGATGTAATAGGAATTGCCACCGTCAATCAGGATGTCGCCACGCTGCAACAGCGGCGCCAGCTTTTCCAGCAAACTGTCTACCGCCGCGGCGGGCACCATGAGCCAGATGGCACGCGGGGCCGAGAGGCCGCGAACGAATTCCTCCAGAGAGGCTGAGCCGGCCGCGCCCTGGTGCGCCAGATCCGCTACGGAAGTCTGATTGCTGTCGAATACAACGCACTGATGTCCCGCGCGCATGAGGCGGCGCACAATGTTGGCGCCCATCCGGCCGAGTCCGATCATTCCAAGCTGCATCTTGAGTTGGGTGCTCCTCTAGTCATGATCCCATTCTGGGGCCGGGCAGAAACCAGGAATCCGATCAGGGTGTGTTCGGAGAAGCGAACGCGATTAGCTCAGCGCCCTCGTTCACCACGTCGCCTGGGGCGTAGTGGATCTTCTCGACCGTGCCGTCCGCGGGAGCGGTGATGGTGTATTCCATCTTCATGGCCTCCAGAACGAGCAACGGTGCGCCGCGTTGCACAGTGGCGCCGGGTTCGGTCAGGACGTGGATGATGCGCCCGGGCATGGGCGCAGTCAGCGTGCCGCCGGCTTGCTCCGCGGAGCCAGCCGGCGCCAGCGGATCAATGAAGTGAAGATCGTGATTGATGCCGCGAATGATGGAGGTGAACCGGTCCGCCTGGCGGACTACTGTAACCGCTGTTTTTACGCCGTCAATCGAAATGTGATCGTCCGCGCCGCGAATTTGCAGGAGCGCGCCGGAAAGCAGCGCCTGAAAACTCCCGTCCGCGTTCGGGTACACGCGGATGCTGATTTGGGATTCACCGTCGCGGAAGACCACATCCTGGTATCCGGCGCTGTTCATCCGCCAGGCAATGTGGGTGTTCCAGGGTGACCAGGGATCGGTTGATGCGGCGGCGCGCTTCCCGGTCTCGCGGCGCTGATCCGCGAGCAGGCGCAGAACCGCGGCGAGGAGAGCTTCGCGGGGCGCGGGCTGGGCGACGGGCAACAATTCGGCGGCATGACGGGGAATGAATCCGGTATCGATCGCTCCCGCACCATACGCGGAGTGGGCGGCAACGCGGGCGAGAAAGGCGAGATTGGTGGCGACTCCGGCAACCTCGTAATCTTCGAGCGCGCGGCGCAAGCGCTGGACGGCCGCGGGGCGGTCGCGTTCCCAGACGATCAGCTTGGCAATCATCGGGTCGTAGTGGACCGAAATCTCATCGCCAGCCCGCACCCCGGAGTCGACGCGCACGTATTCGGTTTCGCGCGGGGGTTTCAAATGGGTCAGGACGCCGATGGAGGGGCGGAACTCACGCGCGGGATCTTCCGCATAGACACGCGCCTCAATGGCGTGGCCGTGCGATTCGAGCTGCTGCTGAGTCTTAGGCAGGACGCCGCCGGCAGCGACCCGGAGTTGCCATTCCACGAGGTCGAGGCCGGTGATCCGCTCAGTCACCGGGTGCTCGACCTGCAGGCGCGTATTCATCTCCATGAAGTAGAAGGCGCCGTGATCCACCAGGAATTCGACAGTACCGGCATTCACATAGCCGATGGCGCGAGCGGCGGCGCAGGCGGCTTCACCCATGGACCGGCGGAGCGACTCCTCCAAGCCCGGGGCCGGCGCTTCTTCCACGACCTTCTGGTAGCGGCGCTGGATGGAGCAGTCGCGATCGAACAGGTAGATGACATGGCCGTGAGTATCGGCAAACACTTGAACTTCGACATGGCGCGGGCAGGCCAAGTACTTTTCGAGCAACAGGCGGCCGTCGCCGAAACTCGAGGCGGCTTCGCGCTGGGCGGATGCGACGGCGGCAGGAAGATCGGACGCGCGCTGGACGATGCGCATGCCTTTGCCGCCGCCCCCGGCGGACGCCTTCAGAAGCACCGGATAGCCAATGGCAGCGGCCGCGGCGGCGAGAGAATCCGGGTCTTGCGCTTCGCCGTGATACCCCGGCACCAGAGGGACGCCCGACTTTTCCATGAGGGTTTTGGCGGCGGATTTAGAACCCATCGCGCGGATGGCGGACGCGGGCGGACCAATGAAGACGACCCCAGCGGCTTCGCAGGCTTCGGCGAAGGCGGGGTTTTCGGAGAGGAAGCCGTAGCCGGGGTGGATGGCGTGGGCGCCGGACTGGCGCGCGGCTTCGAGGATGCGATCGATGGCGAGGTAGCTCTCGCGCGCGGGAGGAGGGCCGATGGGCAGGGCTTCGTCCGCCATCTCGACATGCAAGGCGCGCGCATCGGCCTCCGAATAGACCGCGACGGTGCGGATGCCCATGCGCCGGGCAGTTCGAATGATGCGGCAGGCGATCTCGCCGCGATTGGCAATCAGGATTTTTTCGAACATGGGCTCACATGCGGAAGACACCGAAGCGGGACGGCTCAATGGGCGCGTTCAGGGCTGCGGAAAGCGCGAGTCCAAGAACGAGACGCGTGTCAGCGGGATCGATGACGCCATCATCCCACAGGCGCGCGCTGGAATAGTACGGATGCCCCTGAGTTTCGTATTGGGCGCGAATGGGCATCTTGAATTCTTCTTCGTCCGCGGCGCTCCATGATTTGCCGCCGGCCTCGAGGTTATCGCGGCGGACGGTGGCGAGCACGCTGGCGGCCTGCTCGCCGCCCATGACGGAGATGCGCGCGTTGGGCCACATCCAGACAAAGCGCGGGCTGTAAGCGCGGCCGCACATACCGTAGTTGCCGGCGCCGAAGCTATTGCCGATGATGACGGTAAATTTGGGAACGGCCGCGGTGGCAACGGCGGTGACCATCTTGGCGCCATCTTTGCTGATGCCGCCGGCCTCGTATTTTCGGCCAACCATAAAGCCGGTAATGTTCTGCAGGAAAATGAGGGGAATCCGGCGCTGGGCGCAGAGCTCGATGAAGTGGGCGGCCTTGAGAGCGCTTTCCGAGAACAGGATGCCGTTGTTGGCAAGGATGCCAGCCGGATATCCCCAGATGTGGGCGAAGCCCGTGACGAGAGTCGGGCCGTAGAGCTGCTTGAACTCGTCGAACTCGCTGGCGTCGACCAGGCGGGCGATGACTTCGCGGACATCGTAAGGCTTACGGATATCGGCGGGGACGACACCGTGCAACTCAGCCGGATCAAAGCGCGGCTCGCGCGGAGCGCGCAGTTGCAAAGTGGACGGTTTACGAAAAGGAAGACCGCCGACGATGCGGCGGGTGATGGCGAGGGCGTGGTGATCGTTTTGGGCGTAATAATCGGTGACGCCGGAGACCCGGCAATGGACGTCGGCGCCGCCGATCTCTTCAGCCGTCGACACTTCGCCGGTGGCCGCCTTGACGAGTTGCGGGCCGCCCAGATAAATGGTGCCCTGGTTGCGCACGATGACGGATTCATCCGCCATGGCGGGAATGTAGGCGCCGCCCGCGGTACACATGCCCATGACGACCGCGATTTGGGGAATACCGGCCGCGGACATCTGCGCTTCGTTGTAGAAGATGCGGCCGAAGTGGTCGCGGTCGGGAAAGATCTCGTCCTGATGCGGGAGATTGGCGCCGCCGCTATCGACCAGGTAAATGCAAGGCAGGCGGTTCTGGAGAGCGATTTCCTGAGCGCGAAGGTGTTTCTTGAGCGTGATGGGATAGTAAGTGCCGCCCTTGACGGTGGCGTCGTTGGCGACGATGACACATTCGCGGCCCGCGACACGGCCGATGCCGGTGATGATGCCCGCCGAAGCGATGTTCTCGCCGTACATGCCGAGGGCGGCGAGCTGGCCGACTTCGAGGAACGGCGAGCCGGGATCGATCAGGCCGTCGACACGGTCGCGAGGAAGCAGCTTACCGCGCGCGCGATGCTTCTGGCGGGCGTTTTCGCTGCCGCCCTGCATGACGTGAGCAGCCTTGACGCGCAAATCGCCCACGAGCGCCTTCATCGCGGCAGCATTCGCGCGAAAGAGTTCAGAGCGGGCGTCGATGTTGGTGGACAAGACCGACATGCTTTTAGTTGAACAACGTCGGAGGCGGGATGGCAAGCGGCGGGTGGTGATGGGCCGCAATTTGTCTTTAGCTTTACCACCGAGGCGCGAAGACGCCGAGAACAAAGAAAGGTGTCAGATCGTAACGAAGGGTCGAGTGATCCGCGCTTTATCGCAGAGAAAGCGGAGGGAACTCGGGGCTGGCGCATCGAGGTGAGGCGGACGCATCCGGCCCATGAAGACGCGCAGCGATTCACTTTGGTTAATAGCGAAACACTACCGTTGGCCATATGACCATCGTGAATCTTGCAAGGTATTAGGCGTTTCCTGTACAGTCACGAGCGATAGAACTAATTCCGGAATTTGAATTCCGGGGCAGGCGGCATATATGGGGTATCCATCTGACGGCACAAGGGTAGAACTTTCCGATTCCAACGAGATCGCTGCACTTCTAGCTACCCAGAAACACACTCAACGTCCGCCTACGGCGCCGCGCGCGCGCCTGGCGCCGCGGACGGCACGCCGTCACCGCTGCCATTGCGGGACATGCTCGACCTGTCTCGAGAATGCACGCTGGGAAAAGATCTTCAACGAGAAATTCGCCGATCCGAATTACTATAAGGCGCAGCCGGTGCGGCACACGTCTTCGTTGAGCTTGCCAGCGCGGTAAGGCCCGAGTTACCAGGCGCGCCGGCGGAATCACCGTTAACCGGAACCGCTCCGAATCCAGCTTCCCCGAGTTGGCTGTGATACCTTTCTCACAGCGCATGGATTCCTTTTTTAAGGACATGAAGCACTCGGCCCGCCTGTTCGTCAAGGCGCCGGGGTTCACGATGGCGGCGGTGGCGGCCCTCGCGCTCGGTATCGCGGCCAACACAGCGATTTTTTCCGTGGTCAATACAGTTCTATTGAAGCCGTTCGCCTATCGCGAGCCGGGGCGAATTGTGATGCTGCAGAACACCATTGGGAATATCCGCAGCGGCAGCACCGCGCCCACTGAGTTTAATTGGTGGCGGCAGCAGACGCAGGGGATCGAAGATATTTCCGCGTACGACTTCGATGTCGCCAACTGGACCGGCGAAACCATTCCGGAGCAGATTCCAATCTCGCACGTCAGCGCGGACTTCTTTCGGTTGTGCGGCACGAACGCGGTGCTCGGCCGCACGTTTATGGCGGCCGACGATCTTCCGAACGCGCCCAAAACCGTAGTGCTGGCCTACGCGTTTTGGCAGAGGCGCTTCGGCGGCGATCCGCGGGTGGTGGGCAAGCGCATGACGCTGAGCGGCGAGCGCTATGAAATCATCGGCGTGATGGATGCCCAGCTTGAAGAAAGCCAGGTGGCCGAGCGCTCACTGCTGTCCGGCGATATCGAAATCGACGCGGTGCCGGACGTCTATCTCCCGTTTCAAATCGACTCCAACAGCGCGAGCCATGGCCATTACTTCAACGTAGCCGGGCGGTTGAAACCCGGAGTGACCCTGGGAGCCGCGAACGCGCAGTTGCAAGCCGGTTATCCAGGGTACGCGCGCAAGTGGCCGGGCGACGATTCGCCCGGAAGAGGCTTCGGTGTTCGCGGTCTGCAAGACGCGATCGTGGGCGGGGTGCGGAATTCCCTGCTGGTTCTATGGGCCGCCGTCGGGTTGGTGCTGCTAATCGCCTGCGCGAATGTCGCCAACCTGATGCTGGCGCGCGCGACGGGGCGAAAACGGGAAATCGCCATCCGCGCTGCGGTTGGCGCCGGACGCGGGCGCATCGCGCGGCAACTGCTGACGGAGAGCGTCATGCTCTCGACGGCTGGTGGGGGGTTGGGTCTGGCCGCAGGCTACGCCGGGATGCAGTTCATGCTGCGGGTTCTTCCCGGAAATATCCCCCGCATCGGAACGGGAGGCGCGAATGTGAGCCTCGACTGGCGCGTTGCCGGATTCACGCTGGGGATATCGGTTCTGACCGGCATTCTGTTCGGACTTGTGCCTGCACTCGAATCCTCGCGAGCGGACTTAAGCAGCACGCTGAAAGAGAGCAGCCATCGCGGCAGCACAAGCTGGCGGCACCATCGGACGCGTTCGGTACTGGTGAGCATGGAAATGTCGCTGGCCGTGGTGCTGTTGATCGGGGCGATGCTGCTGATCCGAAGCTTCCTTGCGATGCGCCATGTGAATCCCGGCTTCGATGCGCGCAATGTGCTGACGATGCGGATGTCGCTGACGGGTCCTCAATTCGCGAAAGCGGGGAGGGTCCGGCAAGTGATTGATGAGGGCCTTCGCCGAATCCGCGCGATTCCGGGCGTCGAGGCCGCAGCCACTACCTGCTGCGTGCCTCTGGAGGACCGCTGGCAGGCAGGCTTCCGCATCGCGGGACGTGATGAAGGGCTAAATTCCGAGGGCATTACGGGGTGGACGCGGGCTTCGGCGGGCTACCTCGATACACTCAAAATCCCCATTCTTCGAGGCCGCGCATTTACAAAGCGGGATGAAAGCGGACCGCCCGTAGTGATTATCAATGAGACGCTGGCAAAGCGGTTCTGGCAAAATCGGGACCCGCTGCAGGACCAGATTATCTTCGGAGGCGATGAGACCCCGCGGCAAATTATCGGCATAGCCAGGGACGTGCACGACGACTTCCTCAATCGCGCCGCGCGCCCGACCGTGTACGAGCCATCCGTCATCGGAGGCGGCTTGCTGGCTTGGGTGATCCGGACGCGGGTGGCGCCGATGTCGTTGCGTTCCGCAATTGAGGAGCAGTTGCGCGCGGCGAGTGGAGGTTTGCCGGTGGCGCAGGCGCGCACGATGGAGGAAACGTTATCGCGATCCATGGCGACGGAAAACTTCCGAACCCTCGTGCTGACGATCTTCGGTTGCTCGGCGCTGCTGCTGGCAGCGATCGGGATTTACGGATTGATGGCGTACTCGGTGGCGCAACGCGTGCAGGAAATGGGAATCCGGCTGGCGCTGGGAGCGGAAGCGAAGCACATCCGAAAGATGGTGGTGTTGCAGGGTCTGCGGCCGGCCGCGGCCGGCGTAGGCTGCGGGTGGGCGGCGGCTTTTGGATTGACCCGGTTCCTCACGAGCTTTTTGTTCGGCATCAAGGCGTGGGACCCCGTAGTCTTCATCGTGGTTCCGGGTATTTTGACCGGCGTGGCGCTGATTGCCGTATGGCTGCCGGCGCTGCGCGCGAGCCGGGTCGATCCGATGGATGCGCTACGGCACGATTAGCAGGGTGAGCGATCCGGAGCGGATTTTAGCGGTGGCGGATTCGTTCGTAGACGACGCCGGTCAGAGCGAATGCGGCGAGAGCCGCCGCGTATGCCAGTCTAGAGTTTTCCCGCATTTTGTCCGGACCGTGATGGTCACACCAAACGGGCATGCCGGATGGAAATTCGGTGCGGTCGTAGATGTAAACACCTTTGGAATGCAATCCGTCGGCAACGCGCTTCAAAGTGCGGGTAGCCTTGCGATCACATACCATGCACTGGGCGTCGATTCCATCCAGCGGCGCCAGGCGCACGTCGCGATTGAGGATCACGACGAAAGCCAAGGCCGGAAGGCCCATCAACAGGAGCAGGGCGATGACGTTCACTCGCATAGTTTCGATCTGAGGCCGATGGAAACCAGAGCCGGCGGCAGGCGATCAGTCGAAGCGGGACCGGGCCGGAACACCTTCATTGAAACTCTCCAGCTGCCTTTCGATCTTCGCCTTCAGCAAATCCGGGAGCAGGGCTTGGGATTCGCGCACACGAGCGGGAAGAAACGCGGAAATGGATTCGGGCTGCCGGACGAGGCCGGCGCTATCTACCTCCGGGAAACCGAGACAATCGGCTACCCGGCACGCGACGCCGACGAGCTCAAAGAACTGACCTGCATGGACCGCAACATCCCAGTGGTGAAAGCGAATGCAGTCGCAAAGAGTGGTGGGGAAGCCCCAGGCGGCGGCAAGAAAAGCGCCGGCATCATCATGAGCGCAGCCAAACAGGAGTTTTTCGAAGTTGAGGTATTCCTGAATGCTTCCGAACTCGGTGCTGAGGACCTGGCCATATTTCTCGGCGGAGATCTGGAACAAGGCAAGCCTTCCCACATCGTGCATCAGGCCGGCCGTGTAGAGCAGAGGGACAGAGGTGTCTTCGGCGGCGGCGAGGGCTTCGGCGACGACCGCGGTGGCAATGCTATGACGCCAGGAAACCAGCAGGGCATCGGTCCAGCGGCCCGAACGCAAATAGCCTTTGACCGCAACGGCAAACGCAAGCGATCGGATCCGTTCCAAGCCTAGGAGGGCGACGGCGTGCCGGATATTATGCACGGTGGCGCGAACTCCGAATGCCGGCGAATTGGCGAGAATCAGGAGGTCGGCCGCGAGAACGGGGTCGGACTTGAACACGTTCTCGAATTCCGACATGGCCGAGTCGCTGTCCACGGAAATGGAGAGAAGCCGGAGAGTTGAC
>CAZKQQ010000185.1:0-13950 GCA_964554945.1 uncultured Solibacteraceae bacterium | reverse complement strand
CGGCGACCCCGGCAACGTGATGATCTTCGGACAGTCCGGCGGCGGCAGCAAGGTGAGCACGCTGATGGCGATGCCATCGGCGAAAGGCCTGTTCCACAAAGCCGCGATCGAGAGCGGCTCCGCGCTGCGCCAGAGCAACCCGGAGGACTCCGAAAAGCTCGCGGCTGCCGTACTCGATGTCCTTGGTCTCAGCCCGGCAGAGGTCGCGAAGTTGCGCGATGTGCCGTTTGAGAAGCTCGCACAAATTCAGGGGGAGGCCCTCAGGAAGGCGTTTCCGCAATCGGTGGCCGCCGGCGGCGGGGGCGGGTGGCGTCCTACGCCCGACGGCCGCATCCTTTCGGCGCAGCCTTTCGATCCGGTTGCTCCTTCTATCTCCGCCGGCATTCCGCTCCTCGTCGGCACGGTGCTCAACGAGCAGACGCACGGCACCAACCATCCCGAATACGAGGAAATGACCATGGCCGAAGTGCAGCGTCGCGTCCGCGAGCGCTTCAACGATCGCGCCGACGCAGTCATCGCGGCCTATCAGAAGTTATACCCGAAGGCGAAGCCGTTCGACGTGATGTCGGTCGCGTTCGCGGCGCAGAGCCGGCAGACCTGTGTCACCCAGGCGGAGCGGAAAGCCGCTCAGGGCGGGGCGCCGGTCTACATGTTCTGGTTCACCTGGCAAACGCCGGTGCTCGATGGCCGTCCGCGCGCGTTCCACTGCTCCGAGCTTCCCTTCGTCTTCAACAACACCGATCGCGCCGCGGCGATGACTGGCGGCGGTCCCGAAGCACGCGAACTCGGCGGCCGCATGTCCGATGCCTGGATCGCCTTCGCGCGGAAAGGCGATCCCAACCATTCTGGCCTCCCCAAGTGGCCCGCGTTTACTGCCAAAGAAGGCGCCCTGATGGTCTTCGATAACAAGTGCGAAGTCCGGATGAACCCCGACGGCGAAGCGCGCCGCGCAGCGTTCGGAGTATAAATAGGAGAATCTCATGAAGGTCACATTCCGATACCTCTCTGCGTTGTGCGCCGCGCTTCTCCTCTGTAGTTCTGCGTTCGGGGCGGCCGCGGACCGTGGGCGCCTTCGCGCCGGCGCTGCCCGTGTGGACATCACTCCGCCCGTCAACCCCGAGTATCCGCCTTCGGGCAAGTACGAACATGAACACCTTTACGTGCGCGCCATCGTGCTCGACAACGGTTTGACGCGCGCGGCCCTGCTCAACGCCGACTTGGGCAATATGCCCGAGGATGTCTGGGCGAACGCGAGCAAGCAGATCGGGGAAGAACTGAAATGCCCGGTGGAGAACATTATTATGTCGGCCACCCACACGCATAGCGGCGTTCCCGCGGGGCCGCCGCCGCCCGGACCGCCGGTCACTCAGCCATCCGCCCCGCTGGTGGCCGCTATGCTCAATGCCGTAAGCCAGGCCAAGGCTAAACTCCAGCCGGCGCTGGTCAGCTTCGGCACGGGCGCCTCTTATCTGAACGTCAATCGCGATGCCGTCAGCGACGAAACCCATCGCTGGACCCAGGCGCCCAATTTGAATGCTTCTTCCGACAAGACTGTCGCTGTGATATCGTTCACCACGCCGGCGGGAGATCCCATCGCCGCTTATGTGAACTACGCCATGCACCCCATCAATGGCTACCTGGTCGGCATCACTAGCGCGGACTACCCGGGAGCGACATCCCGCTACGTCGAGCAGGCGTTCGATGACAAGATGGTGATGGTGTTCACGCAGGGAGCCTCGGGCGACCAGAATCCCCTGCTCATGCGCTCCTCGACCAACGCGCTGGCTTCGAAATCGGGCGTCAAGATCTCCGGTTATGAGCTGGTTCGCGAAAATGTCGAAGGCCCGCTCCGCGAGGGACAAGTGCCCCACGGCAAGCTCGATCCCAAGGTGGCCGACCGGCTCGAGCGCTGGATCGAGAGCGAAGGCCAGTTGCTGGGCGAGGAAGTCATCCGCGTGATGACCAGTAGCCGGAACAAGAACGGCGAGGTCGCGATCTGGGGTTCGCAGGAGACCATCAGTTGCCCCGGGCGCCAGCGCACCAACGCCGGCCGCGAGGGAGAACCGGGGACATATAAAGACGCCGATGGCGTAAACATCCGGCTGGGAATGATTGGGATCGGCGATATCGCGCTCACCTCGGTGAATGCGGAGATGTACACGTTGATTTCGCAGCGGGCGAAGCGGAACTCGCCGATGGCCCACACCGTCATAGTGACGCTGGCTAACGGTCGGGCCGCTTCGGGTTACATTCCCGACGATGCCTCGTTCGGGCATGAGACGTTCCAGGTGCTAGGCTCGCGGGTCAAGCCGGGTTGCGCCGAGCAGGGGATTGCCAATGGATTGGATAACCTGGTCGCTAAGTACGCGGCCCGGTAGATCCAGTTTGCGGATGGCGGCCCTCAGAGCCGGGCGAGGTCTCGCCGCTCTGGCATTGATCTCGTCCGCCTCCGCCCAGTATTCGGCGCGCCGGGACGGTGAGG
This sequence comes from uncultured Solibacteraceae bacterium, assembly GCA_964554945.1. Lineage (GTDB taxonomy): Bacteria > Acidobacteriota > Terriglobia > Bryobacterales > Bryobacteraceae > PSRJ01. The sequence goes on along the minus strand of CAZKQQ010000185.1, from coordinate 11,468 downwards.
CCGTACATCTGGAGGATTCGGCTCACCAGATCCGTGTTTCCATCGTTCCCGGGGTCGGCAACGTGGCGTTCGAGATGCGGGTGAAGGGAGAGAATGTGCTCCGCTTTCCCTACGCCGATATCGCCGAATTCCGCAACCGCCCGGGTCTCAACGGCATTCCGTTTTTGGGACCGTGGGCCAATCGCCTGGATGAACAGGCCTTCTACGCCAACGGCAAAAAATACCTCTTCAACATGAACTTGGGCAATGTCCGCGGCGACCATCCGATACACGGCTTTCTGTCCTCCACCGACAAGTGGACTGTCACGGAAGTCAAAGCCGATAACCGAGCCGCCTGGATCACCAGCCGGCTGGAATTTTACCGCGAGCCATCCTGGATGGCCCAATTTCCTTTCGCGCACACCATTGAGATCACCTACCGCCTGGCGGGAGGCGTTCTCGAAGTGAGCCTCCAACTGCATAACCTCAGTTCCGAGCCGATGCCTGTCTCGATCGGATTCCATCCGTATTTCCAACTCACCGATTCGCCCCGCGAGGACTGGACCATCAGTATCGGCGCAAAGAAGCAATGGCTCCTCAATAGCGACAAGATTCCCACTGGGGAAACTGCACCGATCGAACACCTGTTTCCGGACCCGAGTCGCATTCCGCTCAAAGACTACGATCTCGACCACGTCTTCAGCGATCTCGTGCGCGATGGAGATGGCCGGGCTCTGATGAGAGTCAAAGGCAAGTCCCAGCAGCTCGAAGTGCTTTTTGGGCCCAAATACAACACGGTGGTGGTGTTTTCTCCGCAACCCCGTGCCGCCTCGCAAAGGCCGAATTTTGTTTGTTTCGAGCCGATGGCCGGCATCACCGATGCCATGAACCTGGCGCATCGCGGTCTATACCACGAACTCCAAATGCTGGCCCCGGGGCAAATCTGGCAGGAGAGCTTCTGGATTCATCCCAGCGGCTTCTAATACATGTCCACTATGGAAAGGCTCCCATGTTCAAACCGACCCAGTTCGCTTTAATGACAAGCGTTCTGATTGCAGCCGCCTCGTTCGGTCAAATACTCCGGCGCGGAGCCGCCGTGGATCCCGTGGAAGACATCCCGGATTTCAACTCCATCGAAGTGAAAAACGGCATCATCACGTTCCACATGTTCGCCCCCCAGGCGAGAACCGTGCAGTTGCGGGGCGAAGCAGTCACGGTCAGCGGCAAGGAATTCATCCCGATGGCCAAGGACGAGAAAGGCGTCTGGAGCGCCAGTATTTCCGGCCTCCGCCCCGATACCTACAGTTACATCTATATGGTGGACGGAGCGCCGACCATGGACCAGCGAAATCCCGGGGCCAAGGTTGGCCCCCGCGGCAATTCCACGCGCTTCGACATGCCGGGCTCTCCCGATTTCTACGCGGACCAGAACGTGCCGCACGGCAGAGTGGAGATCAACTGGTATCGTTCCGAGTTGCTCAAGGAAACCCGCAAGTTGTGGGTATATACCCCGCCGGATTACGCCACAGGTGATCAGCGCTATCCGGTGCTGTACTTGCTGCACGGCTCGGGCGATCTCGAACAGGGCTGGATCGAAGACGGCCGCGCCAACTTCATTCTGGATAATCTCATTGCCGCCGGCAAAGCCAAACCCATGATCATCGTCATGCCGCGCGGCCACGTCGTGGCCGACCGCCAGATCGACCGCGAAAAGAACAACGATTTGCTGGAACGGGTCCTGGTCCAAGAGATTGTGCCGTATGTGGATTCCCACTACCGGGTGATGGCGGGCCGCGACAATCGCGCCATTATGGGCCTCTCCATGGGCGGCGGGCAGACTCTACGCTTCGGCCTGCAGAATGTGGGCTTGTTCGCGTCGGTCATCGGCCTGTCCCCGGCGATCCGCTATCCCGATGCCACCTACAAGACGATGTTCTCGGACCTGGTCGCGAACCCCCAGAAGACCAACCACCAGATAAAGCTGCTCATGATCTTCTGTGGAACGAAGGACCACTTGCTGGACGCCAGTGACGCCTTTGACCGGTTCCTGACGGCCAGCCAGATCAGCCACGAATACAGGCGCACCGATTACGAATCGATGTGGCCCGGCCGGCGCGACGACCACACGTGGCCGATCTGGCGCATGAACCTGCACGACGCGGCGCCACTGCTGTTCCGATAGTTCAGACGAAACCCAACAGGGCGAGCCGACGGCAAGTGTCCGGCCGAACTCCCGCGAGAAGCCCTCAACCCGCCCGTTATCTTTAGGCCACTACGTTACGAGTAACATTCCACGCCGTTACCACGCGCAGCTGTAACGCAGATCATACTGTCATGCTGCAGTAATCCCCTACTTTGCTGCGACGTTTCGGACCACACTTTACCGGAAGGGTCTTAAAAGGGGGTTTTGCAATGAAGAGGTTGCTTCTCGGTCTGGCTACACTTGCGCTCGCCGCCGTCGCCCAGACATTCTTCGGATCAATCGTCGGGACCGTGACGGATGGGACCGGCGCGTCCATTGCGAACGCTACCGTCAATGTAACCAATACCGGCACTTCCGAGCGCCGTACGGCGCAGACGGACGGCCAGGGAAACTACCAGTTCGTCAATCTTGTTCCCGGCGTCTACCGCATCGAAATCGAAAAGGAAGGCTTCCGGCGGCTCACTCGCGACCAAGTCCAGGTCCAGGTTCAGGCCGCCGTCCGCGTCGACACAGCGATGCAGGTGGGCGACGTCACGCAGAGCGTCGAAGTCACTGGTGCGGTACCCCTGCTCCAGACCGAGCAGGCCAACCTCAGCCAGGTGGTGGAAGGCCGGACCATCCAGGACATGCCGCTGAACGGCAAGAACGTCTTGAACCTAGTCGGACTCGTTCCGGGCGTCGTGCCGCAGGGCTCTTCCAGCGGCAACCCGATGGGCAATCAGAATTTCGGCGCCGGCACCAACGTCAATGGCTGGGGGAATTACCAGATCGGAGGCGGCGCGGCGAATCAAAGCTCGTCCTACCTCGACGGATCGCCGCTGAATGTCAGCTACATCAACGCGGTCATCCTGGTGCCGACCACCGACGCCATCCAGGAGTTCCGCGTCGTCACCAACAACGTAGGCCCGGAGTTCGGCCGGTTCGCCGGCGGCATCGTCAACATGACCACGCGCTCGGGCGCCAATCAGCTCCACGGCAATCTCTACGAATTCCTCCGCAACCGGTCGCTCAACGCGAACAACTTCTTCAGCAACCGCGCCGGCGTGGCCCGGCCCGCCTTTGTGCAGAATCAATATGGCGCGAACCTCAGCGGCCCGGTCATCAAGGATAAGACCTTCTTCCTGTTCACCTGGGAAGGATTCAAGTACCGGCAAGGCATCCCGAGTGTGACGACGGTCCCGACCTCGGCCATGAAGAACGGCGATTTTTCCGCGGCAGGCATCCCAGTGATCTATGATCCGTTAACCGTCTGCGGGAAGTACAATAATCCGTCCTGCGCCACGGACGCCAATGGCAATCCGGTCTACGTGCGCCAGCCCTTCGCGAACCGGACCATCCCGCAGAGCCGCATAGACGCCACCGCACGCACCATGCTCGCCTTCTGGGCGCCGCCCACTCAGGGCGGCGTCGTGAACAATTGGGTAGGCAACGGGATCGCGGGCGGCGATCAGTATCAGCTCAATTTCCGAGGCGACCAGAACCTTGGCGAGAAGCAGCGCCTTTTCGCCCGTTATACCCGCTGGGTCGGCAATACGATTCCCAACGACGCCTTCCATGTCAAGATTGCCAATGCCGTCTATTACGGCACGGACAATGCAGCCCTAGGCGATACGTACTCGCTCAGTCCGTCGACGATCCTCGATGTCCGCGCCACGTACCTGCGCTTCATCTCGGGGTTCAATCCGCTTCATACCGGGGCCGACCTCTCCCAGTTCGGTCCCGCTTACGCTCTGCTGCAGAACCAGGTCACATTCCCGCAGTATCCGTTGCCCCAGGTGCAGGGGATGGCGGGCGCCGCCGGACAGGCGGTGGGCTTCAACGCCGTTACGGCGCGCAACACCAGCGATAACTACCACGTCTCCGGGAGCGTCACGAAAATCGCGGGACGCCATACGTGGAAATTCGGCGGCGAGTCGCGGCGTATCGAATGGTACTTCGGGCAGACGAATTTCTCCACTCCTCAGTTCTTGTTCGATAGCGGTTTCACCGCACAGAATCCGCTTTCGACTGCCGGATCGGGTTACCCGTTCGCATCGTTCCTGACCGGCCTGCCCGCCAGCGGGCAGGCGAAGGAGATCCGCATCCCGGGCCAGGTGCAGTTCTATCACGGCTACTACGTGTCGGACACGTTCAACGTTTCGCGCAAGCTGACGCTCAGCTACGGCGTGCGATGGGACTATCCCGGATCGTTCAAGGAGAAAAGCGATTCCGCTACCGTGTTCCTCCCGGCGACTACCGATCCGCTCGGCGCGACAGTCGGCATGAATCTCAAGGGGGTCTTCGCCCTGACCAATTCCAGTCTCTATTCCGACCGCCTGATTCGCCCCGCCACATATGATCGCTTCGGCCCGCGCATCGGGCTCGCATATCGTTTGAGTGATCTCACGGTGATCCGCGCCGGCTATGGAATTTCGTTCCTGCCGAACGACATCGTTTTCGACAATGCTCCCTGGACTGCGCCGACCAACGCGGCCCAGACTAACTACGTGCCCAGCCTCGATGGCGGCATCACGGCCGCCAACTCGCTGAGCAATCCTTTTCCAACAGGCTTGCTTCAGCCGTCGGGCCGCAATCCCTCCTATACCGGCCTAGTCATCGGCCAGACCGTGGAATCGCCAATTCCCGGCCGTGCCTACCCGTACGCCCAGCAGTGGAATTTCACCATCCAGCGGCAGTTGTTTGGCGGCTCAGCCCTGGAAGTCGCTTACGGTGGATCCAAGGGCACGCATCTGCCGTTAACCACCTTTGTATCGGGCTTCGATGTCGCGCAGGCCGATCAGCTCTCGGACCAGAACATTGCATTAGGATCCGCGCTCATTGCGCAGGTAGCCAATCCCTTCGCGGGAAAAGTGCCTGCGACGGCGGCAGCCCTGACCGCGCCGACGATTACTCGCGGGCAACTTCTGCGGCCGTTCCCGCAATATCAGAACGTCTACGATACGGGAAATTTTGGCGGCTCGTCTACCTATCATTCGCTGCAAACCAAGCTGGAAAAGCGTACGGCGTCCGGCGGAACGATTCTGGTCGCCTACACGTGGTCCAAACTGGTCGGCAACTCCGATACGCAGACCGCATTCCTGGAGTCCTCCGGCGCGGGAAGCGTGCAGAATTGGAACAACACCTCGGCGGAGCGCGCGCTCGCCAGCTACGATGTCGCTCATCGCCTGGTGGTCAGCTACGTGTACGACCTGCCGTTCGGCCGCGGCAAGAAGCTTCTCGGCAACGTGGGCAAAGGCCTGGATCGCATCGTCGGCGGATGGGGCGTGAACGGCGTCTCCACGTTCCAGAGTGGATTCCCGATCGCCCTCACGGCGCAGCCCACCACGCTCAGCCGATTCTTCGGCGCGGGCACCCCGCGTCCCGACGTCATCGCCGGATGCCAGAAGAATATCGACGGCTCGGCGCAGTCGAAGCTCGCAGCCTGGTTTAACACCAGTTGCTTCGCGCAACCCGGTACGTTTGGTTTCGGCGGCGAAAGCCGTACGGATCCCAACATGCGCAGCGCGGGAATCAACAACTTCGATGTCTCCGCGTTCAAACGGACTGCCATCACCGAGCTCGTCTCACTCCAGTTCCGCGCGGAGTTCTTCAATCTGTTCAACCGTGTGCAGTTTAACGCGCCGGGTCCGCAGTGGGGAACGCCGCAGTTCGGGCAGGTAACGGCCACCCGGAATCAGCCAAGGCAGATCCAGTTCGCCTTGAAACTATCGTTCTAAAGTCCGTCGGGAGGAAACCATGAAAGTCATACTGCTTGCGGTTGCGTTGGCCGCTGGTTGCTGGGCTCAATCCCTTTCTCCCCATTGGGAGGAACTCACGGGGCCGGACTTTGTGAAAGCTCTGGAACAGGCGCGCGGCACATGCCTGCTGCCGTTTGGGATCGTCGAAAAGCACGGCCCCACGGGACCGCTGGGCACGGACCTGATTAATGTTCGCTACGCTAGCCTGCACGCCGCTCAGCAGGAATATGCCGTGGTCTTCCCCGAATACTATTTCGGGCAGATCTTCGAAGCCAAGCACCAACCCGGCACCATCGCCTACAGCGAGCGCCTGCAATTCGACCTGCTCCAGGAAACCACCGAGGAGATGGCGCGCAATGGCTGCCGCAAGATTCTGATCGTCAACGGCCACGGCGGGAACAACTCGCTGCTGGCGTATTTCGTGCACGTTCAGATCGAGCATGCCAAGGGCTACGTCGTGTACTCGTTTTCCAATACTGGAAACGGCGGAGCCACCGGCGCCGCGGCGCCTTCCCGGCAGGGTGTCGACGGTCACGCCGGCGAGGGTGAGATTTCCAATGTAATGGCGTCGCGCCCGGACCTGGTACATACCGACCGGGCGGGCAGCGAGTCGGGCGCCGACCAAAAACGCCTGGATCTGCCGCCGGGCGTGAGCACAGGGATCACCTGGTACTCCCGTTACCCCAATCACTATCAGGGTGACGCCGCCGGGGCCACGGCGGCTCGCGGCGAAGCCACCATGAAGCTGCTGATCGAGCGAATTGTCACGGCCATTCGCGGCGTGAAAGCGGACCAAACCACCCAGCGACTGCAGGACGAGTTTCAAGCCGAGCAAACCCATCCGATCGATACGAGGCAGTAGGCACAAGGAGAGACTATGCGACAACATCGATGTGTTCTAACCGGTCTAGTTTGGCTGGCGGCCGGAACCGGACTGCTGACGGCCCAAACCGGCGCCAGCACGATCATCGGCACTCTCACCGACCCCGCAGATGCTCTAGTCTCGGGTGCGACACTCACCTTGACGGAGCAGGCGACTGGCGCCGTGCATACGGGCGCCTCCAACGAAGCCGGCTTGTTCCGCGTTCTCAACCTCCCGCCCGGCGCCTATTCGCTCCGTGCCGAGGCTGGCGGCTTCAAGGCCCTCGAAATTAAAGACATCAATTTGGCCAGCTCGGAAACCCGCGACCTCGGGCGTCTGGTGTTACAACTCGGCGCGCTTTCCGAGGCCATCTCCGTCGATGCGCAGGCGACCCCCGTGCAGACGGCCAGCAGCGAGCGCAGTGCGCTAATTGACAGCAACCAGTTGAGCCAGGTGGCTCTCAAAGGCCGCGATCCCTTCGGATTCATGCGGCTGGTTCCCGGCATTGTGGATACCAACACCGACCGCAGCCTGGCTGGCCCCGGCGGCGCCGGCAACCTCTACATCAACGGCATGGCGACGAATACTAAGAACGTCACCTTCGATGGCGTTACCGAATTGGACCAGGGAGGCGCCAACGCGGTCTACGTTTCGCCCAACATGGATGCCATCGGGGAATTGCGCGTGTTGTCGAGCGCTTATCAAGCTGAATACGGGCGCACGGCCGGCGGTGGCATTAACATGGTCACCAAGTCGGGCACACAAGAATTTCACGGCACCACTTTCTGGAACCGCCGCCACGAAGACATGAACGCAAACACCTTCTTTAATAACCGGCAAGGGATCGCCCGCCCGATTTACCGGTATTTTGTGGGTGGCTACAGCCTTGGTGGTCCCATCTACATTCCCGGCAAATTCAATACGTCGAAACGGAAGCTGTTCTTCTTCTTCTCCCAGGAATTCACGCGAGTCGCCCAGCCTACCGCCGTCTCCACTGCGAATCTGCCGACTGACCTGGAACGAGGTGGGGATTTCTCCCAGTCGTTGAACTCGGTCGGCAAGCTGATCCCCATCATTGATCCCACCACCGGGAAGCAGTTCTCTGGAAACGTGATCCCCAAGGCGAACATCGATCCCACGGGCCAGGCCATACTCAACCTCTTCGCGAAGCCCAATGGATACGTGAATCCCGCGCCGGGGCAACAATACACGGCAAATTTCATCGCCAGCGCCACCCCGTACTACCACCGTCGGGACGACATCATTCGCGCCGATTACGCGGTCACCGACCACATGAATATGTATGTGCGCTGGGGTAACGACACCCGCGATCAGATCCAGGAGTTCATGGTCTCTCCCGGCGTCGGCCCGCTCGTCAACTTCCTGCCCGGCTACAACTGGGCGGGTCACATCACCAACATCATCAGCCCCACGCTTGTCAACGAGATGGTGGTCGGCGTCGGCCACAACAACTTCGGATATTATCGCGAGGGAAGCGAGAAAGACTCCACGTATTTCCGGTCCAGCAGTCTGAACCCGCCCACGCTACGCCCCTTCCCTACCGGCTCGCAATATGAAAACTACCTCCCGGCAGCCACGTTTGCAGGCGGGGCGTTGCCCAATCCGGGCGCATTCATTCCGGGCTATACCGGCAATGCGCTGACCAATAACACCTTCCCGATTCCCTACAAAAACTTCAATGACACCTACTCGTTCCAGGATGACCTGAGCAAGGTGCTGCACAATCACAGCCTGAAGACCGGTGTCTATTACGAGTACAACTCCAAGATCGAGCCCGCCGCGGGATACAATTACGCGGGCGTCTTCAACTTTGGAAGCAATGTGAACAATCCGCTGGATACGGGAAACGGCTATGCCAACGCGCTTCTTGGCGTATTTCAGACGTATACGGAAGCCACTAATCGTCTCATCCCGAATCCTCACTTCGTCGAAATCGAAGGGTATGTCCAGGATAACTGGCGCCTCAGCCGGCGCTTCACTCTGGATTTTGGCCTGCGCTGGTATCACACCGGGCTGATGCAGGACGATTCCAACGCATATTCGGAATTCTACTCGCAGTTGTGGGACCCCAAGCAGGCCGCTCGGATTTACAGGCCCGCGAACATTGGCGGGAAAAACGTTGCCGTCGACCCGCTCACCGGAGCGACCACGTTCGCGGCGCTCCAGAATACGATTGTGCCGGGGTCCGGAAACCCAGTGAATGGCATGAAGATCAATGGTCTGACCGGAAACAGCGATTTCGCGCAGTTCCCGTTCCTGCTGTTCACCCCGCGGCTCGGTTTCGCGTGGGATGTTTTCGGCGACGGCAAGACCGCGGTCCGCGGTTCGTTTGGCACGTTTTATAGCCGTCCGAATGCCAACTTCGTGCAGGGGCGCGGCATCGAGCGTGTCCAGACGGTCATCCACAAGCCGTTCGACGTGCACCGGTTGCTCGAGGCCGTGCACCACCACGCGCGGTCCAGAGCGCCACGAGAGTCCGATGCCCTGGCCCGGGACGCCGATGGCCTGTGAGGTGGACTTCCGGAAGGTCTTCGAGAGCGTGCCGGGGTCGTACCTGGTGCTGGATCGAGACCTGCGCATCGTGGGCGTCAGCGACGCCTACCTGCGCGCTACGATGACGAAGCGGGCGGCGATCGTCGGCCAGCACATCTTCGAGGTGTTCCCCGACAACCCCGACGAGCCCGGCGCCACCGGAGTCCGCAATCTGAGCGCCTCCCTCGGTCGCGTGCTCTACGAGGGCGTCAGGGACGCGATGGCCGTGCAGAAGTACGACATCCGGCGGCCCGAAGGCTCCTTCGAGGAGCGCTACTGGAGCCCGGTGAACTCTCCGGTGCTCGGGCGCAGCGGAGAGGTGGAGTACATCGTCCACTGCGTCGAGGACGTGACGGACCTGGTGCGTCGCGGCCACCACATCCGGCGCGTGGAGCTCGACGTTCTGCGGCGAGGGCAGGAGCTGCAGGAGGTCAACGAGCGGCTGCGCGCACAGCGCCGCGAGCTCGCGCAATTCCGTCTGCTCGTCGACAGCGTGCAGGACTACGCGATCTTCATGGTCGATCCCGACGGGAAGGTCGCGAGCTGGAACGCAGGCGCCCAGAGAATTCTCGGATATCGCGCCGACGAGATCCTGGGAGAGCACGTGTCACGCTTCCACACGGCCGAGGACCAGCGCTCCGGGAGGGTGCAAGGCGAGCTCGATGTCGCCGCGAGAGACGGCCGCTTCGAAGAGGAGTCCTGGCGCGTCCGCAAGGACGGGACGCGGTTTGCGGCGAGCGTGGTGGTCACCCCGATCCGCGACGACGGGGTGCTCCTCGGCTTCGCCAAAGTGACCCGGGATCTCACACCGCTTCACGCGGCGGAGGAGGAGCGCGTCCGGCTGGTTCAGGCGCAGGAGGCCGTCCGCCTTCGCGACGAGTTCCTCTCGATCGCGTCGCACGAGCTCCGGACGCCGCTCACCGCGCTCGACCTGCAGGTGCAGGGACTCATGCATCAGCGCGATCCGCCGGATCCCAAGATCGCCACCAAGCTCGGTCGCATCGCGAAGAGCAGCGCGCGGCTCCGCGGCCTGATCGAGATGCTGCTCGACGTATCGCGCATCGCGACGGGCCGCTTCGCGATGAAACCCAAGGAGGAGGATCTCGTCGAGCTCGTGCTCGACGTCGTCGAGCGGCTCGGCGAGCGGGCGGCCGCCGACGGGTGCGAGGTCCGGGTCGAGAAGGAGGCTGACCGCGCAGCCGTTCGCATCGACGCGATCCGGATGGAGCAGGTCATCACCAACGTTCTCGAGAACGCCTTCAAGTTCGGCGCGGGCAAGCCCGTACGCATCGGCGTGAAGGTGGTCGAGGGAGAAGCGACGCTCACGGTCAGCGATCAGGGGCCCGGGATCCCGCCCGAATCTCGCGAGCGCATCTTCATGCGCTTCGAACGCGCGGCCTCGCCTCGGAACTATGGCGGGCTCGGCCTGGGCCTCTACGTGAGCCGCGAGATCGTCGCAGCGCATGGCGGCACGATCACCGCCGACAACGAGCTCGGCGGTGGAGCGCGAATCACGATTCGCATCCCTCTTGCCACTGCCACCGCTCCGGTCGGTGAGCTATTTGGAAGTCATGGGTAGCGCGACGACCGAGTGCATCCTGGTCGTGGAGGACGACGCCGCCATCCGGGACACCCTGGTGGAGATCCTCAACGAGCGCGGCTGTCAGGCGGTGGGGGCAGCCAACGGACGGCAGGCGATCGACATCCTGGAGCAGCAGTCCGGCGAGTCCCGGACGTGCCTGATCATCCTCGACCTGATGATGCCGGTCATGGACGGCCGCACGTTCCGCGAAGAGCAGCTGAAACGAGACCGGATCGCCGACATCCCGGTCGTCGTCATCTCGGCAGCCACGGACGCGACGAGGGTCGGGCGAGCGATGAACGCGGTCGAGACGCTCCCCAAGCCGATTCAAGTCGCGGACGTGATGCGCATCGCAAGCCGGTTCTGCGAGTGCGACGCCGAGTCTGCGTGACGTCCGACGCGACGGCGTGTCGGGTCACCGCCGGGTCTGCTCGGGCCGCTCTTGCTCGGTGTCGCTCGGAGGCATGCGCGCGATCCACTCGTCCACCTGACGCTCTGCCTCGTCGCGCAGGATGCCGTAACGCTCCTGGAGCTTGCCCACGAGCGCGTCCT
>CAZKQQ010000184.1:0-13954 GCA_964554945.1 uncultured Solibacteraceae bacterium | reverse complement strand
CCCCACCAACCGGCCCATGATCCGCAAGGAAAACCAGGACATGGTGTACCGGACCGAGGAAGAAAAGTTCCGCAACGCCGCCAAGGAAATCAAGGAGTACAACGCGAAGGGCCAGCCTGTGCTGGTGGGCACCATCTCGGTGGAAAAATCCGAGAAACTCTCAGGCATCCTCAAGCGCATGGGCGTCAGACACGAAGTCTTGAACGCCAAGAATCACGAGCGCGAAGCGTCCATCGTGGCGCAGGCCGGCCGCAAGAACACGGTTACGGTCTCCACCAACATGGCCGGCCGCGGCACCGACATTCTGCTGGGCGGCAACCCCGAGTTCATGACCAAGGACGCTTGCATTAAGGGAAAGCTGGCCGAGCGTCTATCCGAAGAGGACGCGAAGTACGTCGCCGACGAGCACTTCTACTACTTCACGCACCACGACCAGTTCTACCGCGTCCGCCGCGATAAATGGGACGAGGTCTACGCCAGCTTCAAAGCCGAGACCGACAAGGAACACGATGAAGTCACAGCGCTCGGCGGGCTGCACATCGTCGCCACCGAACGCCACGAATCCCGACGCATCGATAACCAGCTCCGCGGCCGAGCCGGCCGCCAGGGCGATCCGGGCAGCTCCCGCTTCTATCTTTCGTTACAAGACGACCTGCTGCGCATCTTCGGCGGCGAGCGCATGCAGAATCTCATGCTGCGCCTGGGCATGGAAGAGGATGTCCCGATCGAATCCAAGCTCATCACCAGGCGTATCGCCAAGGCCCAGGAAGCCGTCGAGGTCCAGAACTTCGAATCCCGCAAACACCTCCTTGAATACGACGACGTCAACAATAAGCAGCGGCAATACATTTACGGGATGCGCCGCCAGTTGCTCGAAGGCATCGATCAAAAAGAGCGAATCATGGAGTACGTGCAGGGCATCATCGACCAGTTCATCGATATGCGCTGCCCCGACGGCAAGCATCCGGACACCTGGGACATGGCGTCGTTGCGCAATGACGTCCTCAGCCAGTTCGGAGTGAAGATCGATCTCACCGAAATGGCGCAGATGACGCGCCAGGAAATGGCCGATTTTCTCATGGAGCGTCTGCGGCAGAAGTACCAGGAGAAGGAAGACCTGGTCGGCTCCGACGTCATGCGCCAGACCGAGCGTATCGTCATGCTGCAGGTTATCGACAATCAGTGGAAAGACCACCTGCTGTCGATGGACGAATTGAAGCAGGGGATCGGTCTTCGCGCGCACGGGCAGAAAGATCCGCTGGTCGAGTACAAGAAGGAATCCTACGATCTGTTCACCGCCATGACGGATCGCATCGAAGACGAAACGGTACGGTACCTGTTTTTCCTGCAGGTCAGCATGGGAGGCGGTCCCGGTGTGCCCGCCAGTCCGACTCCTGTCCTCCCATTCCCGTCCGAAGACGAGGAAGAGGAGGAAGAGGATTCTACGCCGCCGGTCAGCGAGCAGCAGCGGATTGCCGCCAAGACCTCGATGGAGGATTTCACTCGCAACATCCAGCGCAAGAAGGAGAAAGAATTGGCGGAACTGCAGTTTGTAGGCGGCGACGGGTCTACCAGCCCCAAGCAAGTCGTCAGCGGCCAGAAAGTCGGACGCAATGATCCATGCCCATGTGGGAGCGGCAAGAAATACAAGAAGTGTCACGGCACGGGTGGAGTCTAAATATTCATGAAGCTCGTGCTGCTGCTCCTGATTCCCATCCTCGGTGGGGCTGCTACCTGGCCTGACACTCTCGGTGATTATCACCGGACCTCGGCATCGCCGGCCAGGCTGACCGACCAGCCGCTTTGGGATGAACTGGGGTTGAAGAGCTCCGAAACCGCTGTTTACGAGAACGGGAAAGCGAAATTCACCGCGACCATGTACCGTTTGGCAGACACCACCGCGTCGCTGGCGGCTTTCGATTGGCAGCGGCCGAAAAACGCGAAGCCTTCGAAGTTGGCGGATCTGGCGGTAGAGACTTCCGACGGCGTGGTCCTGGTTCGCGGCAATTACCTATTGGAGGTGATGGGCTATAAGCCGGCCGCGGAGGAACTCGCGCCGGTTCTCAACAGCCTCGTGGATGTGGACGCGACCCCGCTGCCGACTCTGCCGTCCTTCTTGCCCTCGCAGGAATTGGTTCCGAACAGCGAACGGTACATTACCGGTCCGGCAGCACTGCAGAAATTCGATCCCGGTATTCCCCCTTCGGTCGCAGCGTTCCACATGGGCGCCGAGGCTCAGATGGGCGTTTTCCACAGCCCGAAAGGCGATTTGACGCTGGCAATTTTCAGTTACCCGACTAATCAGATAGCCATGCAGAAGGACGGAGAGTTCCAAAAACTACCCGGCGCCGTGGTCAAGCGAACCGGCCCGCTGCTGGCTGTTATCCTATCTCCGCCGGATCCGGACATGGCCGAACGGATTTTGGCCCAAGTGCGGTACGTGGCTCAAGTCACACTGCATGAGCGCACGCCAACCACTCCTGGGCAAGTCGGGAACATGCTGGTGAACATCTTCGTTTTGATTGGGATACTGCTAGTCTTCTCGATCGTTGCAGGGATGTTCGTTGGGGGATTTCGGGCCTTTTTCTGGCGGGGGCGGAAGGGCCAGGCCGAAGATCCAATGATCCTGTTGCACCTGGAAGAACGCTGAACAGATCGGTAAATGGTCGGTTTTTGTGGGGGTTGGAGCGAAATCCGCAAGCGGCGGAAGCCGGTTTTCCAAGGCTTCCCGTTTTTTGTGGAAAAACGGGCGTTCTCGCAAGTCAGCCTGCACGAGCAGCTTACCGACGAAAATTTTGCGCCGGATTTTTTCTTGACTTGCAGGCTGCGGGGAAATAAGATCCAACTACAAAGTTTTTGGCGGTTGCGATGCCGTCGAAAATGGTTCTCCCATTGAACATCACCCTGGTAGAACAGGGGAAAAATGCTCACCCTCCGGGGTGAGCATTTCTATTTCATAGGAAACATTACCTGTTACACTGAGTCATGCATCCCCCTTTGCCGGCGGCCCGGGGCGAGGAACTCTCCTGGAGGGCCCGGCTGAGCGCCCTGCAGAACGTGCGTCCCCTGCTCCGGATGGTCTGGCAAACCAGCCCGTTGCTAGTGGTCACTAGCGTGATTTTGCGGCTTTTCCGGGCATTGTTGCCTTTGGGGATGCTCTGGGTCTCAAAACTGATTCTGGATGCCGTGGTAAGCCGGATTACGCGTGGAACGGGCACTCTGGGCAGCATTTGGAAGTTGGTGGCGGTGGAATTGGGTTTGGCCCTGGCGAGTGACGTTCTGGGCCGTGTCAACACGCTCTGCGACAGCCTTCTGGGGGACCGGTTCACGAATCGCGTCAGCCTCCGGCTAATGCATCACGCCGACCGGCTGGACCTGGCATTCTTCGAAGATCCTTTGTTTTACGACAAGTTGGAGCGCGCCCGCCGGCAGACTACGGGCCGGCTGGGGCTTCTGGCCGCTTTGTTGAATACGGGGCAGGATACGCTGAGCCTGTTATCGCTTTCGGCGGGGCTCGTTGTTTTCTCGCCCTGGCTGATGGTGCTGTTGATTGCCGCGGTGGTGCCTGCTTTTTTGGGAGAGACACATTTCACGACACTCGCCTATTCGGTGCTGTATCGCCGGACGCCGGAACGGCGGCAGTTGGATTACCTGCGGTTGCTGGGGGCCAGCGCGCAGAGCGCCAAAGAGGTCAAAATATTTGGGCTTGGAAGGTATCTGGCGGACCGCTACCATCGATTGTCCGAAGAGATTTACGACGAGAACAAGGGCATCGCGATTCGGCGGGCAATCGTGGGCTCAGCGCTGAATCTAATCTCAACCGGAGGATATTACGGCGCCTACGCGGTCGTGCTGGTGCGGACGCTGACGGGAGCGATTTCGGTCGGCACCTTCACGTTCCTGACGGGAGCGTTTTCGCGGTCGCGGTCTTATATCGAGCGGATTCTTTCCAGTTTCAACGACATTTCCGAACAGGCGATGTTCCTCACCGATCTGTTCGATTTTTTCAAAATGGAGCCCGCAGTTTACTCTTTGCCGCATGCCGGAGGAGCGCCGCTGCCTGCGCCGCGACCGATCCGAGCGGGATTCGAGTTCCGCAACGTCGCGTTTGCGTATGCCGGATCGGATCGGATGGTGGTGCGCGACATCAATCTGCGGCTCGACGTGGGCGAAAAAGTGGCACTCATCGGGGAGAATGGTGCCGGCAAAACGACGCTGGTGAAACTGCTGGCGCGGCTGTATGATCCGAGCGAGGGGCAGATCCTGCTGGACGGCATCGACCTTCGCGAATACGAGGTCGACGACCTCCGCCGCGAGATCGGCGTGATCTTCCAGGACTACATGCGTTTCGACATGCTGGTGCGGGAGAATATCGGTTTCGGCAAAATCGAATCGCTGGCGGAGCAGGAGCGCATCGAATCGGCGGCGCGCAAAAGCCTGGCGCGAGGCGTGATCGACCGGCTTCCCAACCGCTACGATCAGATGGTGGGGCGGCGTTTTGAAGGCGGCGTCGACCTCTCCGGCGGTGAATGGCAGAAGTTCGCGCTGGCTCGCGCCTACATGCGCGATGGGCAGCTCTTGATTCTGGATGAACCCACCGCTACTCTGGACGCCCGGGCGGAATATGAAGTCTTCCTGCGCTTCGCCGATCTGACGCGGGGACGCATGGCCGTGCTTATCTCACACCGCTTTTCGACGGTGCGGATGGCCGATCGGATCCTGGTGCTGGCCGACGGGGTAATTCAGGAACAGGGCACGCACCAACAACTGGTGGCGCTCGGGGGCCGTTATGCCGAGCTGTTTGAATTGCAGGCGGCGGGTTATCGTTAAGAAGACACTGAATGACTGATCAGAAACTGCAAGTGATCCCGCTAGGCGGCTTGGGCGAGTTCGGCATGAACATGACCGCCATCCGGTACGCGGACGACATTATCGTAATCGACTCCGGGATGATGTTTCCCGAAGCGGAACTGCTGGGCGTCGACCTGGTTATGCCCGACCTCTCGTTCCTAAAAGAAAACCAGGATCTTGTTCGGGCGCTGATCCTCACCCACGGCCACGAAGATCACATCGGCGCGGTGCCGTACTTCCTCACCGAGATTGACGTGCCGGTGTATGGCACCGCTTTTACCCTGGCGCTGGTGGAGAGGCGGCTGGAGGAATACCAACTGGACGAGGAGCCGCGTCTCGTCAAGATCAAGCCGAAGCAGATTATCGAGGTCGGCCCGTTCAAAATTGAATTCATCCACGTTACGCATTCGATTGTCAGCGCCGTGGCGCTGGCCATCACCACGCCGCTGGGCGTCATTATCCACACCGGCGATTTCAAAGTAGATCCGACTCCCACAGACAACGAACTGTTCGACCTCCACACGCTGGCGGAATACGGCAAACGCGGCGTACTGCTGCTGCTCTCGGACTCGACCAACTCGGACCGGCCCGGCTATACGGAATCGGAGCGCGCGGTGCGCCCGCGCATGGAAGAGATATTTAGCCGGGCGACGGGGCGCGTGGTGGTTTCGTGCTTCAGCTCCTCGATTCATCGGATCCAGTTGGTGCTGGATCTGGCCCAGGAGTATAACCGGCGGGTCGCAGTGTTTGGACGCAGCATGGTCTCGGTTACGGAGATCGCTCACTCGCTGGGACTGCTCGACATTCCGGATGGGATCCTGCTGCGGCCGCAGGATGCCATGGAAGCTCCGCCGGACCGGGTTGCGTTCCTGATCTCCGGAACGCAAGGCGAGCCGATGTCGGCGCTGGCGCGCGTGGCGGTAGACAATCACAAGCACGCTTCGGTGGAAAAGGGCGACACCGTGGTGTTGAGCGCGCGCATCATTCCCGGAAACGAGAAGGCGATCTTCCGGATGATCGACCACATGTCGCGGCGCGGCGCGGACGTGCTGTACGGGAGCATGAATCCGCCGCTGCATGTGTCCGGGCACGCGAGCGTGGAAGAGATGAAGCTGGTGCTGAACCTGGTGCGGCCCCGGTATTTCATGCCGATCCACGGCGAGTTCCGGCAGCTTTCGAAGCACGCGCGGCTGGCCGAGCATTTGCGGTTTGCCGGGCTGGAAGACAGCTTCGTTTTGGAATCGGGGGACGTCCTGGAGATCGACCAACGCGGTGCGCGCAAGAGCAGCAAGGTGACGGTCGGGCGGGTGTGCATTGATTCCGGCTCGGTGGACGACGTGGTGCAGGAGGTAGTAATCCGCGACCGCCGGCACTTGTCCGAAGACGGCATCGTGCTGCCGATCATCGCGATCAACCGGCATACCGGGCGCATGGAAAACCCTCCGGAGATCGTCAGCCGCGGTTTCGCCCTGGCGGAAGACGGCTCGGAGTTCATGCAGGCAGCGCGGCAGATCGTGGCCAAGACACTGGAGGGGTCGAACCAGGAGGAGAAGACGGATTGGGGAGTCATGAAGGAGAAGATCCGGGCCGATCTGAAGCGGTACATCGTAAAGGAGACCTCCCGGCGGCCGCTGATTATGCCGGTGATCCTGGAAGTCTAGCGGGGCAGGCAGCCGGCCTGCCCAGCCGCTATCTCGAAGATGCTTCCGGGTTTTTCGGCCACGCCGAGCGCGTGATTATTCCTGTCGATGAAACGGGCGTAATCGCAGCGCTGCGCGAATCTTCGCTTTCAGGAGTTCCGGTCACCGTTGCCGGCGCGGGCACTGGAGTCACAGGGGCACGGGTGCCGCAGGGCGGCTGGGTGCTTTCGCTCGAAAAACTGACGCGACTCGAAATCCAGCCGGGATATGCGATCGCCGGTGCGGGCGTCATTCTGCGCG
The DNA here is from genome assembly GCA_964554945.1 of uncultured Solibacteraceae bacterium. GTDB lineage: Bacteria > Acidobacteriota > Terriglobia > Bryobacterales > Bryobacteraceae > PSRJ01. The sequence goes on along the minus strand of CAZKQQ010000184.1, from coordinate 7,163 downwards.
ACCTGCATGCCGCGGCGCACGCATCCGGCCAGTTTTATCCGCCCGATCCAACCGAGGCCTCGGCTTCAATCGGTGGCACGATTGCGACCAACGCCAGCGGCTCCCGCAGTTTCAAATATGGCGCAACGCGGCGCTGGATCGAACGGCTCCGGGTCGTACTGGCAGATGGACGCCTGATGGAGATCGGGCGCGGCGATGCCATTGATTTCGATCCCGGGACAATTCCTCTGCCCAACGTCACCAAGAACACGGCTGGCTATCTGCTGCGGCCGGGCATGGACTGGATCGACCTGTTTACCGGATCTGAGGGCACGCTGGGGGTCGTCACGGAAGCGCGACTGAAGCTGCTGCCGGCTCCGCCGGCGCTTCTGGCCGGAGTCATTTTCTTCGGAAGTGACGAGGCTGCTTTAGAGGCAGTCGACGACTGGCGGACCGGCACATCGTCGCGGATGCTCGAATACCTGGATGAGCCTTCGCTTGCGCTGCTGAGCATCCGCTTCCCGGAGATCCCGCGAGCGGCCCGCGCCGCGATTTTATTTGAGCAGGAACTCGGGGACGGCCATGAGGCGGAGAGTTGGCTGGCGCGGATTGAAGCCGCTCACGGTCTGGGCGAATCCTGGCTGGCGGACTCGGCGGTCGATCGTGAGCGCTTCCGCCGCTTTCGGCACGCATTGCCAGAACTGGTGAACGATACGGTTCGCCGGAACGGCATGCTCAAGATGGGCACCGATCACGCGGTGCCCATTGAGCACAACCGCGAGATGCTCGCCTATTACCGCGGGCGGCTGGAAGAAGAATTTGCCGGCCGGTATGTGATTTTCGGGCACATCGGGGACGCTCACCTGCACGTCAATATTCTTCCTTCGCCGGAAGAGGCGCAACGAGCTGTTGCTTTGCTGGCGGAGTTTGCGCGTCAGGCGGTCGCCTCCGGCGGCACCGTGTCGGCGGAGCACGGACTAGGCAAGCGCAAAGCGCATTTACTGGCTTTGCAGTATGCTCCGGAACAGATCGAGGCCATGAAGGCGGTGAAGCGGCGGCTGGACCCGCAGAATATCCTCGGCCGCGGAACGCTGCTAACCGCCTAAAGCGGCGGGCGATCCGGATCAGAACGAAAAAGCGAGTTGTCCCAGATAGCGGAAGGTTTCGTTGGACCCGCGTTGCAAGGGAACGAAAAACCGGTCCGCGGGATTGTTAGCGCGCCTCTCGCTTTGCAAGAACAGCAAATTCTGCCACTGCAGGTATCGGGTCAAGCCGAAATCCCAGCGCAGGGCGTGGACGAGAATGTTGACGCCCGTTCCCGTGCCCAAATCGTCGTCGGTGAACTGCGAGACGAGCGAGTTGGCGTCCTTTATCACGAATTGATACAAGAAGCGCATGTCGCCGAACTTCCGCACCACGCCCAGGTTGGCCGAGGCCATGATGCCGTCACGCAGAGACCCAGCCCCGACATTGCGGGAGGCCTGGAAGTCGACCCAGAACGGCATCTCACGGCCCCCCACCAACACGCCTTTGCGTTCCAGCCGGTAAGCGGCGCGAACGATCTGGAAGTGGCCGGCCGTGTAGATGGCGCCGCCGGGCGTAGTGGTTGCGTTGCCCACGGTAGGAATGGGCAGCGGGAGCTGCAAGCCGATCGTATCGCTCACCACCGGGATTCCAGAACTGGTGGAGGAAAGCTGGATCTGGTTGGCGTTGCGGTATACCTGGATATCGCCGGTAAACTGGTGCGTCCACCGCGAATTCAGATCGCCTCGCAGCACGAAGCCGGGATGGAACAGTTGAGCATCCCGCACCTTTTGTCCCGGCAAGTAACCGGCGGCCACGTAGAATGACGAGGAGGGGAGCGCATACACCGCCGGGTTGCTGAGAATGTACTCGGCCGAACGAAGCTCCAGGTGTTGGAAGCCCAGGATGCCGGAGTCCCAAGATACCCGAGCGATCTGCTGGAATCCATCAAAGCGAATGTCGTCGTCCCAGACGAAGCGCATGTTGTCGGCGAAGACTTCCTCCATGCGGCCGCCGCGCATTGAGAAATGCGAGCCGGGGTGAAAATCCACGGAAGCCTCGGACAGCGAGAACGGTTTCTTGGCCCCCATCCCGCCCATATCCTGATCGTTGGTGGTCTGGATCCGAAATGGGCCGGTGGAAAGCTGCATGTGAAAGCCGAAGTCGTGGTCCAGATCCTTGTCGAGGTTCAAGCGGAGACGATAGCGGCTGCGAATATTCTGGAGCGGCCCGGCGATGTCATTGGCGGAACGGAGCTGCATGTCGAGGCGGTAGCGAAAATCGCCCGAGAATTTGAATCCGGCGAGTTCGTGCGAAATTTCTTCCACCTTTGTCCGGAGAGCGTCCACGTTGCCCGTGGAAGGGTTCGCCGGCGGAGGATTTTGCGTGATAACGGGAGCTGTGGCGGCCGCAGCGACCATGGGCGCCGGCACGAATGCGCTTCCCGCCGGCACGGGCGCGCCCGCGAGTCCTCGAAGCAGGCTCCTTTGCTCATCCAGCATGAGTCGTAGTTGATCGATCTGCTGTTGCTGGGCGGCTACCTGCTCCCGCAACTGTCGCAACTCCGTGGAGAGTTCCATGCTGGAGGGGACTTGGGCGCGCACTGCCGCACACCCGCAAGCGAGGGCGGCAGTCCAGGCGCAAAATCGGAAGATTTTCATAGGATTAGTCTTCGTAGATTATTGCAATTGCGTTACAGAATCGCCAAGCGTTTGGCCGCAACTACGCGCCGGGCAGGATCAGTTGCACGATCGCAAAGCAGACCCAGGCAATGATTGCGGCGGCCGGAATGGTCAGCACCCAGGCCCATACAATGTTCGCTGCCAGTCCCCAGCGCACGGCCTTGAGCCGATGAATGCTGCCCACGCCGGTAATGGCGCCGGCTATGGCATGTGTGGTTGAGACCGGCAATCCCAGATTGGTCGCCGTGAAGACGGCAATTGCGGCGCCTGTCTCAGCGCAGAATCCGCTCCGCGGTTTCAGCCGCGTCAGCCGGCCGCCCATGGTATGCACGATGCGCCAGCCGCCGCTCAGCGTGCCAAGTCCGATAGCCGAATACGCCGCAAATAACACCCATGTAGGAATCTCGAAAACCTTGATGAAATGCGATGAGTACAGCACGCCGGTGATGATGCCGGCCGTTTTCTGCGCATCGTTGGAGCCGTGCGAGAGACTGAACATTGCGGCCGAAAGAAGCTGGAACTTGCGGAAGTACAAGTCCATCCGCGACGGGCTCGATTTCCGGAAAATCCAGTACACCACCACCATCAAAATATAGGCGGCGACCAACCCGATCAACGGCGCTACGAAAATAAACGTTACCGTGAGGGGCCATTCACCTTTCGGTCCGAGATTCAACGCATCCAGGCTGTGACCCATGCCTTGCAACAGACCGATCCGGGCCATGGCGGCGCCGGCATAGCCGCCAATCAGCGCGTGTGTCGAACTCGTCGGCAAACCGAGCCACCACGTGATGAGATCCCAGACGATGGCGCCGACCACACCGGCCATTAGAACGTGCGGCGTGACGAGATCGATGTGAACGAAACCTGTGCCGAAGGTTTTGGCCACCGCGGTGCCAAACAGGAAATATGCCGCGAAATTAAAGAATGCGGCCCAGACCACGGCTTGAAATGGGGTGAGGACGCGCGTCGCGACGACGGTAGCGATGGAATTAGCGGCGTCGTGAAAACCGTTGATGTAATCGAAGACCAGGGCAATGCTGATGATGAGCGCGGCGAGCGTGAAAGCGGACATCGGTCAGCTGTTCTTGACTACGACGTTCTGCAGAACGTCGGCCACGTCCTCGCAGCTATCGATGGTGCCTTCGATGAAGTCGTAGACTTCCTTGAGCTTGATCAGCGTAATGGGGTCCTTTTCCTTGTCGAACAGGTCGACGACGGCGCTACGGCCGATGAGATCTCCTTCGTTTTCCAACCGGTTGATCTCAATGCAATGTTCCATGACGGAACCACCCTGCTCGAGCGCTTCGAAGGCAGCTTTGAGTGCCTTCGCGCAGGCCGCGATAATCTCCGCAAGGGTGATCATAGGGACCGGGATAGGCTTGATGCGATACGAAACCAGGCGATGGGCGGTGTCCTCCACGCCATCGAGAACGTTATCAAGCGCTGTGGAGATGTTGTGGATATCCTCTGGATCTATCGGGGTGATGAATGTCTGATTGAGGCGGGTGAAGATCTCATGGATCACCTCATCGCCCTTGTTTTCCAATACGTTGATTTCGGTGGCGACGCCCGCCAGGCGGGAATTGCCCGCCCGCACTCCATCGAGCAGCAACCGGGAGGCGTCGGAAATAATCTCAACCTGTTTCAGGAAGAGATGATAGAACTTCTCTTCGCGAGGCAGCAGTTTCATAGGAGGACGTCGACTCTTGGACCCCTCATCTTATTCGGATGCGCGGCGCCGGTCAATAAATATTACGGCTCGCTGACGATGGGAAAAAGTTCTTGCGGTTCCGCGGCCTCGGGTTCATGGAAACGTGTATCGAGCAGCCGTCCCGTGTCCACGTTGCCCATGGCGGAGAGGATGTTTTCCTTCAGATGCGGATATTCGCGCTCGAGGTCGCGGAAGACCCCGCGCAGCGACTGGCGGACCGTGCCGGTCCTCTGCGAACAACCGCAGGGTACGACCGGGATACCGAGCGATTCGGCGTAGGCCCGGGTGATGTCTTCGGTCACATAAACCAACGGGCGGATCAGGCGGTACTCCTTAGCGCGTGAAACGGTGACGGGCGGCAGCGCGCTAAGCTTGCCCGTGAACATCGTGTTGCGCAGCAGCGCTTCGCAGAAATCATCGGCCGTATGGCCGAAGGCGATCACGTTGGCGCCCAAATCGTGCGCGATCTCGTAGACAGCACGACGCCGGTAACGGCTGCACAGGTCGCAGCCGTGGTCGGGTTGATCTTCAAGCAGGCGCAACGAGGGAGCATCGCGAAAGTAAGTCCAGGGAATGCCCCGCTGCTTCAGGTACTCCCCGAAGGGTTCGATCGGCCGCAGAAATTTGCCTTGTTCGACCGTGAAGGCGCAGACGGAGAAATCGATCGGGGCACGTTTGGCCAGCAAAAGCAGCGCCTCCAGCAGCGTCGCCGAGTCCTTGCCGCCGGAGAGCGCCACCGCGACCCGGTCCCCATCGCGAATCATTTTGAAGCGAGCCACGGCCTCGCCGACCTTACGAAGCAGTGTTTTTTCCAGATCCACTGCCTCAATTATAGCGGGAGGCTCGACGCCGTCCGGCGGTCATGTATGATGAACGGATCAGGAGGCCCGCCATGCTCCGCCGCAGTCGATCTTTTCCCGCAATCATACCCGTTGCGTTAACCGCACTGGCTGTTTCGCTGTTCGGGCAGCCTCCGCAGCCCACGGTTCCCGCGCCGATGCCGCCGGTGCTCGCCAACTATCAGCCGGTGAGCGCCGAGCAGCTGAAGACTCCCGACGGCAACAACTGGCTCATGATCCGCCGCACGTATGACGGATGGGGTTACAGCCCGCTGAAACAGATCACGCCCGACAATGTGAAACAACTGCGTCCGGTCTGGGTATTTTCCACGGGCGAGACGCGGGTCCATGAGGCCGCGCCGATCGTCAACAACGGGGTGATGTTTGTCTCGACGCCGAACAACCAGGTGCTGGCGCTCGATGCCAAGAGCGGCAACCTGCTGTGGCGGTACCGGAGGCCGCGCCCTGCCGGAGCCATGGTTCCGCACGAAACCAATCGCGGCGTAGCGCTCTACGGCGACAAGATTTATTTCGCGGCGGGCGAAGCGGTGCTGGTGGCGCTGGACGCGAAAACCGGCAAAGAAGTCTGGACCACCGACGTAGCGGATAACAAGTCGGCCTACTACATCACGCTCGCGCCGCTGATTGCCGGCGGCAAGGTGATGGTCGGTGCTTCCGGCGGCGAGTTCGGCATTCGGGGCTTTGTCGCTGCCTTCGATCCCGACACCGGCAAAGAGCAGTGGCGCACGTACACGGTGCCCGCGCCCGGCGAGCCCGGCAGCGAAACGTGGCCGAAAGGCGACCAGTGGAAAACCGGCGGCGGCTCCGTATGGGTCACCGGCAACTACGATCCCGAGACCAACCTGGCATTCTGGGGGACGGGCAATGGCGGACCGTGGATGGGCGACCGGCGGCCGGGAGACAACCTCTACGTCGGGTCGACGATCGCGCTGGATGTCGCCACCGGACAGATCAAGGGCCATTTCCAATACAATCCGAATGAATCCTGGGACTGGGACGAAGTGTCGCCGCCGATCCTGGTGGACTACCAGCACAACGGGCGCACCGTCAAAGGATTGATTGATGTGGCGCGCGATGGCTATCTCTGGTTCCTGGAGCGCACCACCGGACGCATCCGGTTTATCGAAGGCAAGCCGTATGTGAACCAGAACGTGTTTCTCCGTCTCGATCCCGAGACTGGGCGGCCGGACGTGGATCCGGCGCACAAACCCGGCACCGGAAAACGCGTGGACTTCTGCCCCAACGCGCATGGCGGCAAGAACTGGCCGCCCATCGCGTTCAGCCCCAAGACGCGCCTGATTTACGTTCCGGCCAACAATAACCTGTGCGGCACCTCGATGGGCGCCGAAGAGGTGGTGTACACGCCTGGCAAGAACTACACCGGCACGGTGCGCGGCGGCGCGCCATCGATGAAGCCCGGCGCCGACCACTTCGGCGAAGTGCAAGCCTGGAACGTGGACACCGGGCAAAAGGTTTGGACGCACAACTACGCCAAATCTCCGAATTGGGGCGCGATGTTGGCCACCGCCGGCGGCCTGGTCTTCAGCGGCGGCACTAATGACCGCAAGATCCACGCTTTCGACGACACCACCGGCGCGCTGCTCTGGGAATTTCCCACCGGCAGCGGCATTCTGGCGCCCCCGTCCTCGTTCGCTCTGGACGGCAAGCAATACATCGCCGTGCTCTCCGGCTGGGGTGGGGATTCGCGCGGCATGCAGGCAACGCTGAATCAGTTGTTCCCCGGCGAATATCCCGAAGTGCCCGAAGGCGGAGCCGTCTGGGTGTTTGCGGTCGAGTGAGCGCGCAGCCCGTTGTTGGGCCGTTACCTGTACCTTGTTGGGCCGTTACCTGTACCTTGTAGATGTGACGTGCAATCGTTGCAAGGCGCCGATGAAGGAAATTAAA
>CAZKQQ010000183.1:0-13997 GCA_964554945.1 uncultured Solibacteraceae bacterium | reverse complement strand
ACAGCGGCCTTTGGAGCCGTGAATCGTGGTTCGAATCCATGCCGGGGAGCCAACCGTATTTCAATGGCTTACAGGATTCGTGACCAGGTTTTGTACGAATAGCCAAGATCCGAGACGCCGGTCATGCACTGATCCGCTTACGTTTCACTGTTCTGAGCTTCCGAACCGAGGCCGCATCCATGTGTGGCTGACCGCGATCCAATGTCGGCCGCCAAAGAGTGCATCGCAGCACCGCTCAGCGAGAAACTCCGCTCGGCCTGGTCTATCCAGTGATGAAGCGCGATGGCAGGCTGGCGAACCGTGGGTTGGATCCTTTAAGAGACCGGGGCCAAGTCAACTGAGAATTGGTTTTTGACTGTTCTGGCCAGAATGGCTAAAATGGCTGTTGGAGAGACGAAATCGGATGTCACGGATGTCACGAACGCGGTCACCTCGGCTGGTACCGGTGCGGCGTCGTCCACTAGAGGCGATGGAATCTGTCGCGATTTCTGCAACTGAGGCGAAAAACGAGTTTGGCCGGATTCTTGAAACTGTGATCCAAGGCGGCACGGTTGTGATCACAAAGCACGACTCACCGAAGGCGGTCTTGATTTCGATGGATGAGTTCAATGCCCTTTCGAATGCTCACAGAGCCGAGCTCAAATCCCTCAGCGAAGAGTTCGACGGGTTCCTCGCGAGAATGCAAACACCAGCAGCTCGCGCCGGCATGAACGCCGCTTTTCATGCAACGCCAAAGCGGTTGGGAAAGGCTGCAGTAGCCGCGGCACGTAGACGTGCCTAAGCAGGATCAGCCGCCCTGCATTTATGTTTTGGCGGGAACCAACGGTGCAGGAAAGAGCAGCATCGCCGGTGCCATGTTCCGTGCTGAAGGCGCCGACTACTTCAATCCGGATGAGGCCGCAGCTCGAATGCGGCGCGCCAAGCCGCACCTCTCCGAAGCCGAAGCAAATAGCCAGGCTTGGAATCAGGGAAGACGACTTCTCCAACGCGCGATTGCCGAACGACTGAATTTTGCATTCGAGACGACGCTGGGCGGCAAAACCATTCCGGCGCTTCTGAGTTCGGCATTATTGCAGGGACTGGAGGTTCGCATCTGGTACGTAGGGCTGAGCAGCGTCGAGCTTCATATCGCGCGAGTGAAGGCGAGAGTTGAGAAAGGAGGGCACCGAATTTCCGAGCAGAAGATTCGCGAACGGTTTGATCGGAGCCGCCTGAACTTGATCCGCCTCCTGCCACGGTTGACCGAGTTGCTTCTTTACGATAACAGCAACGAAGCTGATCCAGACGTAGGCGAGCGCCCAGAGCCGATGCTCCTCCTGCATATGGCTTCTGGCAAGATTGTCGGTTCGTATAATCTCCAATCAATCCCGGAATGGGCCAAGCCAATTCTCGCCATGGCGCTTAAGATTCACTGAGGTGACAGAACAGATGCCGCGCGGAGATCGATCGCGACACTCCGCCTGGGCGCCGGTCGGCTAAGCTGCGTCGTGCCCGGACGGTTTGCATCCGCACCAAAATGCGTCGTACTCCATCTCTCCGTGCGGCCGGAATCCCGGGCAATTCTTAAGCGTGGGGGATACGGCTGTCTCCCGGATATCGGCATGGTGCGCGAGTTGATGATAGCCGCATACACAAACTTGGGTTGCCATCCGCGATCCCGGTCCCCGAAATTCGAAATTCGGAAGATCCGCGCTGCTCGGTCTGGTGCGTCCGCACACACACCGGGCTTTGCGCCCCGACAAGTCTCCGAAAGCAGTTCTTACCGTGCTGCTCATAATGCCTGATCCATTTTTTGTATGTGGTGGCCTCAAGCCGCTGCCCGCCGGTAGGCGAGGTCCGATTCAGCACTATATCTGGAGTCAGTATTACATTTCAGGCATTCCCTTGGTGTCGGGTGTGATGCCAAAAATGCTACGGGCTGTCGGGAATTTCCTTACAAAAGCGGCTTTGGTTTTAATGGGCGGCGCCCAATCGGGTTTATTCTACGCAGCCGTGTTCAAAGGCATGCTGCATGTACGCGTATTTGGCCTGACTTCTCTTCTCGTTAGACCGGTGGAGGAGCGCTTCGAGTTGCGAGCAGTCTTCGTGTCCCCGTAGCAACGCCGCGATCTGCTGATCTTGAACAAGCGCGAGGTCTCGTACGGCTTCGGTGAATTCTTCCAGGAGGCGGAGCCTCTCCGCGCAACCCAGAGCTGCTATTTCCCGCTGAGGTTGGGGCGTGACCAGTGCTGCCATGCCTCATTCGAAAGCAACTTGCAGACCAACGTTGCCTATTTTTGCCGCAGTGTCCGTACACGTTTGTTTTTATACTACGAGGCGCAACGTTTCAGCCGCTGCATTTATGCCGGTCGTTTTTCGTGTCCCTCGAGCGTTTCGGGCGTCAATAGACCCATTTGAACGGCGTATCGCACTACGTCGCTGCGACCCTTCAGGCCCAACTTGCCAGCGAAACGGGCGCGATAGGTCTCCACTGTTTTAACGCTCACGAATATCTGATTGGCAATTTCCTGGCTGCTGAAACCGCGCGCGACCAGAACCAGCACCTGGGCCTCCCGGTCGCTGAGAATTCTCGCGGTTCGCTTACGTCCCGTCCGTCCGCCGGCTTTCGCAATGACATCGCGAACCAGATAATCCGCCAGGTTCGGGTCGATAAACGTGCCCCCCCGGTACACCGCGCGTATAGCCGACAGCAGCTCCGCATCGACAGATCGTTTCAGAATATACCCGGCAGCGCCGGCGGCCAGGACCGAGCGCAAGTAAGCTGCGTCATCGTGCATGGTCAGGATGACGACGCGGGTTTTTCCACCGTCGCGCATCATTCTTTGCAGCGCTTCCATTCCTCCGGTGCGGGGCATCGTCAGATCGAGCAGGGCCACATCGGGTTTAGTTTCCCGGGCCTGTTCAATTGCCTGTTTTCCGTCCGCGGCTTCCGCCACCACGTCCATATCCGCCTGCGAATTGATCAACAGCTTAAGTCCGGCTCGCAGAATCGCGTGATCGTCCGCAACCAGAACCCGGATCTTGGGGCTTAGCGCGGGCATATCATGCTCCCAATGGGCGAACGAGCGCTGGAACAGCCCAATCGATCAGCGGAATCCGCACCAGAACCTGAGTCCCTTTGGAACCGGAGGTGAATGTGGCTGTGCCACCCAACATCGCACTCCGTTCCCGAATGCTCTGAATACCGAGATGATGAGAGGTTCGGAGGCTCACGGCTTTCGTATCGAAACCGGCCCCGTCATCGATTACCGACATTTGCAGCGCGCGCGCGGAATGTCTTAATTCCACCCGGGCGGTTTTCGCGCGCGAGTGCCGCGCCACGTTCGTCAAGGTTTCCTGCAGAATCCGGTAGAGCGCAATCTGTACGGCCGGGGACAGCTTTTGGGATTTCAAGCCATGGACAGAAAGCTGCACCGCGATCCGGTGAGTTGTGGAATATTCCTCGACGTAGCGGCTTAGCGCGGCGCCGAGTCCATGATCGTCCAGGGCGGTCGGATGCAGTCCCCGCGCCAGGCGGCCCACTTCGTCGATCGCCTGAGCCGTGATTTCCCTCATCTTGCGGCCCAGCGACTTGCAATCCGCGATTTCGGTGGAATCTTCCAGGCTCCTCAACCCGACCAGCAAAGAAGTCAGCAATTGCCCGGCTTCATCGTGCAGTTCCCGCGCAATTCGCCGGCGCTCGCCTTCCTGGGCGACCAGTTCCCGCTCCAAGACGAGCCGGTGCAAGTCTTCGGCCAGCTTGATCTCTTCCTGCTGCTTGCGCCGCTGCTCGGTCAGGTCGGTGACCACCAGCCCAAACCCATGGCCCCGAAATCCGCTAAGGCGGTTTAATGACAGATGCACCGGAATGAGGCGGCCGCGGCTGCTGCGCAGCAGGAACTCCCCTTTAGCGGGGTGTTTGCGCGCCAACCTCAGAAACTTGGCCGCGCGCTCGCGTTGGGCCTCATGCACCAGCGATTGAATGGTCAATCCGACCACCTGTGCCGCGGGCTGCTCCACCAGTTCCGAAAACCGGCCGTTGCAATAAAGCACGGCTCCGTCGCTGGAAACCGTCGCGGCTCCCTCGCTCATTGCCTCCACCAGCAGACGATAGGCGGACTCCCCACCTTGTAGAGTGATCACCTTGGCGCCCCGGCTTCCGAGAACGACCAGGGCATCCACATCGGGAGACCGAATGGCGCGGAGCGATTCTTCCGCCGCTTTCAACCGGGCGAGGAGTCTTTCCTCACGACCAGACCGCGTCCGCGGAACCGGCTGGAGTTTGCGGACGGCTGAATTGTTGCGCGCTGAGGAGGGCTTCTCAGCCGGAATTCGGGCTCGCTTGGGCGACACGCTTTTAGGCCTCAGGCTCTTCACGACGCCGGTTGAAGATCCAATCCTACCAGAGTCCGTTCGGTTTTCGACAGGTTGCCAATGATCTTCTTCACCGGGGCGGGAAGTTTTCTTACTAACGTCGGAATCGCTACGATCTGGTCCCCTTGGGCCAATTGCGGACTTTTCAGCAAGTCAATCACTTCAATCCGGTACCGGCCCTGCAGGCGTTCCTCACAGATCTTCTTCAAATTGCTGATCGCAGCGACCGAATTCGGCGTCGGACCGGCAATGTACAGCCGCAGCTCCCAAAACGCTGCTTCGTCCTTTGCCGTTTGGCGTTTTTTCGCGACGACCTTCTTCGAGGTCTTTTTTGCGGCTTTCATTCGGTGACCTCCGGGAACACGTCATTCCGGCGCCGGACATGACTGGAAAGAAGCCGTCATCGTATCATGGCGAGACATCGCCGGCAAAATTTCGATCAAAGGATTTCCAGCGGCGGCTCCAGCTGGTCCGGTTTTCCGATACCTTGCAAGTGCGCGCGCACCACATCGACGTCCTGGGCGTTTGGGTCCAGCTCGAGATATCTCGAAATATGCTCGCGGGCGCCGTTGAGATCCCCCTTGGCCTCGAGAATTCGCCCGAGCACATATTCCGCTCGCGGCTTCTTGTGGCGGGTATCCAGCCGGACCGCTTCTTGCGCATTCTCCGCCGCGCCGGCCAGATCCTTGAGCTCATAGCGTGCCACGGCGCGGTGCAGGTAGATCTCCGGGTAGCTGTGTTTCGCGTCGGCCTTGATCAGAGTATCGGCAGCTTTGGTCGAACAATCCCAGTCCTTCAACTTCAGGCACGCTCGCGCCAGGGTTACGTATGGCTGGAGCATTTTGGGATCCGACTCGATTGCGTGTTCATAGGCGGAACGCGCCTCCGCGGGTTTCTGCAATCTCTCCAAGACAATCCCCAATGCGTGCCACCCCTGCGCGAACTTCGGAGCCGCTGCCACGGTGGCCTGCAACTGGCGCGCGGCCTCCGCGCTGTTGTCCTGGTCCAGGGCCTTCATGGCCAAGTTGAATGCCGGTTTCGCCTTCGAAGGCACATTGCTGTCCGAAGCGTTGATTGTGTACGCATCCAGGAGCGTGGGAGTGATGATCAGCGCCGGAAGCGTAATCATGGTCTTGGTCGTATCCAGACCCTGGACCTCAATCAGCGTCGAGACCCATCCGGCATGGGTCGCGCGAATCGAGCAGGCTCGCGTGGCGAGCGGGTCGATCTCCATCCGCCACTCGTACTCCCCTTTCTTGTTGGTCGTCGGGCCGGGGGCCGAACCTTGTCCGTCGCTACAGACTCGTTCCACTCCCATCGTAAAAGGGGGCGGAGATCCGTCCTCGGTTGTCACCTTGCCGCGCAGGATGATCGGGTAAACGTTCGCTGCGGCCGGCTCCACCGAGCCGGTAAGCGCCACGAGCACGCTAAGACTCAATAACCAACGGAGAGACACCAGGGCACCTCCTGAATCACTCAGCTTATACCAGGAGGCGACCGGTCTGAACGGGGTCTATCCCGCAGCCGCCACTTGCAGCGCGCCTTCGAACTGCCCGCGCCAATGCTGCACGGCATCCGCAAGGGTCCGCAGTAATTCCGACCGATTAAAGGGTTTCGCCAGAACGTCGAAAGCGCCCGCGCGGAGCGCCCGCAGCCAGAGATCCTCGTCCGCCTGACGCGAACCAATAATGACACAGGGTGGATTCGAAACCAGCGCGACTTGCTGCAGCAGGTTTTTCCAGTTCCCCGAGGGTAAATGAGTGTCGCATAGCAGCACCGGAATGCGATAGTCCTCAAGAACCATCAGGGCCGATAGGAGCGAGTGGGATTCGTGGATCAGCCAAGGCTCGCCTGCCAGCAAATTCCGCAAAGCCGCATGGTCTTCGTGGGCCGCGCTAACCGACAATAACGCGTAATGATGAACCATACCTCACCAATAATTTTTCAGCCAATTACACTCTCATCCTAGTAGTCAGGCGTTGTCAATGTCGCGATTTTCAGCACCTTATGAGCACTGCTCGTTAGATAAGATACATACCCAATTACGGTGTCTGTAGCGCTCGCTTACAATACATGTGGGAGCGCAATCATCATGAGAACTCTTCGTACAATTTGCATTTCGGTGCTTGCCGCAGCCGCCGGCGCGGGTTTGGCTTTAGTGCTTGCTCCACAGTCCGGAGAAAAGACGCGGCGCTTGATTCGATACAAGGCCGGGTCATACGCAAAAGATCTTCGCGAGGGCGTAAGTACCGGCGCCGTCACACTTTATTACAGGGGAGCGGAAGGCACGCGGCGGGCGTTCAAACGCTTAGGCAAATCGCTGGCGGCTTAGCGGGACTATCCGCCCTTGGCGTCGTGGACGCCTGTCCCGGCGAGTTCCTCTATCTTTGATCCGTGCGCATCGATCCGTTGCGGAACGGCACTGCGCATGCTGACTTGCTCTTCGGTCGGGCGATGGTTTTCGGTTGTGATGCGATGCGCGTGCGGCGCTGTTACGCATGTGCGCCTTATGGCATTGGCTACCGCTTGCGCCATTTCCTGCGTGCCGGCGCTGCCGCCCATGTCGTACGTGCGCACAGAGCCATCCTCAATCACCGCTGCGATCGCGCTTTGGATGCGTCGCGCGATCGCCACCTCACCCAGCCATTCCGTCATCATGGACGCAGCGAGAATCGCGGCTAGCGGATTTACTTTATCCTGGCCCGCGTATTTCGGAGCGGAGCCGTGTGTCGGCTCGAAAACCGCATAATTCTCGCCGATGTTACCGCTATATGCGAATCCCATGCCGCCCACCAATTGCGCGCACAGGTCCGATAGAATATCGCCGAAGAGGTTCATGGTGACGATCACGTCATAGTCGAGCGGATTCTTGATCAGCCACATACACATGGCGTCCACATTGGCGGTTTCGAACTGAATCTCCGGATACTTGATGGCCACTTCGCGCGCACACTCGAGGAATAGACCGCACGTTGCCCGCAGCACATTCGCTTTGTGTACGGCCGTTACCTTGCGGCGTCCGTGATTCACCGCGTACCGGAATGCCGCCTCGACGATACGAAGGGAGGCCGCCCGCGTGACGCTGCCGATGGAGATGGCGGCATCGGCTGGAATCGCGTTCATTTCCGGCTCGGCCAGGAATCTTTCCGGCACTCGCGGGAACTCGACCCCGCAATACATCCCCTCGGTGTTCTCGCGAAAAATCACCACGTCGATGTTGTCGCGGTAATTGAGCCGGTTCCCGAAGAACGCCCGGCACGGCCGTAAACATGTATAGAGATCCAGCATTTGACGCATGCGGATTATGGGGCTGCGGTATACCAGGCCGCGTGAGCGAAGCTCCGGAGCAAGTTCCCGCGCCGCCTCAGCCGGTGGTTTGGAGGTAATCGCGCCGAAGAAGGCGCAATCGGTGGTTTTTAGCAGGTCCAGTGTGCGCTGGGGCAGGGCATCGCCTTCCCGGCGCCAGAAGTCCCACCCGATATCTCCGGGCCGGTACTCGGCCTGAAAGCCGGACGCGTCCAACACACGGCGCGCCGCCGCCGCAACCTCGGTGCCAATGCCGTCTCCCGGCAACCACGCAATGCGATACATACGTCTTAGTCTCCTTCCCAACCTGGGGCGGGTCCGAATTCGACGCCGGCCGGCGCTCCTCGTTACGCTGCTTGCCTTCGCTTCAGGTACGGAATCAATCCGCCCGCCGCGAGCAGCTCCACACAGCGGTTGTCCAGAGCCGCCGCCGAGATCACGCGCTTCCGCGAAACATTGCGAATCTCGCCGGCGGACAAATCAATCTCCATCAGGTCCCCGGTGCCGCACGCGCTACAAGCCTCCGGCGCAATGATCACCGGCAGTCCGAGGTTGATGGCATTGCGAAAGAAAATTCTCGCGAACGACCCGGCAATCACCGCGCCCACGCCCGCAAACTTCAGCGCGGCTGCCGCCTGTTCCCGGCTTGATCCACAACCGAAGTTCTTGCCCGCCACAATCAAGTCACCCGCCGTCAGGCACGCGCGAATTTCCGGATAACTCAGTTCGAAGAGATGTTCGGCGGTCTTCTCGCGGTCGGTTATGCTCAAAAACCGGCCTGGATAGATGACATCGGTGTCAATATGGTCGCCCAGCACGGCGCGCACGGAGCCGCGCAATTTCAAACCTCGATCGGGCATGGTTCCTCCTTGATGACGGAGGCCGGATGCGCAATTCTTCCGGCAATCGCGGAGGCGGCGACTACCGCGGGGCTAGCCAGGAACACCTGCGAATCCTTGCTTCCCATGCGGCCCACGAAATTGCGGTTCGTCGAAGAAATGCACGTTTCGCCCGCAGCCAGTATGCCCTGGTGCACTCCGACGCAGGGTCCGCACCCCGGCGGGTTGATGATTGCCCCTGCCGCTACCAGCGTCTCCAGATAGCCCAATTGCAGGGCTTCACGATAAATCTGCTGTGACGCGGGGATCACCAGCAAGCGCGTCCGTTCGCAAATCGTGCGGCCCGCCACGACGCGCGCTGCGATCTCCAGGTCCTCCAGCCGCCCATTAGTGCAGGAGCCGAGAACCGCCTGGTCAATGGCTACTTCCCCGACCTCCGACAAAGGCCGGACGTTGTCCACCGAATGAGGACAGGCAATCTGCGGCTCCTGCACATCGCGTCCGGCATCAATCGTCACGGTGCGCTCATACGGGGCATCGCGATCAGGCGCGATTCGATCAATCTTTTGCGGCGTCAACGGCTGCAAGTAATCCAGCAGGATTTTATCCACGGGCGTGAACGCTACCTTCGCGCCCATTTCCGTTGCGAGATTGGTCAGCACCATGCGCGATGCCACGCTCATCCCGCGAATCACCGGACCATCGAACTCCACCGCGCGGTAATCGGCTCCATCGGCGCCCAGTTGCCCAATGATGTAAAGAATGAGGTCTTTGGCTGAAATCCATTGTGCGAGTTGACCTCGTACGATGATCCGCAAGCTGTGTGGGACCTTGAACCAAAGCGAACCTTCGGTCCACACGCCTGCCATCTCGGTAGCCCCGATCCCGACCGCAAAAGCCCCGAACGCTCCGTGCGTGGTGGTGTGGGAATCGGTGCCCACAATCAGCATGCCGGGCCGCAGGTGCCCGTTTTCCGGCAGGACCTGGTGGCAGATACCGCCGCGGCCGACATCATAGAAATTGGCGATGCCCTGGGCTGCCACAAATTCCCGAACCGCTTTATGTGTAGCCGCTGTCCGTTCCGATTCGGCCGGGATGCGATGATCGAAGATAATTACGATTCGCGTCGGATCCCACACGCGGCACGCGCCGATCTCCAAAAAACTCCTGCGCACCAGGTCGGCATTCTCGTGGCTCATGGCAAGATCCACGCGCGCTACCACCACCTGGTCGGGAACCACGCGGATCTGCCCGGAGGCCCGGGCTAGAATCTTTTCGGCTAGAGTCATGCCCATGGTTGCATCCTTCCTTCAATGTTCCGCGCCCGCCAATGCGGGCAGATACTGGCATTCGAGCGCGTGATACTTCGGCAACCCGACAAACCCGGTGTACTCCGCAAAAGTGGTGAGGCGCTGCGTCTGGCCGGGAAGAATGCCGTTCGGCGCTGCGCGAAGGGCCGCAAAGAAATCGGTGAGAGCACGATGCATCACCAGAATGGAGGCGACGGGAATGCTTACCCGCGCCACTCCCATCGCTGCCAGCTCCGGAATGGGAAGCAGTTCGGTGCGAACGCCTGTCACGGCATCCATCAGATTCACCGAGAGCAATCCCCGCACTTCCCGAACGGCTCGTTGAATGTCGGTCCGGGTCGCAATTCCGTCGATGAACGCCATGTCCGCGCCCGCCTGCAGGTAAAGGTTGGCGCGCTCGATCGCGTCCGTGAGTCCGTGCACCGCGAACGAATCGGTGCGCGCATTAATAAGGATGTCCTGTCCGGCGCAGCGCCGCGCGTCGGCCATCGCGCGGATTTTCCCCACCATCTCCTCGGCATCGGTTACCTGCTTGCCGTCCATATGACCGCACCGTTTCGGAAACACCTGGTCTTCGATGTTAACGCCGGCGACGCCAAGCTCGATCAGCCGCTCCGTAATCGCGGCGGCGTTGATCGCGTTGCCACCGCCCGTATCGATATCGGCCATCACCGGAATCTGTACCGCGCGCGTGATGTGGCCGGTAATGTCGAGGATATCCTTCATATCCATGAGGCCGACATCCGGCTTTCCCAGCAGGCTTCCGGCTAATCCAAATCCGCTGATCTGGAGTGCTTCGAACCCGGAATGTTCGACAATCTTGGCGCTAAGCGCGTCATGACACCCGGGCACTACCACGGCTTGCCGGCGCTGCAAAGCGGACCGGAGAACAGAAACTCGATTGGACACAAGCTGGCTTCTCCTTGTCGATTCACATATAGCATATGGCGAGCTTAAGATCTGCAACACTTGAAGCAGCCGAACCAATCGAAGTGTGTTGGGCAAGGCCGAAGTGGAAATGGCCGCCATGCGCCCGCACCAAGCAAAAGCTGCTGGAGAAATGGCTGCGATCTGTACCGAAGGCTCGAAAATCTATGTCGGAAAGAGGTTCAGGATTCAAAGGAAGGATTGAAGCCAGGGAACGTGTTTAATGGTGATAAAAAAGGTCCCAACAAACTCCTCAGACTCGCCCGGCGCCCGTTCGCACTCAGGGCCTTGCCGCCCGTCAGGAGCCTCACTTTCCAAACAGGGTTCCCGGAGTGGCCTCAGCCCGCGGGCGTGACCACCGATTCGGGTGAGTCTTCAGCTTATTGGGACCTGTTTATCTTATATGCCTTTTCGACGCGTCGAGTCAAGTGCTCTTTTATACTTCTTGTAAAATTCGTCGCGCCTCTCCCGCTGGATCGTTTTTTGACTCGCACTTATTATCGAACACCATGGTTTGAACGTTGTCCGCGGCGAAGGCCGGCCACTTCGGAATGCCGCTGTGATTCGGATCTCCCTTGCGTGCGAAGTTAATCCAGCACTCCGACAATTTGGCGCCGAGCTCCCGCGCCTCGGCCGTGCCGCCGGTCATGGCCGCGCAGCGGTCGGTATTATCAAAAACAAAAGGCAGCTCGGCGCAGTGAAAAGCCCGCGGCCTGCCATTCAGGACTGGTGTTTGCCAGGTGAACCAATACAAGTACGCCGGAGCCGCTTTCTGAGCGGCTTTTCGTTCCGCCTGTGTGATGGCGTTTTGTCGTGTGGGGGTCGCAAAGATGATCGACATGACATCGAAAGGTTTCGCGCCCGGATACGCGCGCTGGTAGGCTTGGATGATCCGATCGGTCTTCGCGCCATAACGGGCATTGACGCGCTTGCGAACTTCGTCTATCGTCAGCGATTCATATTCTGGATGTCCGATGCCGTTCGTGAATTCGTTGAGCACTGTCCCGATAATCATTGGCACATCCGCCGAAATCGCCGGCGCGCCGGGATCGAAGGCATGCTGCGGAAGAATCTTGCCATCTACAGTTGGACCCCAGCCCACGCCCGTGCCCGATCCAGGGATATTGCCGCCCGCCGGCGTAAGTTTGCGCTGCGCCGCGACTCCCGCGGCCACCACCTGCTCGTAGGGAAGCGCCTGCAGACGGTCGATTTGCGAGCCGCTCAGCCCGAGTTCGGTCAGAACCCCGGCGGTGAGCCGCGCCGATGATTCCGGGGTAGCTTGCCGCAGGCTGGACCCGCTCTCGACGATTCCTTTATGAAAGAGTCCTTTGGCAGACGGCATCGCCATCAGCACACCCACTTTGCTGCCGCCCCCGGACTGCCCGAAGATCGTGACGCTGTTGCGGTCGCCGCCGAAGTCGCCGATGTTGTCCCGCACCCACTCGAGCGATGCCACCAGGTCGAGCATTCCCACATTCGCCGACGCCGCCCACCGCTCGCCGTATTCCGCGAGATTGAGGTAACCGAGCGAATTCAGCCGGTGATTCACGCTCACCACCACTACGTCGCCGCGGCGCGCTAGGTTCTCGCCGTCGTATGATTTCAGCTCCTGCCCGGAACCGGCAGAGTAGCCGCCGCCATGAATCCAGAACAGCACCGGACGCTTGCGGTTGTCGTTGATCCCCGGAGTCCAGACATTCACGCGCAGGCAATCTTCGCCGGGCTGCCCGTCGTCCCACTCGAACATGAACGCGTTCTCGTCAACGGCCCAGCCCGCGCGCGGCCCTTGCGGGCAGACCTGCCCGTAATACAGTGAGCTGCGCACGCCGGTCCACGGTATGGGCTTGGCGGGCGCCAGGAACCGCGAACTGCCGCCGGTCGAAGCCGCGTACGGAATCCCCTTAAAGGTGTGGATGCCGTTCCGTGTGTAGCCGCGCACTTTGCCCGCCGTTGTCTCGACCACGGCGCCGGTCTCGGAGACAACGATAATCGGCGCCGTACCGGAGACTCCGGACTTCGGCGCCGCCGCCGAAATCTCCGGCAGGAGCGCGCTCCCAGCCACCGTGGCCGCGCTCTGCAAGAGCGCACGCCGCCCGAATGTATGTTGCTTTACCTTCATTTGCCGTCCTCCGTGGCGCTGGTCGTTTCTTTCCAGCGTCGCACACATGTCAAAACTGAATTCGAATCAGCATCTGCAGAATTCGCGGCGCGGCTACCGGAACGCCGTTATTGGTGATTAACGGCGAATTGCTCACCGCTCCGAATCCGTTCTGGTTCACCAGTTGGCCCGACGCGCTGTAGGGACTGTTAGTCGCCGTCAGACCGTTCGGATATGTGCCCCCAAAGTTCAACGTGGTATTCAGCGACGTGAAATTGGCGTGATTAAAGACGTTGAACGCGTCGATGCGGAACTGGAAGCGCAGCCGCTCTTTGACCGCAAACTGCTTCTGCAGCGCCATATCGAAGTTCAGCAGGCCGGGCGCATTGAGCCAGTTGACTCCCGACTCCAGGCCGTTGCTCCCCGGTGCGGGGCCGGTAAAACACGAAATATTCAAACGGTTCCACGGATCGCTCGAGTGCGTGTACGGGTCGCAACCCTTCACATATCCGATCCGCGCCCCCTCATAGACATAGGCCGCCGCTCCCGGCGCCGGATTGTTCGCGACCACGTTGCCTGTAATGTTCTGCGAGCTCACTCCGGAGATCGTGAATGTCGGCGTGAACGGGGCGCCCGTGGCCATCTGTGTCACGCCGGACAGTTGCCAGCCGTTGGTCACGGCGCGCTCGAAGCGGTTTCCGTTCGTCCAATTCGGCACGCTGACCACATAGTTGATGCCGAGCACTTGGCGCCGGTCGAAATTCGCCGGACCGTAGTCGGCCAACCTGGTGAAGCTGTCGGATCGGACGTAGGTCGAATCCGATGTGGCGGTCGTCAGCACCTTGCTCCACGTATACGCCACACCGAAGAACAGAACCTTGCCCACGCGCCGGGTCAGATCGAACTGCAGCGCGTTGTAATTCGATGTCGCCGAGCTTTCGTACAGCGCGATCTGGTTGAAGCCGCGTAACGGCCGCAGGAAATTCGGCAGCAGCGCGCTGTTCCCCGAGGTCGAAGGCGCCAGTGTCGGGTCCTGATTCTGCGGCAGAAAATCGGCCCCGTAGGGCACCGGATTGAGGTTGCGATTGTCCTGCAGGTGCCTTCCCAGGTCGCCCACATACGCGCTATCAAGCATCATGTTCCACGGCAGCTTGGTTTGAATCG
>CAZKQQ010000182.1:0-14036 GCA_964554945.1 uncultured Solibacteraceae bacterium | reverse complement strand
CGGCAGCAGCAATGGCTTGTCTGCCGGTGGAAGCTTCCGCGCAGATTTCCCAATCTGGTGCGCGTGATCGGAGAAGACATCAGGCTGGAGACCGATCTCAGCCCGTCGCTGGGGCGGGTGCGCGCCGATGCCGGGCAGTTGCAGCAGGTGCTCATGAACCTGGCGGTCAATTCCCGCGACGCCATGCCCAGCGGCGGCTGCCTGCTGATCCGGACCGACAATGTGGAACTGGACGAGGCCTACGCGCAGCAGCATTCCGAGGTTAAGCCTGGAGCATACGTCTTGATAGAGGTCAGCGATTCCGGCATTGGAATGGACGAAAGCGTGAAGGCGCATTTGTTTGAGCCTTTCTTTACCACCAAGAGACCAGACGAGGGCACGGGCCTGGGACTCGCGACGGTGTACAGCATCGTAAGGCAGAGCGGAGGCTCGATCTGGACATGCAGCGAGCCGGGCGAGGGAACTACCTTCAAAATATTCCTGCCGGCAGTCGAAGAAGAAATAACACCCGAGCAAGGCGAACCACGAGCGGCCCCGGCGCAGTTGCGGGGAACGGAGGTCATCCTGGTAGTGGACGACCGCGAAGATGTGCGGAAGATGATTAGGGCGGTCCTGGCAAACTTTGGCTACCACGTGCTGGAAGCCGGAACTCCCGGTGAGGCGCTACTCGTAGCAGAGCGGCATCCCGGCCCTATTCACCTCGCTCTCACCGACGTGATTATGCCGGGAATGCAGGGGCGCGAACTGGCTGATCGGCTGAAAAAACTGCGCCCGCGGATGAAAATCCTATTCACGTCCGGGTACAGCGAGCCTTTTATGACGCAGCGCGGCATTATGGACGTGGATGCCAGCTACCTCGCCAAGCCATTCTCTCCGGAAATTCTGGCGACCCGAGTGAGGCAGGCGCTCGGTACACCACGAGCGGCGACCATCCTGGTAGTGGACGATATGACGGGAATTCGGGGATTCGTACGAAAGGTTCTGACCGGCGCAGGGTATAGGGTCATAGAAGCGGAGAACGGGATAGAGGCACTCCAACAGATGAAGGCGTCCGTCGTGGACCTGGTGCTCACCGACCTGGTGATGCCGGAGATGGAAGGTCTGGAAGTAATCCGGAGAGTTTGCAAGGAGAGGCCGGGATTAAAGATCATTGCCATGTCGGGTGAATTCGGAGGCCAGTTTCTGAAGCCGGCGGAGCTTCTGGGCGCACACGCGACATTAGCGAAGCCGATCCGCCCGGATGACCTGCTGGACACGGTCAGGCGCGTACTCATGGAGGCCGGGCTCTAGCTTGGATTTTTCGGAGTCGAACGTCTCCAGTTCCGTTGGCGAGGTTGACATCACTCCTGCTATGTCCGCTTTCTGGCGGCCCGGTCCGTAGATCCTCCGCGGCATCCCCCATGCTCAGCGTCACCCGCGCCCCATGGCGTCGCGGCGATTGAGTCTTTCTTCACTTAGTTTTTTGCCAAAGTTCTTCTTTCAATTGACACTGGATATCTTGCCACATATAATTGCCGCTTTCGCACTTAGGAGGGCGGAAACGGCTCATGGCTACTTTTCGATTTCAAGTCAACGGCAAGAGCTCCACAGTCACAGTTGACGATCCATCGACTCCCCTGCTGTTCGTATTGCAGGAGAATTTCCAACTCAACGGCCCAAGATTCGGTTGCGGACTTTCTCAGTGCGGCGCTTGCACCGTGCTGCTCGATGGACAGCCTATCCGCTCCTGCGTCACAGCGGTCACCGACGCCGACGGGCACAGCGTCACTTCGCTTGAGGGTCTCCGGGCACTCGACGGCCTACCCAACCCGGACGCTCTGCACCCCATCCAGGAGGCGTTCGTTGCCGAACAAGCCGCGCAATGCGGCTTCTGCCTCAGCGGGCCAATCCTGTACGGCTATGCGTTCGTTCGCGACAACCCGGGCGCCAGCCGAGCCCACATCGAAAAAGGCGTCAGCGGGGACCTGATCTGCCGGTGCTGCACCAACACCCGCATGATCGACGCGATTGTGCGCTATGCCCAGCAAGGCCATGCCGAGGAGCACCAACGATGAAGCCGAAAAATCCTCTTACACTCGAGGGAGCCCGCCCGCTCTCCGAAAAAGCCATCTATGCCCTCGAACACCTCGACGGCTCCCGGCGGGACTTTCTGAAAACCGCAGGCGTCATGATGATCGGCTTTGGCACTACCGCGACCACCGGTAAAGCGCAGAGCGCCATCAACCCCTCGGGCAATGTCGACGTCACTCAGGTCGATAACTGGGTCGCTATCGGCGCCGATGAGAGCATCACAGTCCTGGCCGGTAAGTGCGATTTCGGTCAGGGTCTCCGCACCATTCAGCTCCAACTCGCCGCCGAAGAATTGTCCGTGCCCATGGACCGAATTACGCTGGTTTTGTGCCGGACAGGCGTCACTCCCAATCAGGGTTATACGGCCGGCAGTTTCTCCACGTGGACTCAGTTCGGCGGCGGTGGTCTTCGCGTGGCCCTCGATACCGCGCGCGACGCCTTGTTTCAGTTGGCGTCCCAGTATCTCGATGCCGACGTCAGCCAGCTCATCGTCCAGGATGGCGTGTTCTCAGTCAAGGGGGGAGATCCGACCTACACCGTGAGCTATGGCCAGTTGGTCGAGGGACAACGGTTTAATCTTACGGTGAATCCCAAGGCCGTTCCCAACGATCCGTCCACGTGGAAGATTCTCGGAAAACCCATCCCCCGCGTCGACATTCCGGCCAAAGTCAAGGGCACCTTCCAGTACGTGCACAAAGTTCGTATTCCCGGCATGCTTCATGGAAAAGTCGTCCGCCCTGCCTTCCTGGGCGCCCATATCCAGAGCATTAACAAGAGCGCCGTCAGCGGCCTTCCCGGCAACCCGCAGGTGGTCCAGGTCAACGATTTTGTCGGAGTGGTCGCCGACACGGAATGGCATGCCCTCAAAGCCGCCAAGGTGCTGGCAGGCGCGATCACCTGGTCGGCCGGCGATACCCTTCCCGCTCAAGCCAACCTCTACACGTACATGACGCATCAGCCCTCCAGAGATGCTTTCGCGGTCAATACCGGAGACGTGGACAAGGTCATGTCCACCGCCGCCAAGACCCTCGCTGCGCAGTACCTGTACCCGTTCCAGATGCACGGCTCGCTCGCCAGTTCCTGTGCGGTTGCGGACGTTCGCGGCGGCACCGGCAAAACCGCGACCGTTAAAGCCTGGTCCGCGACGCAGAGCGTCTACGACGTGCGAAACTACCTGTCCACTCTGCTAAGCATCCCCACGGCGAACATCGAAGTCATCCAGGTCGAAGGGTCCGGCTGCTACGGTGGAAACGGCAACGACCCGGTGACGTTCGATGCCGCGCTTCTCTCCCAGGCCGTCGGCAAGCCCGTCCGCCTGCAGTACACTCGCCAGGATGAAATGACGGGCGGTGAACATTACGGGCATCCCATGGTCAGTAATCAAAAGGTTGGCCTGGACGCCAGCGGCACGATCATCGCGTGGGATAACGAAACCGTCCTGATGGTGCACGGTGAGGGCCCTCTGGCAGGTTTTACATTTGGAGGAGCTCCCGGACCCGGCAACTTCATCCCCGGCGCGCTTGCGGGCTTCCCCACAGGTAAGGTTGTTCCGACAACCACGCCGGCCAATCCGTTCGGTGGTCCGTTTTGGAATTTCGGCAACTCCGTTCCGCCATACTCTACCGGCAGCATAAACGGCGTAAGTTTGGGAACCGGCACCGTCGCCAGCCAACGCTCGCTGACCCGGCTCGTAGAATCTCAGTTGTGGACCTCCTATTTACGGTCTCCCGATCACATTCAGAACACCTGGTCGAACGAAAGCTTCATGGATGAAATTGCCGCCAGCCTGAAGCAGGATCCCGTTTTGTACCGTCTCCGCCATCTGACCGACCAGCGGCTCATCGGAGTCCTCAACGCCGTTACGCAGAAGGCGGGCTGGGATACGCGTCCTTCGCCGAGACCCGGCAACCCCCACAGCGCCGCCGTCAAGGGCCGCGGCGTCTCGTGCGTTCTGTACTCGGGCTTCGACGGCTACTGCGCCGTGGTCGCTGAAGTCAGCGTCAATCAGGATACCGGCGTCATCACGTTGACGAAAGTCACCGCGGGCCTCGACACGGGCCCTGTCGTCAATCCCGATGGTCTCCGCAACCAGATGGAGGGTCAGGTGCTGCAGGGAATGAGCCGCGCGCTGCTCGAAGAAGTCAAGTTCAGCAACCTGGGACCAGGCGGTGTCGGAGGCGGCACCGTTACCACCAACGACTGGGACACCTACACGGTTTTGGAGTTCGGCGACAACATTCCCGAAATCGATACCGTCCTCATCAACAACCTCAAGGTGCCGCCTACCGGCGCCGGAGAGACCATTATCACGTTGGTCGGATCCGCCATTGGCAATGCCGTCTATGATGCCACCGGTGTCCGTCTGCGGCAGATTCCGATGACGCCGGCTAGCTTCCTCGCGGCGAAAGCGGCACAGAAGGTGTGAGCCGTCTGGTCCTGTAGGCCTCGGAACCGGCGCTGTTGACCGGTTCCGGGCCGCAGACGCGTTTACCGCTATCCTGGAACTCGAATGTCCACGTCTCGCACGTTCGGCATGGTTTCTTCGGCGGCCGTGCTGGTTTTGGCCGCCTCTCTGCTTTCCGCACAACCGCAGTCCCGCGTTGCTCCAGATGCGCGCGCTCTCGAAGCCCGCTACGAGCTTGCCTACCCCTGGTGGGAGGCGAACCGAGGCACACCGCTCCCGCAATCAAAGACCTTCGGCGACCCCTCGGGTCAACTCCGTCTGCTGAATGCATCCGGCGCAGTGGAGACGAACGGTCACGCCTTCTTTACCCCACTCGGCTCCAACGGACGTGCCTGTATCACCTGTCATCAACCCACCAGCGCCATGAGCCTTTCGCTCGATCTGATCCGGCTCCGCTGGGCGGACAGCCAAGGCAAAGACCCGCTCTTCGCCGCCATCGACGGCTCCAATTGCCCGAACCTCCCCCAGGAAAAAGAGGGGTCGCACTCGCTTCTGCTCGAACGCGGCCTGTTCCGCATCGCTCTCCCGTGGCCTCCATTAACTGCATCCGGCCAGCCCGTTAAGCCCGATTTCCGCATCGAAGTGGTGCGCGACCCAACCGGTTGCAACCAGAACTCCACTTCCATCTCCGTGTACCGCCGCCCGCGCGTCGCCGCCAATTTGAAGTACATCGCCCGGCCAAGCGGCGTCACGCTGATGGCCGACGGTCGCGAGCCCAGTCTCCAGTCGCAGGCAATCACGGCCGCGCTCACTCACGAGCAGGCATCGGCCCCTCCGACTCCCTCGCAGCTCAAACAGATTGAGGATTTCGAACGCCAGCTCTTTATGGCGCAACACTCGGATAACCTGGGCGGCCTTCTCGGCGAACCAGGCGGACCTCCGCTGCTGGGCACAGATAATCTTGCCAGCGGAGTGGCCGGCGTCGGCGCAGTCCCGGCCGGCGCTAACCTCTCCGCGTCCTTCGATTCATGGCGCAATCTCTCCGCGCCCAATCTCGCCATCCGCCAGCGCGCTTTTCGCGAATCTGTCCTGCGCGGTGTCGACCTGTTCGCCTCGCGGGAGTTCGCTCTGCCAGACGGACGACGGGGCGCCTGCGCCACCTGTCACCGGTCCGGCATTACCCGCTCGTTCGACATTGGCACTACGAATTTGCCTACCGCGAAAGACTCGCCCGAGCTGCCTCTGTTCCGCATCACGTGCGACGCCTCGGCCCCGCCTCACCCGCAACTCGGCCGGATCTTCTTAACTCAGGACCCTGGCCGGGCACTCATCACCGGAAAATGCGCGGATGCTGGCTCCATCCTCATGCAACAATTCCGGGGGCTCACCGCCCGCGCACCTTATTTCGCCAACGGTTCCGCCGGCGATCTAACCGAGCTGGTGGAGTTCTACGATCGCCGATTCAGCATTGGGCTCACGGACAAAGAGAAACAGGATATCGTGAACTTCCTCAGCATTCTGTAGCCGGTCACGCGCGCCTGAATAGTCCATGGGCAACCCACCAGGGGCATGGATCATCAGCGCTGATGCCTACCGCGGAATTCCGATCGGTTCCTGCTGGCGCATGTGCGCCGAGTCTTTTTCGTTCTCCAGGCAATAATAATCGATGAGCTCGCTGTCCAGCACCAGAGGCTGGTTCAGCTTTACCGTCCAAGGCGCGGTGTACGCCTTCGGATCATTAATCGTAATCTCGACTTCGAGATTGCCATAGTTGGGCCGGCGGATTCTTTCGAGCATTTTGCCTTGCTCGGTCAGTGGATCGCCGCGGGCATCCAACCAAAGATCGTCGCGGAAGCCGCTGGTCTCAACCACCAGCGTGTCGCCTTCCCAATGAGCGGTCGAGTAGCCGTTCCAAACGGGAGTCGGATCCTTCGGCAGCGCGCGGCCATCGGTGAAGATCTGCCGGTATTGCATGTTCCGCTCGGTCAGGATGAGCATGCGGCCCGGCACCATGAAAATGCGTTTATAGTAATCGTCGGTCCAGATGCGCGGTGCGCCGCGCGGCATGCAATGCACGTTGGGATCGAGGCCCTGCTCGACGCTACGCTTCTTGACCAGGTCGGCCGCCCACGGCTGGTAGGGCAGAGGATTCTTCAGCGTCTGGGCAATGTTGATAAACTCGCGGGAGATTTGCGTGTCCGTGCATTGGGCGCCGCACCATTCTCCGATGTTGATCCAACCGTACATACCCGAGAAGTCGGGCTTACCGTCGGCGAGGCGCGGAGCCGGAGCGGCCAGGTTCGGCTTTCCGTCCGCGGTGCGCGGGACGTTGGCCGTCGCATAACCCAGCCATTGCGAATACACCGCCGGGGAACCAGCGGTCAGCATCGCCGCCGTCAAAAAGTATCGGAACCACCTTCTGTTCATTCAGCTAACCTCGGGTCACATTAGAAAAAAGCCGGCCAGGGGGCCGGCCGCGGTCCAGGGGACCGCCTCACAGATTTTCTCAAAACGAAAAGCGCATTTCCAGCGTACCTTGCCGCGGCGGCTGGAATGTCGAGCCGCCGACGTAGTTAATGAATCCGAAACCGCCGGTATACTTGCCGGCCGTCGCCGGATTGGCGCAGACGGCGCCAGTGCCTGCTGTGCAGGTCGTGGCCGCCAGAGGATTGGTAGCTGTCGGATTCGATAGCTGCGTCCGGTTGAAGATGTTCTGGAAGTTCATCCGTACGGTCAGCGCCATGCTCTCCTTGATCCGGAAGACGCGGCCGAGGCTCAGTGATTCCGACGGCCGCCGCTCGTACCGGTAATCGTTGTAATACGGTGCGGAAGTGCCCCATTGGCCATCGGTCGGGTTGGTCCATGCTGCCGGGTTCAGCACCAGGTCCTTCGTGGGATCGATGCAGTGGCAGTTCAAATCCTTCAGAAACAGCGGCACGCCCGGGTTGCGGTTGAAGAAGGTCGAGCGGAACAACAGATTGCTCAGATTGTTCGTCGACGTGGGTGCGAGAATGGGCAGCCCGCTGGCGTAGCTTAGCACCGAACCGATGGTCCAGTCGCGGACAACCTGTGAGAAGACCTTGTTCGGTCCCCATGCGGGCAGCCTGTAGTTGGCCGAGACCACGCTCACGAACGGGCGCGAGAATCCGGACAGGGTTTTGTTCTGCATGCGGTTTTGAAAATCGTTAACCGTGCCTCCTTCGACGCCAAGTTGCTCCTCCTTGGCGTAGGTTAAGGCGTAATCGAGGATCAGGCCGTGAGAGTACCGTTTGGTGACTTTCAACTGCAGCGAGTCGTACCAGGTGCGTCCCTGCGGCGCCCACAGCGGCGACAAGCCGGTCGAGAACTGCGGAAATGGCCGCAGAGACTGTGCCACGGTTGCGCCCAGCGGGAATCCGGCGTAGGGAACCTTGTTCTGAAAACGGCCGGCGGTCGGCGATGCGAGGGTGGCTCGGAGAATCGCGCGATCCGCGGCATTATTGATATCCAGCCCGTTCGCGCTCAAGATCTGCGGAGTGATCGCGTTGTAGTTGTCCAGGACGGTACTCAGCCACCACGCGCCACGATTGCCGACATAAGCGACATCCAGGGCCAGATTCGGAAAGATTTCGCGCTGCAAGCCAACGCTCCACTGGACCTGGCGAGCCGGCCGGCCGGAGTTCTGGTCCACTACGGAAGTCGGTCCGTTCAAAGCAGTAGGGAAATTGGGATTGGGATAGGCCCCAGCGGAGAAGTTGGGCCACGGCAGCACGTACTGCTGCGGCACGCCCCCGGCCAGCGTCATCGCTGGATCGCCAAATTGGGGCGCCTGGAATTGGTTATTGGGCGATGCGCTGCCGGTCCCGGTCTGCGCGGTGGCGGTGCCGTCGTAGGCGATTCCGATGCCGGCCCGGAACACCGTCTTGGGAGTGATCTGGTAGGCCAGCGCGAGGCGCGGCCCCAAGGCCCACGGATAATTGTGGGCGAAACTGCAATTGCACGTGGCTTCGTAGATCACGCCGCCGGGCCGTCCTCCGGCTGTCGGGTTCGGCAGTCCGGGCGCGAGAGTCGGCAGTCGGCCGTATTGCTCTTTCGGATAGGTGTCGTAATCGTAGCGCAGGCCGTAATTGAAGGTCAGCTTGCGGGTGATCTTCCACGAATCTTGCGCGAAAAAGGAGATGAAGTGTTTTCCGGTGCGCAGAGCGGCCGGCGGATTCACCGTTCCGCTGTTTACCAGGCCCAGCAGGAAGCTGGCATAGGGGAATCCGATCGAGCGGCCCCCGATAATCGCAGATGGAGCGTACGGCTGCGCGGTCTGATTCGCCGCGAAATTGAACGCGCCGTTCGTCGCACCCAGCGCCAGGAGCGGGTAACCAAACTCGCGGAACTCGCCGCCGAACTTGTACGTATGATTGTCCTTCACCCAGGTGAGGGATGCTTGATAAGTCGGAGTCATTTGTTTGGTCAGCGACTGTGCGCTAGTCACTGCTGTCGGCACGGCTCCAGGGATGCCGACGCTGGGACCCATGTTCGACATTCCGCCCGTCCCGGTGCACGGCGAAGTGTTGCTGCCCGCACCCGCTATGCACAATCCCCCGATGGTGGGGAACCGCCCGCCAATGTTGGGAACGCCGGTCAGTCCGATCGCACTGTCGTTGAAATTGGTAGTGGGTGAGTGGTCATCGAGTAAGTAATTCAAGATGCCCGCGCCCAGATGCAGAAGCAAGGTGGGGCTCAGCGTGTCGTCGAAATTAAGCCGCCATTGTTGGGATCTGCTGAAGCTCCCCCGGGTCGCTGTAATGAGGGCGGGTAGCCCTTCGGAGCCGTTCAGGCTCTGTGAGTACTGGGTGGACGTGGCGTTGGTCAGGAACAGACCGCTGATTTTCATCTTATTGCTTAACTGGTGATCCAACTTTACTGATTCATTGGTCGTCACGCGATCGTTGGGGAACGACGGTACATAGTTCAGCGAGTTGTTGCCATTGGTCGGGTTGGGAATCAGGTTTTGGATCGCCACGGCGACCTTATCGAACCGCGCCTGCGGGATGACGTTGTTGGAAAATTGACTTCGAACCAACTGCCCGTTGACGTTTTGCACCGAAGCCGGATCGTAGATCATCCCTTCCTGGATAGGGTTTCCCAGCGGATCCGTTCCGAGATTTACGCCAGTGAGAGCTCCGGCAAAGTTGCCGCCGCGATAGGCAGCCGTGGGCACCGTGATGGCGGTGTCGTTGACCACAAAGAATTCGCGGTACTGCTCGCGGTTATAGAAGAAAAACGTCTTGTCCTTGCCGTTATAGATCTTGGGAATGCGCACGGGGCCGCCGACGTTGAAGCCGTAATCGTTGCGCCGGATGCGCTGCCGGGTATTGACGAACGGAGTGGAAGCGTTGAAAGCTTCATTGGCGAGGTAATCGTAGCCCGCGCCGTGATACTGGTTGGTGCCGGACCGCATGGTTAAGTTGAACAGCCCGCCGCCCACCGAACCAAATTCCGGCGAAAAGTTGCTGGTCTGGATGGCGCTTTCCTGGATGGCATCCACGCTGGCTCCGGTACCGGCTTGGACCGCGTTGATCTGGTTGGTGCCATCCATGCCGTCGATCTGCGTGCGCCCCGTGCCATTGGGAGCGCCGTTCACGCGGACTCCCAATACAAATCCTGAGGCCGGTGCCGAAGCGCCTGGGATCAACGCGATCTCCGCCTGATAGAAGCGCAGACCCTGGCTCGACGAGAACGTTCCGCCGATGCCGAGCAACCCGAGGTCGACCAGGTGCTGCGCCTGGATCGTATGGCTGACTTCGCCGCTCTCGGTCTTTAGCAAAGACGCTTGTTCGGTGACAGTGACAGATTCCGTTGCCGCGCCTACTTCGAGGGGAACGTCCAGACGCACCGTCTGCGCCACTTCCACCAGGATATTCTGGCGCACGTACTTCTTGAATCCAGGCACCGTCACGTTCAACTCGTAAGTGCCGACCGGGATCTGAGCCAGTGTATAGTTGCCGGTGGCGGTCGTGGCGGCCTGGGAGGTCACGCCCGTTTCTGTATTCTTCAATTCGATCACCGCGCCGGAAACGACGGCTCCGGCCGGATCGGAAACCGTTCCGGTCACCGTGCCACGATCACTCTGCGCAAACGCCGCGAGACTCAGGAAAAACACGCCGAACAGAGAGATAGATGCTTTGATAGCGCTCATATCCATTCCTTTCGCAGGCTGGAACCCTTACCCCTGAGAAAAGCTGCATCCCAAAGGACCTGTATGCAGTTTTAGGAAGTTTATGTGAGGGTTGACGCAATTGTCAAGTAAAAACTCAAGCGCCAGCAGGTGCGCGGCTGGCTCCTAATCCACTAAAAAATCGGCACATGCGGGAAAGAGTCGTGGGATTGCTTCAATTTCCGAATTGCATCCTCGGGAGGCCCCATAGTACGATCCTGTATGCAGATGGTCGCCGAATTTGCCACGCAAACCGCCCGAGCCCTGCTCCAGCTTCGCGAGTTGCTGCTTCGCGGCGCGTTCCCGCCCGGAGAACGCGTCTCCGAATTGCCGCTGGTGGCCCGGTTGGGAATATCGCGAACTCCTATCCGCATGGCGCTGGAAAAGCTCGCGCACGAAGGCTTGCTGGAGGGTTCTCCTTCCGGCGGTTTTTCCGTGCGGCAGTTCAATCCCGCGGATATCTGGGATGCCATTGAAATGCGGGGCGTACTGGAGGGGACCGCCGCCCGGCTCGCCGCGGAACGTCTGACTAACCAAGCGGAACTGAGCGCCATTCGCGCCCTGCAAGAACGGATGGATGCAATCGCATTAAATGCGGCTGAGTCATTCGCGTCGTATATGGATTTGAATGAAGCATTCCATGATGCGCTGGCCGAGCTTGCCAAAAACCAGATGCTGCTGCGCTCGCTGGAGTATCTGAAGGCGCTTCCCTTCGCGGCGCCGAGCGCCATGGTATTTGCGCGGTCGAAGCTGCCCAACGCATCAGAGATGTTCGTGATCGGCCAGGAGCAGCACCATGCCATCCTGGAAGCCATTGAGAATCGGCAAGGCAGCCGCGCCGAAGCGCTCGCGCGGGAGCACGCGCGGCTGGCGCGCCGCAACCTGGAAACCGTGCTGACGGACGAAACCATCCAGAACTGCGTTCCGGGAGCTTCGCTCATCAAGTTTCCGCATCAGGGCAGCCCTCCCCTCCAACGCTAATCGGCCTCAGCCTCCCTTTACGCCGCTAGCACTGTTGCTGTACGCTACACCATCCGGTAGAATTCACCGCGAGGTCTTGGTGGCATGACAATCAGAGATCCTGGCTGGCGTTTCTTCGTTTTGTTCGCTCTTGTGGCAAGCGCGGGTCAAGCACAATGGTTGAACTATCGAGAGCCCGGCGTGCCGCGCACCGCCGATGGCGTAGCCAATATGACCGCGCCTGCGCCGAAGGGGCTCGATGGTAAACCCGATCTCTCGGGCGTGTGGATGCACGAGACAACCTCGGTCGCCGAAATGAAGCGGCTGTATGGCAGCAGGATCGACGAATCGCTCAAGGTGGACGCGCCCGGCATGGAAATCGGCACGCAGCATAGATACAGTGTGAATATCCTTCTGGACGTCGGGCCCGAAGAATCGCTGCTGCGTCCGGAAGCCGTCGAACAGATGCGGCGGAACCAGACCGTAAACAACCTGGCGGACGCATGCACGCCGGGGTCCTCGATGGGCTTTCCCCGCGCTGACCTTGTCTCCGAACCGATTAAAATCGTGCAGGCGCCGCGGCTGACGATGATCGTCTACGAAGCCGGCAACTTCCACCGGGAGATCCATACGGATGGCCGCGTGCTTCCGAAAGAGTTCGACCTCCCGGCTTTCAACGGTTACTCGGCCGGCCATTGGGAGGGCGATACGCTGGTGGTGGAAACCGCCGGCTTTAATAATAAGACGTGGCTCGATGGCATGCGCCACCCGCACAGCGACGCACTCCGCGTCACCGAGCGGTTCCGGCGCCGCGACTTCGGACACCTGGATTACGAGGTCCGCTTTGAGGACCCTAAGATGTACACCAGGGCCTTCAGTGTGAAGATCCCGCACGAGCTTCTGCCGGACTCCGACATCTTCGAAAACTACTGCGAGAACGAAAAGGATTCCGCGCACCTTCCGAAACGCTAGCGCCGGCGGCCCATACAACCGCATGAACGAGGCGCACGACGCGATCAGAAATTGGATGGAGGCGAACTGGAGGGAGTCCGCCGGACACTCGTGGGAAATCTACGGAGATCCGGCGGATCCGGCCGACCCTGAGACGACTGTCGTGTACCTCCTGAAGGAGCGCTCAGAGCTGTAATAATCGTTGCTCAAGAAGTGGCTGGTTTGAAGAGTCGCGAGGGCCTGGGTAGCGAACATCCTCAGCGCGTTGCATTCCCAGATGCGGCCGTTGCCGCCTTTTCGGCGTGCATACGGTCCTTTTCATTATCGGTGCAGACATATTCAAGGGCATCCGTATCCGGCAGTAGATTGAGTTTGACCTTGAGAGTGAAGGGGCGCGTGTAGTATACCGGATCGTCCAACGTGATTTCGAGGTCCATGTGGCCGAAGTCGCGCCTGCGGTACTGTTCGCGGATGCGCATTGACGGGCTACGCGGATGACCGAAGGCGTCGAGCCAACTTTTGTCAGTGATGCCGACGGTTTCAACCGCCAGTATGTCGCCCTGCCAATTGCCGACTGAATAGCCCATCCAGGCAGGCTGCGGATCTTCAGGTAAGCGGCGGCCATCCATGTAGATCTGCCGCGTCGGGTCGCCGATCCCGCTGATGACCGCAATCTCATGTGGTGCCTGAATCATCTTAAACGGTTCGACCAGGAAACCGGCGGGAACGCCGCCGGGCAAACAGCGTGCCGTCACGAAGTCCTGGCCCATGCGCTGCTTCATGACTGCCGCGGCCTCGGGCCGGAGCGGTTCCTCCCCCGGCTTCACGTCCCAAAACACATTGACCATGTATTTCGTGACATCATTCAAATCGACCTGTACCTTGGCCGTATCCTCCCCCAACACTCGCGTCATCTCGCTCAAAGGAGTCCGCTCCGCGTGCCAGACACCGGAAAGATCGGGCTTGCCGTTCATGCGCGGCACGGGTGCGGTCAGATTTGGCTGGCCGTCCTTTGTGCGCGGAATTCGTGTGTCTTTGTAACCGAGCCACTGCGCCGTAAGGGGCACGGTGGCGGCCAGAAGAGTCGGAATGAATTTCATGCTGGCTGCCTTTCTGCACGCGATCAAGGTAGTCTGCGGGTTCGCGTAATCGGGAGTAGAACTTCAACCCTGTTTATGGGTGGTGATTTTAGCACATCGCGAGCTCGACTCGCGCGCCCGGGGGACCTTTTGAATCCCTGCGCATATGTCGATTTTCAATCGATGTTGCCGGAATTCTACCGAGCTGCGGCAAGACGCTTGGGTTCGAACGTATAGCCAAAACCTCTGACGGAATGGATCAGCAGGGGATTTGTCGGATCTCTCTCGAGCTTTTGGCGCAGCCGCAAAACATAAACGTCAACGGCGCGATCGGTGATCGCCCGGTTCTCGCCCCAAACAGCATTCAATAGCTGCTCCCGGC
>CAZKQQ010000181.1:0-14083 GCA_964554945.1 uncultured Solibacteraceae bacterium | reverse complement strand
ACATTCATGGACGACACATTCATGGACGAGACTTGATTTATTACAGGTCGCTTTGTTTCGCTCGTATTTGTGCATACACCCTCGTGGCGTGAACCTATCACACGTGGTGTCTGAGCGCATCCGATGTCTGCTGAGTTTTACCAAATTCCGCCCGCTATCTTTCGGCTTCTCGCGTGGCGAGCGGGGTGCCGCTTCATTGGCCTTTGCTGCGAGCGATCCGTGATCGAGCCCGGTTTGATTTTTGGCCAGCCGGCTCCGCTCCTCCGCATGAGTGTGAAGTGGCACAAAATCGGATTTGTGACATTCTGCGCGGACCTTAGATGTGCCATTGACAACCATTTTAGACTTTGATATATCTACTCCACCTAACGATCGATCGGTCGGTTTTTTGGGAATTACTTAAGTTCGGCTTCGGGGAGGTTGGACCATGAGGTATTTCACATCCAGATTACTGCTTGTCGCGTTCACGCTATGCGCGCTCAGCTTCTTGATTAACGCGCAAGCGCCCACCGGCACGATTACCGGAATTGTCACCGATGCTTCCGGCGCGGCGATGGCGAATGTGACCGTCACCATCACGGACAAAACAACCGGGTCCGCGCGCAGTGTTGTCACCAACGCCTCGGGACTGTACAGCGCCCCGGCCCTACCCGTCGGCGATTATCAAGTGCGCGCCGAGGCGTCAGGCTTTCGCACCCTGGAGCGTGAGTCCACCGTGCAAGCCGGTGGAACCTTTACCGTCAACCTGCCCATGTCCCTAGGCGAATCCAAGGAGGTGGTTACCGTCGAAGCGGCGTCCACTCAGATCAATTACGAAACCAATTCCGTGCAGGGCGTCATTGATCGCGCGGCAGTGCAGGATCTTCCTCTCAACGGAAGAAGCTTCATGCAGCTTGCCGTCCTCGAGCCCGGCGTCACCATTGCCAGCGGTTCCACCGCGCAGTTCAATGCGCTGTTCACTGTCAGCGTCCTCGGCGCCGGCAACCGCACGGCTTACACGGTCGATGGCGGCAATATTTCGGATAGCATCGACACCGGCGGCGGCTCTTCCTCGTTGAATCTGCCGCAGGACGTGGTGGAAGAGTTCCAGCTCTCCTCGGTCAATTTCGATATTTCCACCGATATCAGCTCCGGTGGCGCGATCAATATCGTGACACGCTCGGGCAGCAACCAGTTCCACGGCAGCGCCTACTTCTATTACCGCGACCACAACATGTCGGCCTATCCCGGTTTACAGCGGCAGGCCCTCGATCCCAGCCCGTTTTTCGCACGGCGCAACCCCGGCGCTACCCTCAGCGGTCCTATTGTCAAAGACAAACTGTTCTTCTTCTTCAATATCGAGCACACCAACCAGGTACAGGCCAATATCACGCAGCCCAATACGATCCTGGCCCAAGCCGTGGCTGGTGTTTACAACAGTCCCTATTCCGGAACCCAGACCACGGCGCGGATCGATTACCGTCTCTCCGCGAAGCATTCTCTGTTTGCCCGTTACTCCCATGATGGGAATTCGGGTTTTGGGCAAGTATTTTCTCCGCAGGCCAATCCATCCAACTGGGTCCATAACGTGAACTGGGCCGATCAAAGTATTATCGGGTTGACCAGTTCGTTGACGCCCAGCATCGTCAACGACGCCCGGATTCAGTATATGTACTGGAGCAATCACAACCTCTTGTCGGTTCCTTCGGAGTGCGTGGAGCCGGCGTGCATCGGCGGCGGCCTGCCGGCACTTTTGGCCGTGGTTGGCACAAACCTTGGCTACGGCCAGGCCATGCTCGGCGCAAACCCGAATGCGCCCCAGACGCGGAACACGCGGCGCTACGAAATCGACGATAGCGTGAACTGGGCAAAGGGTTCGCATCGCGTCAAATTCGGCGGCCAGATGATGCGGATTCCGAGCGTCGGGCAGTGGGGTTTCTGCACTCCCTATTGCGAAGGCATCCTGGGACCGGCCGTTCTGCCGGCGTCGGTCAGCGCGGCATTCGGTTTTCCCACCAGGCTGGCGACTACTGATGATTTCTGGAATTCCCCGTTCTACAGCTTGAGCAGCGGCATCTTCACCGGCATTGGCGTCGGCAATTCGGAACAGCCCCCGGCGTATCGCCGTAGCGATACCGTTACGGAGGCGCAATACCGGCTTTATATTCAGGACACCTGGAAAATTAAGCCAAACTTCACGCTGAATTATGGACTGGCTTGGAACGCGCAGAAAGGTTACTTTACGCCCCTGACCCAACCGCAATTCCTGGCGCCGATTTTGGGAGCCAACAACCTCGGGGTCACTCCGAACGCCTTTAAAGAGTTCCAACCCATTGTGGGATTTGCCTGGAGTCCGGGCAGGAGCAGCAAGACCGTGATTCGCGCGGGCGGCGGCATCTACTGGGACAGCCCCCCGGGCTATTATCACAACCGCTCCTATGCGTCCACTGGTCCGGTCGGCGACGGCCGCGCGACCCTAAGCAGCCAGGCTTTCACCAATATCTTTCCGGGGATTGTGAATCTGAGCACCGGGCAGCCGATTCCTGTGGGGGCATCTATTCCGGTCGGCGCACTCACTAGCATGACGCTGCGCCAGTTCGATCAGATCTACCAGCAACAGATCGGCGCCATCACCGCGAAGGTTGCTCCGCCGTCGCCGACCAGCGGCCCTTACACCGTCAGCGGCATCGATGTCACGAAATCCGGCATTGAAATCTTCCCGCCTCAGTTTCCCATTGCGCGCAGCTATCAGTTGAACGTCGGCGTACAGCGCGAACTGGGCCACAACATGGTGCTTACCGCCGATTACGCCATGCGCCAGGGCGAGAACGTCAGCCAGGGCGAATTGGATTGGAACCTGAATTCCCGGTTCATCAACGGCGTACGTACTCCCGTGATTCCCTCCTGCGCTCCGTCGCAACTCTTCGTGGTCGGCCAGGAATGCTCCAGCGGTCCAATCACCTTCTGGACCCCGGAGGGCCGCTCCCGGTATAACGGGCTGCTGCTGAAACTGAATAAGCGCCTGTCGAGCCGGACTCAGTTTACGGCTTCCTATCAGCTCGCAAAGCTGAATGCGAATACTTCCGTCCAGGATCTCCTCAACTACTACGGGAGCTACGGGCCGCAGATTCCGCGTCACACGTTAAATGTCGCCGGTTCCGTCGACCTGCCGGTTGGCTTCAAACTGAGCATGAACATGTCCTATATCAGCCGGCTGCCGGTGAACGCGTATATATCCGCTTTGAATCTGCCCGGCACCGCCCCCGCCAGCACTGCGGGCAACGAGCCGATCCCCGGGTTAACTTACAACTGTTTCGGCGTGAGTTGCGACAAGTCGGACCTGCAGAAGGCAGTTGATAACTTCAATAACACGATTGCCGGCACCAAGAACTCGCAGGGCGGAACGATTCCGCAACTGATCCTGCCGGGCAATTACCAACTCGGCGACCCGACCATCACGCAAGACTTCTCCTTGCAGAAGACCATCAGGATCAAAGAGCGTGCCAGCTTCGTGCTGACCGGCCAGGTGTTCAACGCGTTCAATATCTCGAATCTCACGGGCTACTCGTTCCAACTCGATACGAAGAACGCCAACCCGGCCGCTCAGACGTTCGTGTTCGGTCAGCCGACAGCCCGCGCTGCCCAGACATTCGGTTCTGCCGGCGCTCGGGCCTTCCAGTTAGCCGGCCGCTTTAACTTCTGATCGCTGGAATCATAGGGCAGGCTTCCCGCCTGCCCTGCCCTACCCTTGACACCCTGTTTCGGAGCGTCTACTATCGCATTGTCCGGTCGCATCTTCCGGACTTGTGAGAACTTTTACTGAGGAGGGGGCCCATGAAGGTCATCCTTTCCGCGTCCATCGCTTTGGTCGCTCTATCGGCCCAGGGACAGGTCACGTTCACCAAGGACGTCGCGCCCATCCTGCAAAGCCGCTGTCAGGTCTGCCATCGGCCCGATACCTTCGCGCCCATGTCGCTCCTCACTTACGAAGAAGCCCGTCCCTGGGCGAAGTCGATCAAGCAAAAGGTGGCCGCTCGCGAGATGCCGCCGTGGTACATCGATAAGAACGTCGGTGTGCGCCATTTCAAGAATGATGTCTCGCTCTCCGATCAGGAAATCGCAACCATCGTGAAGTGGGCCGATTCCGGCGCGCCCAAGGGCGATCCCGCCGACATGCCTCCGCCGCGCAAGTTCGATGATTCCGACCAGTGGCACCTCCGCCCCGACCTCATCGTGAAGCTGCCGAAAGACCAGATCGTGCCCGCCAAGGCCGCCGACCGCTGGATCGACGTCCTCGCCGACACCGGCCTTACTCAAGACCGCTATATCAAGGGTATCGAGGTCAAACCCATTAAGGGTTTTCGCTCCGTCCATCACGTCACCACTTCGATGAAGAGCGAGGATGACGTCGAGGCCGATGGCGACGTGCAGGGCACCTTCCTCAATGAGTACGCACTCGGCAAGAATGCCGACATCTTTCCCGATGGCGCCGGCCGCCTCATCAAGGCTGGCAGCAAGATCAACTTCAACCTCCACCTCCATGCCACCGGTCAGGAGACGCCCATCAACGTCGCCCTCGCGCTGGAACTTTATCCCGAAGGCTACAAGCCCAAATACGCCGAGACCACTGAAAAAATCGGCGATCCCAAGGATCTCGACATTCCGCCGAACACCGATGATGTTCGCTTTGATGCGTATCAAACTCTGGCCAAGCCGGCCCGTTTCCTCTCCTTCCAGCCCCACATGCACAACCGCGGCAAGGCATCTTGCATGGAAGCGATTTACCCGGGCGGCCATAAGGTCGAGATGCTGAGCTGCGTCAGCCACTACCAGTTCGCGTGGCACCTCGTCTACCTATACGCCGAAGATGATCAGCCGCTGCTGCCCGCCGGCACCGTGCTCCACATGACTTCGTGGTACAACAACTCGGCGCAAAACAAATTCAATCCCGATTCGGACAATACCATCACCTACGGCCAGCGCACGATTGACGAAATGGGCGGCGCCTGGGTCAGCTACTACAATCTGTCCGAAGAGGAGTACAAGCAGCAGGTGGAAGCGCGCAAGGCGAAGTTGGCCTCGGTCGGCTCGGAGTAGCAATGCGCTTCTGCGGGATGGTTTGCGCCGCGCTCCTTCTCGTGGTTGCCGGCAATGCTCAGGTCCAATATGCTTCGGGTCAGAATGTCGCTCCCATCTTCGAAGGATGGGAGCACAACCCCGACGGCACCTTCAGCATGGTCTTCGGCTATCTGAACCGCAACTATGAAGAGCAGGTTGACATCCCCGTCGGCCCCGACAATTCCATTAAGATTGGCGACGAAACATTCGGCGACCGCGGCCAGCCGACGCATTTTTATCCCCGCCGCCAGCGCTTTCTTTTTCGCGTAGTCGTCCCCAAGAACTGGGATCCGAACCAGAAGGTCATCTGGACGCTCACTTCCCGTGGCCGTACCGACCAGGCCAAAGGCTGGCTGCAGCCCGAATGGGAATTGAGCGAAGACGTCATTATTGAAAACATGGGTGGCGGCGTTCCCGACCCCGCGAACAAAGCTCCCACCGTTACCGTCGCTCCGGTTTCGGCAATTACCTTGCCCGGCCCCGCCACCTTGACCGCCTCCGCCACCGACGATGGCCTTCCGAAACCCTACCGGCGCGCCCCATCAAATCCCGATCGCGATTCGCAGCCGCGCCGGCCTCGCGGTGTCCAGATCAAATGGATTCAGTACCGCGGTCCCGGCAAAGTTGTCTTCACTCCCGATGCCAGCGCCGTAGTCTACGGCCAGCCCGTCACCTTGACCTCGAAAGTGAGCTTCAGCGCGCCCGGCACCTACGTGCTTCGCGCCATCGCCAACGACGGCCAACTATTCACCACCCGCGAAGTCACCATCACCGTGAATCCAGCCAATCCCACCCAGGCCCAGCGCTAACCGCATCGAGCTTGTGACTTAGGTCCTTGTCCTACAGCGGGGACCTGTCTAGGCTGGAATCAGAGCCGCAAATGACACTCCGTACGGACAAAAGCCAGATAAAGCAGACGCCCATGTCAGCCCGCAATTCTCGTATCGCTCACGATTTGCCCGTGATAGCGGCACAAAGCAGGCATCGGGAACTGCAGCTTCAGAAGGTTTTGGTTGCCTACATAGTGTCCGGGCTGTTCTTCATGGTCCTGCCGGGGACCTTCCTCGGAGTCTGGAATCTGGTCTCCATCAGCAGCCGGCATGCTCTGGAAAGCCTCTCTCCTTCTTGGTTGCAGGCGCACGGGCACGCCCAGGTTTTTGGCTGGGTTGGCACCTTTGTCCTTGGAGTCGGGTTCTATTCCCTGTCAAAAATGGGCCGCCTTCCGGCTTTTGCCATTTCACGCGCTTGGATTGCCCTCATGCTATGGGTGGTCGGTGTCGCTTCGCGATGGATCGCGGGAGTTCTCGAGTGGCATTGGCGCATTGTTCTTCCCATTTCCGCCATGCTGGAGTTCGCCGGTTTTCTGATCTTCTTCGTTACGGTGTCGGGACACCATACAGTTGCGGGGCAGCAGAGTCCCAAGCGCGAGCCGTGGATGCTGTTGGTGGTCTCATCAACGGTTGGATTTCTCGGAGCACTCGTTCTTAATGGCGCCGCCAGCATTCGAGTCGCGTGGTTCGGCAGCCAACCCGCATTTCCACACGTGCTCGATCAACGTCTTGTAGCCCTGGAAACCTGGTGTTTTCTGGTCCCCGTGATTTGGGGGTTCAATGCCCGATGGCTACCCGTCTTCCTTGGACTTCCGGCGCCGAACAATCTTCTACTTCGGACGGCTTTGGCGATCGTTTGGGCCGCCGTCGCCTGCCTGTTTTCAGGCGCATCGATCCCATCGGCCCTCTTGTTTCCTTCTGCCGCGTTCGTTGCGTTCCTCGCACTTCAGGTATGGCGCCGGCCGCTTCGGCCCGCCAAACTGGATGGAGTCCATTCGAGTTTCCCGTTTTTTGTCAGGGCCGCATACGGATGGTTGCTGATTGGATCGGCAATATGGCTAGTGGCGGCGTGGGCCGATCACAGCGGTGGAATTTGGGGAGCCGCGCGTCATGCTCTGACGGTTGGATACGTTTCGACCATGGTGTTTGCGATCGGACAGCGGGTGCTGCCGGCATTCGGAGGAATGCGAAGGCTCTATAGTCCACGGATGATGCTAGGTTCACTTTCGGCACTCACGATCGGCTGTTCGCTACGAGTCGCGTCGGAGATACCTGCGTACGAGGGCTATTCTCGGGCCGCATGGCGTCTTTTGCCGTGCTCGGCAATCATCGAACTCATTGCCGTCGTCCTATTCGCCGCAAACCTGCTGATGACATTCAGGCAGCCCCCGGCGCACCTTGTCGCAAGGACCTGAACGTGGTGGTTACATCGGCGCTTCGGGATTCCAATCCGAATGCGCGTTTGAACGGTTACGCAAAAGGCCTTGGAAGGGTAGCCCCCCGATGAGCATCTGATAGAGCACGACCCCCATTGCCCAAATGTCGCTGCGAACATCGGCGGGTTTGCCCTGCAGGATCTCGGGCGACAGGTAGTGAGGTGTCCCCATCAATGTCCCCGCGCCCGTCAGCGATTCCAGAGTTGCCGTTTCGTCCAATTCGTCGGGTCGAAACTGCTTGGCCCCACGTTGTTAGAATCAAGGGACGATTTTATGCCAACTTCCAGCGCAAGTTTTTGCCCCAAATGCGCCCGGGAAGTCCGCGATAGCTGGCGTGTCTGTCCCGCATGCCTCGCCCCTTTAGATGGAGCTACTCAAACCATCTTCCAACAGTCCTCCTCTTCTTCCGCATCCATCGACGAAGGTCGCTTCCCCGCTGGAACCGTCCTGGCCGGACGCTATCGCGTTCTCGGCTTACTTGGTCAAGGCGGTATGGGTGAGGTCTATCGCGCCTTCGACCTCATCCTCAACCAGGCTGTGGCTTTGAAATTTCTGGCTGGACCTAAAATATCGGAACCCGCGCTC
Organism: uncultured Solibacteraceae bacterium; assembly: GCA_964554945.1. Classification (GTDB taxonomy): domain Bacteria; phylum Acidobacteriota; class Terriglobia; order Bryobacterales; family Bryobacteraceae; genus PSRJ01. The sequence goes on along the minus strand of CAZKQQ010000181.1, from coordinate 6,135 downwards.
GCCCGGTTCCGGAACGAAGTCCGCGTAGCCCGTCAGGTCTCCCACCCCAACGTTTGCCGTGTCTATGACATCGGCATGGTCGAGGGGCTGCATTTCATTTCGATGGAGTACCTCGACGGCGAAGACCTCGATTCGCTGATCCGGCGCATTGGCCGCATTCCGCAGGATAAAGGGATCGAGTTTGCCCGGAAGATCTGCGGCGGCCTTGCTGCCGCCCATGATCGCGGCGTGCTCCACCGCGACCTGAAACCCGCCAACATCATGATCGATGGCCGCGGCCACGTCCGGATCACCGATTTCGGACTCGCGGCGCTCGCCGCGGAAATACCGTTGAGTGACTTTCGTAGCGGGACACCAGCCTATATGTCGCCGGAGCAGAAGGCCGGCAAGGACGTCACGATTCGCAGCGACCTGTATTCGCTCGGTCTCGTGCTGTATGAGATGTTTACCGGCAAGCGCCGGAGCGGCACGCAAACCAATCCCACCGAGATCGTGAAGGACCTGGATCCGGCCGTGGAACGGGTGATTCTGCGCTGCTTGGAAGATGACCCGAAGCGACGGCCGCAAAGCGCGCTCAGCGTAGCGATGGCGCTGCCTGGCGGCGATCCGGTGGCTGCTGCTCTCGCGGCAGGCGAAACGCCCTCGCCCGAAATGGTGGCGGCATCGCAGGAGAAACAAGGCTTCTCGCCGCGTACCGCGCTTGTGTGTTTCACAGCGATCCTGGCGGCGCTCGCGGTAGTCGCCGGGACCCGTGCCAAGAGCGATCTCCTCAGCCATGCCCCGTTGCCCACTCCACCCGATGGCTTGGCTTATCGCGCCCAAGAGATTTTGAAGCAATTCGGCTATGCCGAGCCGGCGAGGACGGCCGCGTACGGCTTCCATGTTCCCGATACCAGTTTTCTAAAATTTGCCGAACAGCAGGATCGAGCCCGGCGCGATGTCCTCCTCGCCACGCACCAGCCGGCCATCGTCCGGTTCTGGTACCGCGAGCACCAGGTTGAATTCAGGCCGGATTCCTTCGCGCTGGATACTCCAGCCGGCCTGTGCTGCATGGTTCTATTCGACTCGCCACCCAACCTGGAACCCGGTATGGCCCGGCTGGAATTGGACGCGAATGGCCGGCTGGTTTCGCTGGAGGTTCGCCCGCCGGCCCGAAGCTCCACCGCGGAATCCGTAAAACCTCCAGATTGGGCGGCACTGTTCAACGCCGCTGGTCTCAACCCGGCGCGTTTTACGCCTGCAGTTCCCCAGGAGACGCCTCCCATGGCTGCGGATACGCGCGCGGCATGGAACGGCACATATGCCCCGGACCGGCCGGAGCGCTTGCATGTCGAAGCCGCGAGCTGGAGCGGGCGTCCCGTGTACTTCAGGATTACGGGTAACTGGCAGGCAGATTCGCCCACCGGTTCATCGGTTGCCGCGGGACTCCAGATCTTCGCTGTCTGTCTTTTTATTCTGATTCTCTCCGGCGGAGTCCTGCTGGCATCGCACAACCTGCGGCTTGGCCGCGGCGATCGCGCCGGTGCCGCACGCTTGGGCGTGACGGCCTTTGTCCTGATCCTGTTGGCCTGGCTCCTGAGCGCGCGGCATGTCCTCGGGTTTTGGGAACTCAACCTTTTCGCCATCGCGGTGAGTTGGGGCGCGTTCGCGGCGGGGACGCTGTCGTGCCTTTATCTCGCGATTGAACCCTATATACGCCGGCACTGGCCGGATGCGCTGATCTCATGGACGCGGCTGCAAGCGGGACGCTTTCGCGATCCGCTCGTTGCCTCCCATATTTTGGCCGGCCTTGTGTTCTCGCAGGTTTTCGGCGCTCTCGTCAATCCGCTATTCTCGCTAGCCGGCTCCCGATTGCGAATCCCCCTGAATTTCATCGTTCTGGACGGATCGCGCCACTTCGCTGCGGTACTCCTGGGGGAATCGGTCCTGGCTCTGTTCGTTGCCTTCGGCTTTCTCTTTCTGCTCGCGGGCGCGCGCACCCTGCTGCGACGCACTCGGTTGGCCGACGCGCTGCTCTGTTTTCTTTTTGTGCTGCTGCAGCTGGGGAACCCCACGCTTCCCGATTTGTGGCAGCGCGCCGTCACCGCCGCCATTCTGGCGCCGTTCCTTTACGGATTTCTTTGGATGGTGCGGCAATTCGGATTGTTGAGCCTGGTCGTCGGTCTGTCCCATGGTCTTTACTTCGCCACCAAGCCGTTTTCGCTGGGCTCCTGGTTTGCCGATCGCTCGCTCGCGTTAATATCGATTGCGGCGATTACGTCCGCGTTCGCAGTATGGGTGATCCTATCGTCCGACCGCCGAAAGACGCCCGATCTCGCAGCGTGACACGGGAACGCGCCAGACGGTGCCGGTTGTGGTCAACTGAAGCGCGATGCTCAAGAAATAGTCAGTACGGTATTTGCCCAATCCCCGTAATGAATGTGACTCCAGGGACCACGAGCCCGGACAGTCGATGGTCGTTGGTCACGAACAGATCCGTACCCGCCGCGGCAGCGCAGGCTAGTTGAATCGCATCTGCTGGCCGAACTCTTTCTCGGCTGCGAATCTCTCCATACCGCTTGGCCGCTTCGAATTCAAACGGCACTAACTCAAGGCTTCCCCCCAAAAAGAAGTTCGTGTAACTCTTTTCGAGTATCGCGTTCCCTATTTCCTTTGGTTTTGTAAGAATTTCACCGACTGTCAGCCAACTCGTCACGAGGGCATCACCGCGTGACCGCATTTTCCGTCGGAAGTCGGTGACGCGCGGCGACCACTGGGCATTGTTCTCAAACAAGTAAATGAAAAGGTTGGTGTCCCAAAAGACGCGCGCCATCGTGTTTACCAGGCCTGAGCACGAATGCGCGGATCCATCAGAACAGCAAATAAATAGGGGTAGTCCATCAAATCCTTGATCTCTGTAGTGCTCTTCAGTGGGCACCGGGAAATCGCCACTTCAACTTGCGACCGGGTGACCTTCCGGTTGATTCGTTCGCCGCCGCGGAAAAACCAGATTCCGTTCCCGTCGACCTTGTACGTGACAGGTAATCCTTTTCTCGTCTGAAACTGTTCTCCTTGGTTCTTTATAATTCGAGACCATACAGCTTCTACCAGGTCTCCAGGCCCTCCGATTGGTCGGCTGTGAATAGGAGATTCAGCTGGTTCCTCGGACCTGAGACGTGCGACGAAACCGTCTCCCGGCTCGTCCTCCCACGCATCTTGTCCGACGCCAAGCATCTGAATGACCGGGTCATCCACCTCATTTACCGGAGGTTTCCCTTTACGGAGCTTTAGGACCGGCATTAAGTATCAGTGCCTCCTCTCTATTATCCTATAAAGAGGGTAGAGAATACAGCCGGCGAGACCGCGAAGAAACGGCGAAGATCGCGTATTCTTTCCAGCCAACTAAATCTCTGGTAAAATAGCACTTAAGCCTCACAAGGAGTCAGCTTGGCAGATTCGCAAAATCCCCCTCAGGGTCCCCCTATTCCGCCTTCCGGCGGGCAGCCTCCGTTGCCCGGAATGGGCGGGGGCGGAGACAACCGGAATTTAGTCCCGATCAACATCGAAGACGAGATGCGGCGGTCGTACCTCGACTACGCCATGAGCGTAATCGTGGGCCGCGCCCTGCCCGACATCCGCGACGGCTTGAAGCCCGTTCACCGCCGGATTTTGCACGGCATGAACGAGCTCGGCCTGGCGCCGAACCGGCCGACGCGTAAGTGCGCCAAGATTACCGGCGACGTCATGGGCAAATACCACCCGCACGGTAACGCCCCGATCTATGACGCCTTGGTTCGCATGGCGCAGCCGTTCTCGATGCGGTATCCGCTCGTGGAAGGCCAAGGCAACTTCGGGTCCATCGATGGCGACCCGCCCGCGGCCGAGCGGTACACCGAAGCGCGTCTTTCGCGAATCGCCACCGCGCTGCTCGAAGACATTGATAAGGAAACCGTCGATTTCAAGCCGAATTACGACGAGACCGAGAGCGAGCCGGAAGTCCTTCCTACTCGCGTTCCCAATCTGCTGGTCAACGGTTCGTCGGGAATTGCCGTGGGAATGGCCACCAACATTCCCCCTCATAACCTGAGAGAAACCATCGATGCCGCGATTCATCTGATCCAGCATCCCACTGCCACGCTGCCCAACCTCATGGAATTCATCACGGGCCCGGACTTCCCCACTGGCGGCTTTATTTTGGGCAAACAGGGAATTCTGGACGCCTATACCAGGGGCCGCGGCCAGCTCCGGCTCCGGGCCAAGGCGGCCATCGAGCGCATGGGTAAGGACCGCGAGCAGATCATCGTCACCGAAATTCCTTACCAGGTGAATAAGTCAAAGCTTATCGAGCACATGGCTTCCCTGGTCAACGAGAAGAAAGTGGAAGGCATCGGCGAGATCCGCGATGAGAGCGATCGTGACGGCATGCGCATCGTCATCGAGCTCAAGCGCGGCGAACAGTCCGAAGTCGTCCTGAACAACCTTTATAAGCACACGCAGCTGCAGATCGGCTTCGGCATCATCATGCTCTCCATCGTCAACGGCCAGCCGCGCGAGCTCGGCCTGGTGGAGATGCTCAAGTACTTTATCGAGCACCGGGTCGATGTTGTCCGCCGCCGTACCGAGTATGAGCTGCGCAAGGCCCGGGAACGCGAGCATCTTTTGCTCGGATTCCAGAAAGCGCTGCAGAACCTCGATGATGTCATCCAGCTGATCCGCGCCGCCAGGCAGCCCAGAGAGGCGCGAGATTCTTTGGTCGCGCGCTTCCAGTTCACCGAACGCCAGGCGCAGGCCATCATTGAACTGCAATTGCAGCGCCTCACCGGCATGGAGCAGCAGAAAATCCTGGACGAGTTGGCTGAGATCCAGCGCCGCATTGCCGAATACCTCGAGATCCTCGGCTCCGACAAAGTTCTCCGCGACCTTATTATTAAGGAGCTCAAGGAAGTCCAGAAGGATTTCGGCGATGACCGCCGCACCCAGATCGTTGAGGATCCGGGCGATATCAGGCTGGAAGACCTGGTGCAGGTGGAAGACGTCGCGGTCACCGTGACCCGCGGCGGCTATCTCAAGCGCACCTCGGTCGACACTTACCGGCGCCAATCGCGCGGCGGCAAAGGCCGCATCGGCATGGGCACCCGCGCCGAAGATGTGGTCGAGCACCTGCTAGTGGCGTCCACCCACAGTTACCTCCTCATCTTCACCAGCCGGGGCCGCGTTTACTGGCTGAAGGCGTACGAAATCCCGGACGCCAGCACCACCGGTAAAGGCAAACACGTCTCGGGCCTCATCAATCTGCAGCCTGACGAGTCGGTGAAGGCGTTCCTCTCCGTGAAAGACTTCGTTCCCGATCAGTTCATCGTGATGGTCACGAAGCACGGAGTCATCAAGAAGTCGGAGCTCACCGAGTTCGATAATCCAATGTCGCGTGGCATCATCGCCGTCTCCCTGGACGATGGCGACGAACTCATCGCGGCCAAAATCACCAACGGCAACAACTTTGTATTCCTGGGCTCTCACGAAGGACAGGCAATCCGGTTTAAAGAGGAGCATGTCCGGCCCATGGGACGGCAGGCGCGCGGCGTGCGCGCCATGGATTTGGCCACGGACGATCACCTGATCGGCATGGAGGTGGTCGAAAAAGAAGGGCTGATCCTTTCCATCGCGGAGAACGGCTACGGCAAGCGTACCGAGTTGGAAGAATACCGGCTGACCGCGCGCGGAGGCAAGGGCGTCATCAATATGAAGACCACCGGCAAGACCGGCAAGGTGGTCGCGATTCTTTCCGTCAAAGAAGACACCGATCTGGTGATTGTCAGCCAGAACGGCAAGATCATTCGCATCGAGTCATCGACCATCCGCCAGGCCGGCCGCTCCACGCAGGGCGTGCGCCTGGTTACTCTCGAGGAGGGCGATAAGGTCGCCGCAGCTTCTGTGATTCCGGATACCGAGAACGAAAACGGCAACGGCCAGGAGAACCTGCCGGTGCAGTGAGGCGCGTTTGCGGGAAAAAGAAACCAAGCTCTTCGAATCGCTCCGCCCGATGGGCCGGGCTCTTGTGGCCTTCTCCGGAGGAACGGATTCGGCCTACCTGGCGTGGGCGGCGCATCGCATTCTCGGCAGCGGCGCTCTCGCCATAACGGCGGACTCCGCTTCTCT
>CAZKQQ010000180.1:0-14088 GCA_964554945.1 uncultured Solibacteraceae bacterium | reverse complement strand
GACGCCAGCGAGGGCATTCATGTTCGCGCCGTCCATGTACAGCAGCGCGCCTTTAGCGTGCAGAATTTCCGCCACCCGAATGATGTCCTGCTCGAACACTCCCAACGTGTTCGGGTTCGTCACCATCAAGGCAGCGACATCTTGATCGATGATCCGCTCCAGCGCGCTCACGTCCAGAGCGCCGCTCTCACTCGACGGCACGTGTTCCACCGCATATCCCGCGATTACCGCGGAGGCCGGATTCGTGCCATGAGCGGAATCCGGAATCAGGATTTTCTTCCGGGGATTCCCGCGCTTTTCCAGCAGCGCCCGAATCATCAGAATCCCAGTCAGTTCGCCTTGAGCGCCGGCCGCCGGCTGCAGCGTAACCGCGTCCATTCCAGTGATTTCGGCCAGCGCCGCTTCCAGCCGCGCCATCACCTCCATGGCTCCTTGCGCCAGCGCTTCCGGCTGATACGGATGCACCCAGGCCAGCCCGTCGATGCGCGCCACCAGTTCATTCACGCGCGGGTTGTATTTCATCGTGCACGAACCCAGCGGATACATCCCGTGATCGATGGCATAGTTCCAGGTCGAAAGCCGGGTGAAGTGCCGGATCACCTCGACTTCGCTGACCTCCGGAAACCCGCCGATTTCCGCGCGCACGTTTTCCGCGCCCAGCGCCTGGGCCGGATCGACCGCCGGCACGTCCAACTCGGGAAGCTGGTAGGCGATCTTTCCCGGCGAGCTGCGCTCGAACAGCAGCGGCTCGTTTTGTGAAAGATGCGGCCGGACCTTGGTAATCATGCGAACACCTCGGCGACCGCATCCATATCCGCGCGCCGCGACATCTCGGTCGCGCACAGCAGCATCGAATCCGCCAGTTCCGGATAGAACCGGCCGAGCGGCAGGCCGCCGATCACCTTCCTCTTCAGCAGCGTTTTATTGATCTCGTCCGGCGCTTTTCCCGGCGCGCGCGCCACAAACTCGTTGAAAAACTTCCCGCAGAACCGGGGCTTCAGCCGATTTGCCAGGTAATGCGCCTTGGCCAGATTCTGCTCGGCCAGCTGCCGCAATCCCTGCTTCCCATACACCGTCATAAACACCGTCGCCATGAGCGCGATCAGCGCCTGGTTGGTGCAGATATTGGAGGTCGCCTTCTCGCGACGGATGTGCTGCTCGCGCGTGGCCAGCGTCAGGCAAAAGGCGCGGTTGCCCCGCGTGTCCACGGTCTGCCCCACCAGCCGTCCCGGCATCTGCCGCATGAACTTCTCGCGGGTCGCGATGATGCCGGCGAACGGGCCCCCATAGCTCGGCGCAATCGCGAATGATTGCAGTTCGCCCGCCAAAATATCCGCGCCGGCCGGCGGTTCCAGAATTCCCAGCGACACCGCCTCGGTAAATACCACGATCAGGAGCGCACCGGCTCGATGCGCAATGTCCGCCGCTTCCTGAACCCGGTCGACAATCCCGAAAAAGTTGGGAGACTGCACGATCACTGCGCCGGTCAGATCATCCATCTTCCGTTCCAGATCCTCGGTATCGATCGCGCCCGCATCGTTCAGATACCCGAATTCCTCCACCGGGAGCCGCTGGTTGCGCGCGTACGTGCCCAGCACTTCCCGATATTCGGGATGCACCGAACGCGCCACCAGCAGCCGGCCTTTCCCGGTCACGCGTACGGCCATCATCGCGGCCTCTGCCAGCGCGGTCGAACCGTCGTACATCGACGCATTCGCGACGTCCATTCCCGTAAGCTGGCAGATCATCGTTTGAAACTCGAAAATCGCTGTCAGCGTGCCCTGCGAAATCTCTGCCTGGTAGGGCGTATAGGACGTCAGGAACTCCCCCCGCGCCACCACGGTATCCACCAGCACCGGCCGGAAATGCGAATAAACGCCGGCGCCCAGAAAACTGGCATAGCCATTCGCATTTTCCGCCGCGCGGTGCTGAAAATACTGCACGATCTCGTACTCGGAAATCCCGGCGGGCAGCTCCAGCGGACGCTTTAACCGCACCGCCTCAGGCAGATGAGCGAACAGATCTTCGGCGGAGCTGACGCCGCACGCATCCAGCATCAAGCGGCGCTCGGAATCAGACTTAGGAAGGTACCGCAACTACTTCTCCGCTCCGATGTACGCCTGATAATCGGCCGCGGACATCAGCTTTTCCAGTTCCGCCGGCGTGCTGAGCTTGATCTTCACCAGCCAGGCTTCGCCGTGCGGGTCGGCGTTCAGCTTCTCCGGAGCGTCCGCGAGGGCCGCGTTAATTCCGGTTACTTCCCCGCTTACCGGCGCATAAAAGTCGGATACCGCTTTTACCGATTCCACCGAGCCGAGGGTGCCACCCTGGGCGACGCGCGTTCCCGGCTTGGGCAAGTCCACGTAGACAATGTCGCCGAGTTCCTGCTGCGCGTGATTGGTGATCCCAATCGTGCCGACGTCTCCCTCGACGCGGACCCACTCGTGCTCTTTTGTATAACGGAAGTTTTCTGGATACATTCCTATCTCGCTCGCTTATAGAACGGAGTCTCTACCGTCACCGCGTCCACCGGCTGGTTGCGGATCGAAATCTGAATCGCGCGCCCCGGCCGCGCCAGGGAGGCGGGGAGATAACACAGGCCGATATTCTTATTCAGGGTGGGCGACGGCGACCCGCTTGTAACCCATCCGCCGGGCGTGCCTTCGATCAAGACTTCATAGCCGTCCCGCCCGATGCCCCGCCCCTTCATTTCGAAGCCCGCCAGGCGCCGGCGAATCCCGTTTTGCTTCTGCCGCTGCAAGGCTTCGCGGCCCACAAAATCGCCCTTGTCCAGCTTGACGATCCATTCCAGGTCCGCTTCCAGAGGTGAAATGGATGCGTCGATCTCGTGCCCATACAGCGCCATCTTTGCTTCCAGCCGCAAGGTGTTTCGCGCACCCAGACCGCACGGCTTGATGCCGAATTCCGCGCCGGCCTGCAGCAACTCGTTCCAGATCCGCTCCGCCTCCGAAGGCGGTATGTAGATTTCGAAACCGTCCTCTCCCGTGTAGCCGGTGTGCGCGATCCGTGCCGGCGCGCCGGACACAGGTCCGTCAGCGAACCAATAGTAACGAATTGCAGAAAGATCGACTGGCGTCAGTTTCTGCAACGTGGCGCGAGCCTTCGGCCCTTGAATCGCCAATTGCGCGTACCGGTCGCCGGCGAATTCCACCCGCGCGTCGAACCGGTTCAGCGCGCGGATATGCTCGAAGTCTTTGTCCTGGTTGGAGGCATTGACGCAGAGAAAATAATGATCGTCGGCAACCTTGTGAACCAGAATGTCGTCGACGAACCCGCCATGATCGTACAGCAGACCGGAATAATGTGCCTGGCCGATTCGAAGCCTGGTCGCGTGATTGGTAGTGGCGTAATCGGTGAGACGCCCGGCCTCCGAACCGCGGATCTCGATTTCGCCCATGTGGCTGACATCGAAAAGGCCCACGGCCGTTCGGACTGTCTGATGTTCTTCGATAATTCCGGAGTACTGGACGGGCATTTCCCACCCGCCGAAGTCCACCAGCTTCGCCCCGAGGGCGCGATGCACGGAATTAAGCGGAGTGGCCCGGAGCGGTGGTGCTGCGGCCATGAAAACTCAGGCTAACACACAGCATGAGCCTGCTCTCCCGGAATCGAGTTGAGGATGCGAGTTGTTTTACGCGCTCACTGCGAACGCGGGCCTGTCTAACGGAGTTTGCTGGAATCGCGGCGCATGAAATGGCTGGAAGCGGTACCCAATTCCAAAAATGGTCTCGATGTATTGATCCGCATACACGCTCAGCTTTTTTCGCAGCCGGCGAATGTGCACGTCTAGCGTGCGCGTCCGAATCTCCGCTCCATAGCCCCAGATTTGCATCAGGAGCGCTTCGCGAGGCACGATCTCGCCGGCATGCTGAACCAGCAGCGCCAGCAGATCATACTCCTTCCGCGTCAAGGTAAGGGCGTGACTGTCGAGCATCGTCAGTTGCTGCCGAAAGTCCAGAGACAGATGCTCATCTCGATACAATGATCCCGGGTTGCCCTGCTCCTGAAGCATTCCCATGTTTCCTCCGTACATAGGCAATCCTACGGGGATCGCCACGGCAGGTGATTGCGAACTTGTAAAAACTTTGTAAAAACCGGGGCGGAGGGCTTGAAACTCACAAACGAGATGCCGGGCCGCTCACAAACCGATTGCCTCGAATAATGAATCGCAAGGGCCAATCGGCGCAATGACGGATCCCGATCCTCGGTGTTACCGCGATTGGCGGCCGGCGCGCTCCGGCCAGTTCCCGAACCACCAGGGCCCCGCGTGTCACATCCGCGCCGTTTTGCGCCCGCGTGATTCCCATCGCCAGCGTCAGTTTTCCGGGACCCGACGTCAGGTTCTCCGGGCGGCGCGCCGCGGGCCGGCGCCGTTGCATGAGTTCGATTCCCGCCAGCGGCTCCAGCGCTCTGATGAGCACGCAACCCGGCTTGCCTGCCGGCTCTGCTACCAGGTTCAGACACTCGTACATCCCGTATATGAAATACACGTAAGCGTGACCGGGTGGTCCAAAAATGACTCGCGTGCGCGCGGTAATTCCGCGGGCGGAGTGCGCGGCTAGATCGTCGCCTCCGAGATATGCCTCCGTCTCGACAATCATTCCCGCGGTGGGACCGTGCACCAGCACCTTCCCCAGCAGTTCTCGAGCTACTGCTACGGTCGCGCGATCGTAGAAACTCCGCGGGAGAATCGGCCCGAACTTCATCATTGGTCGAGTATGTCGAGCCACCATCTTCGCCCATCCGCCGCTACAATGGAAAACGCTCATGCGATTGTTCACGGGACTCGATCTTCCCGACGAAGTGGTCCGCCGCCTCAGAACGCTTCTCGATCATCTTCAACCCACCGCACGGATCAACTGGAGTCCGCCCGAAAACTTGCACATCACTACAAAATTCATCGGAGAGTGGCCGGAGGGCCGCCTCGATGAACTGAAATCCGTGCTCGGCGGACTCCCGCCGCGCCCTCCGATTCCGGTTCATATCCGCAGAGTCGGTTTTTTCCCGAACCCCCACGCTCCGCGCGTTTTCTGGTGCGGCATCCATTCTCCCGAACTGGAGGCTCTGGCGACGGCTACGGACCGCGCCACGGAAACCCTGGGTATTCCCGCGGAGACCCGGCCGTTCTCGCCCCATCTGACGCTGGCGCGGATCAAAGAAAGACTCAACCTCCAGCCGCTTCGCGAATCGATTGCGGCCTTGACCTCTCTCGATTTTGGCCGGTTCCTCGCGGACCGATTTTTCCTGTACCAGAGCCGCGTCGGCCCCAAGGGTTCTGTGTACACTAAGCTTGCGGAGTGTAAGTTCTCGAACCAATGATGCCTCTTGCGGCCTTGGCGATCGCCTACCTGGTTGGATCGATTCCTTTCGGCTACCTGTTGGTCAAGTGGCGTACCGGCGCCGACGTCCGCGCCGCCGGCAGCGGCAATATTGGCGCAACCAACGTCCTGCGCACGACAGGTCGCGTGGCCGGCGTGGTCACGCTGCTGCTCGATATCGCCAAGGGATATGTTGCCGTTTTGATAGCGGGGCGCCTCACCGGCGATTCCGAGCTTTGGACGAGTGCCGCGGCTCTTGCCGTCATGGCCGGCCATGCATACCCCCTTTTTCTCCGGTTCCACGGTGGCAAGGCGGTCGCCAGTTTTGTGGGCGCGTTCCTTCGCCTGACGCCTCTGCCCCTTGTCGCGGTCCTCATCGTGTTTCTCGGAGTGGCGGCATGGACCCGCCATATTTCGCTTGGTTCCATCGCCGCAGCCGCGACATTCCCGCTCGCGGTCTGGCTCATTCTGCAGGCTTCCTGGCCCGTTCTGACGGCTTCGATCCTGGCGGCTGGATTTGTAATCTACAGACATAGTAGTAACATTCAGCGGCTCCGCGCCGGGTCTGAGCACGTCTTTTCATTCGGGAGTAAGCAGCGTCCGTGAACTCCCTCGCGATCATTGGCGGGGGAAGTTGGGGCACCGCGCTGGCGATTGTTTTGGCGCCCCGTGTCGATCGCATTCGCCTCTGGGTCTATGAACCGGATCTCACCGCGCGAATGCAGCAGAAGCGTGAGAACGATGTGTACCTGCCCGGTTTCCCGCTCCCCGACAATGTACTTGTATTCAATAGCTTGCAGGAAGTCTTGTGTGATGCGGAAGTGGTTCTGAGCGTCATCCCTTCCCATCTTGTACGTTCCCTTTACGAGCACATGCTGCCCTGGCTTACTCCCGGGATGGTCTTCGTCAGTGCGACGAAGGGGCTGGAGAATAACCGGCTACTACGACCATCGGAGATAATCACGGAAGTGATCTCCACGCGCTTTACCCCGCAGGTGGCAGTATTGTCCGGGCCGACTTTCGCCCGGGAGGTAGCCGCCCTAAATCCTACTGCAATAGTAATAAGCTCCGCCGACCCGGCCGCTGCCACCCGCGTTCAAGCCGGTCTCTCCGGTCCAAGCTTCCGGCTGTACACGAGCACCGATCCGATCGGCGTCGAAATCGGTGGATCTATTAAGAATGTAGTTGCAATTGGCGCGGGTGTACTGCAGGGCATGGGGCTGGGACATAATCCCATGGCGGCGCTGATTACCCGGGGACTCGCGGAGATGACCCGCCTGGCGGTAGCTTTAGGTGGAGAGGCCAGAACTCTTGCCGGACTGGCGGGTTTAGGAGATTTGGTGCTGACCTGTACCGGCGAGCTGAGCCGGAACCGAACCGTCGGTATCGAGCTGGCCCGAGGACGCAAGCTGGATGAAATCGTCGGGGCGATGAAAATGGTGGCGGAGGGTATCAAGACGACCACGGCTGCGGTGGAGCTGGCCCGGCGGTGTTCGGTCGAGATGCCGATCACCGAGCAGATGTACCAGATGCTGTATCACGGGCTCGCGCCGCGGGAGGCGATCCGCCGCCTCATGGAACGTTCGCTGAAAGGCGAATAGCTAAATTCAGAACGGGGCACAACCTCGGGTGTCTGAACGGGTTGGAAAGAGTATGGGCAGTGTGGCGGCGACTCTGGATTATGACGCCCAGTTGATGATCCGGGTCAAACAGGGCGATGGTGTCAGCTTCGGTCTGCTACTCGAGAAACACCGGTCCTCCGTCATTTACTTCCTGTACCGCATGGTGCAGAACCAGGCGGTGGCCGAGGAGCTGGCACAGGAGGTCTTTCTCCGGGTCTATCGCTCCCGCGCCACCTACGAGCCCACGGCGCGATTTACCACGTGGCTTTTCCGGATCGCCACGCATCTGGCGCTCAACTCTCTGCGCGACGGGAAGAATGAACGGGCCGAAGCAAGATTGGACGCGGAAACGCCGGAATCTGCCGCGCGTCAGGTTTCGGATGCGCGGCCGTCCGTGGAAGAAGTGATGGTTCACAGCGCGCGGCTGGAGGAAGTCCGTCAGGCGATCGCCGCATTGCCTGAAAAGCAACGAGCCGCCGTATTGATGCATAAGTACGAAGAGATGGACTATTCGCAGATCGCGCAGGCTTTAGCTTGCTCCGAATCTGCGGTGAAGTCATTACTTTTCCGGGCGTACGAAACACTGCGCGCCCGGCTTGCCCATATGGCATGAATTTGCGTGTTCGAGGTTTTTATGATTTGTCCGATGGCGAATGGAGATCACGCCGGGTTGCTGGCGTTCAGTGCTGAGAAACTCGATGAGCCGCAGACTATGCGGTTGAGGGAGCACATGGAAACGTGCTCCGCGTGCCGCGAATTCGTGGCCCGGCAGCAAGCGGTGTGGCAGTCGCTCGATGCCTGGGAGCCACCCGCGATTACGGCAGATTTTGACCAGCGGCTTTTTCGGCGCATTGAGCAGAAGAAGGGCTGGCGGCGCCGCTATCTGAATGCCTTTCGTCCCTTGCTGGTTCGTCAATGGGTGTCGCTCGCCGCGGCCGCCTGTCTGATTGTCGTGGCCGCATGGGTATCTCTTCGGCCATCCGGTGTGCCGCCGCTTCCGCAAGGACAAGCTGCCCAGCTGGAGAGTCTGCAGCCGGATCAGGTCGAGCACGTCCTTGACGACATGCGGATGTTAAGTGATTTCACCAAGGCCGCACATTCCGATACGGGTGAACTTTAGCCGAGGACCCCTGATGAATCGAGCGATTCCGATTGCCGGACTTTTCTTGCTGCTGGCAAGCCAGGCAGGCCTGGCCCAGCCAGGAACGAAGCGCGCCCCGAAACTCGGCAATCCCGGGACTGTGGTGCGCCAACTGATGCGGATGACGCCCGAGCAGCGGGAGCGCGCGCTCGAAAAATTGCCGCCGCAGCGCCAGGCACAAATTCGGGAGCGCCTGCAGGAATTCGACAGTCTGCCGAAGGCGGAGCAGCAACGCCGGCTTCAGCTCAGTGAGAGTTTTGCCAATTTGCCGCCGGAAAAACAGGATCTCGTCCGCCATCAGATCCAGGCTTTCAATCAGCTGCCGGACGACCGGCGGCGCGTGGTCGGCGCCGCTTTCCAACGGCTGCGCCGGCTTTCAGAGAGCGAACGCCAAGCCCGTATGGCCAGTCCGCAGTTTCAGGCCCGCTTTACACCCGCCGAGCAGCAGATCCTGGCAGACCTCTCCAGCAACTGGCCGCCGCCCACCGGGGAGTCTCCGCGTCCTTAAACTCACACTGTTATCCAAACGTAGCATTGTCATCGGCCGAGAATTTTGTTACGTTTTTCTGACTATTCAGTGTCCCAGGGTGAATAGGGACGGAGAACTCATGAAGAAGCAGACACCCGCACACGTAGCCCCCAGACGCGAACGAGAGGCAGCATCCCATCCGCCGGGCAACGCGGCCTACCGCGAACAGTTGGTTGAAAAGCGCTCCAATGTGCTGGCTGCGCTTGGCGTAAAGTTCGATACTCTTGCCCGGATGGGCCGCGTAGCCGAAGAGGACCAAGCCCAGATTACGCACGATGAATTCGTGTCCCTCCACCTGAATAGCATTGATTACCTGCAGCTCCGGCTTGTGGACGAGGCCTTGGATCGTCTGAATTCCGGCGATTACGGGATGTGTCTGGCGTGCGAGGAACCGATTCCCGTTAAGCGCCTGCGGGCCGTTCCCTGGGCTCGATATTGCATTTCCTGCCAGGAGACGGCGGGCGCTCAGATGGATCGGGATTGGGCGCAAAGCCGCCCTCGGCCGCCGTTGGCCCCTGCCTCCGAATAAAAAAAGCCGGGGTCGAAACCCCGGCCGCAATTCACAAGATCCAAATCAGAGGTGTCAGGTGCGCGGAGTGGTGACACTCGTTACATGCGCATCGAGCATTTTTTGAACTTCGGCTTTGCCGATGGCGCCTACCCGTTGCTCCACCACCTGGCCGCCCTTGAAGAGTAGCAGCGTCGGAATTCCGCGAATGTTGTACCGCATCGCGGTATTGCCGTTTGCGTCAACATCCAGCTTACCGATTTTGGCTTTACCGGCATACTCGTTCGCGACCAGGTCGATGGTCGGCGCCATCTGCCGGCAAGGCCCGCACCATTCCGCCCAAAAATCCACCAAAACCGGGACGTCCGATCGCAAGACCTCCTGGTCGAAACCGGCGTCGGTAAAGGTTAATGTGTTCTGACCTGCCATCTTATCTCCTAATTATTAGAATCCTTATGGGGCCAAAAGATTCAATTCCGTCCCAGAAGGCGCCGGTACAACTCCGAATACGCTCCGGCCGACCGGCTCCAGGAAAAGTCTTTTTCCATTCCCCGAAGCATCATAGCCCTCCAGGCTTCCGGGTGAGAAAAAACCCGGCCGGCCTGGCGGGTTGCGGCTAACAGCGCCTCCCCCGAAGGCTCCGAGAACTTAAATCCGGTGCCCTCATCGATAGTATCATTCAACCCCCCGACCGCGCGAACCACCGGCACGGTCCCGTACTTCAGGCTATACATCTGGTTCAGTCCGCTCGGCTCATACAGGCTGGGCATCAGGAAAATGTCGGCGCCGGCTTCCACGCAATGCGCCAGTTTATTATCGAATCCAATATAAGCCGCAATTCGCTTCGGGTGCCGCGCCGCCATTTTGGCAACCATCGCTTCCTGATCCGGTTCGCCGGTTCCCAGAGCCACCAGGTACATGCCCTCGGCAACCAGTCTATCGGCGATGTCGACGATCAGGTCGATTCCCTTTTGCCGCGTAAAGCGCGAGACCACACCGAGCAGCGGCCGGTCGAGCGCGTCCGCCTCCAAGCCGAATTCCGCCAGCAGCCACTCCTTGCAGACACGCTTCCCGTCGAGGTCCTGTTCGGAGTAATTAGCGGGAATCAGAGGATCGGTTTTCGGGTTCCATTCGCGGTAGTCTACACCGTTGAGGATCCCGCTCAGCACATTGGCGCGGGCCCGCAGGGCGCCATCCAAACCGAATCCAAACTCGGGTGTTTGGATTTCGCGCGCATAGGTAGGGCTTACCGTGCTGAGCGCATCGGCAAAGCTGATTCCCCCTTTGATGTAGCTGATCTTTCCGAAAAACTCCATCCCGTCCGGGCGATTGACGCTGGCATCGAGCGCCACCTCGGATAATGCCGTCTTTGGAAACAGCCCCTGATATCCCAGGTTGTGAATCGTGAAAAGCGTTTTCACGCCCATGAAGGTGGGATCGCCGGCAAAAGTGGTTTGCAGGTACGGCGCGGTCAGCCCGGCCTGCCAGTCGTGACAGTGGAAAATATCCGTTTTGAAGATGAACCGGGCCACCCCTAACGCGGCGCGAACCAGCACCGCGAATCGAATGTGGTTGTCGGCATAGTCCTTGCCGTTCTCGCCGTAGAGACCGTCCCGATCGTACAGTTCCGGGCAATCCACCAGGTACAACGTGTATTCCTGTGGCGTCGTGTAAATCGCCGTGTCGTAGCGAGTCCCGCCGAGAAAGACCGGCAGATGGTCATACACGCGCCGCAAGCCCTTGAGATCGATCGATCCATACCGGGGAATTACCACGGCGACTTCGTCGCCGCAGGCGTGCAACGCCGGTGGAAGAGCGCCCACAACATCGGCCAGGCCGCCGGTTTTCGCCAGGGGTGTGGCCTCGGATGAAACCATCAAGACACGAGACACACCCGAATTTTAGCGAAATGACGATTAGTAACGCGCCAATTCTTCGTAATCGACATTACCGCCGGAAAGCACAACGCCAATCGTTCGAATTCCCGGCGGGAGTTTGTGGAACAGCGCTGCGGCCGCGCCCACTGCTCCACTTGGCTCCACCAGAATCTTCATGCGCGACAGAAGAAACTTCACCGTAGCACGGATGTGGTCGTCGCTGACGAGAACGATCCGCTCGACCATCTGCCGGACGATGGGAAATGTCAACTCGCCCGGTTTCGGCGCGCGTAAGCCATCGGCGATTGTGTCCGGTTGCACGGCAACACGCTCGCCGGCAACCATCGAGAGGAAGGTATCATTGGCTCCCTCCGGTTCCGCTCCCAACATCCGGATCGCCGGGTTGATGCTTTTGGCGATAGTAGCGCAACCCGCAAGCAAGCCTCCGCCGCCCACCGGGGTAATCAAAGCGTCGAGCGGGCCCGTTTCATCAAGCAGCTCGAGCGCGGCCGTTCCCTGACCCGCCATGATCATCGGATGATCGAAGGGCGGCACTAACGCGGCGCCACCCTCTTTCTGAAGCCGATCCGCAATTTCCTCGCGGCTATCCTTAAACCGGTCGTAAGTGATAATGCGGGCGCCGCGGGCGCGGGTCGATTCCATCTTCGACCGCGGCGCATCCTCCGGCATGACAATGGTCGCCGGCGTACCCACGTGCTGCGCCGCGATCGCTACCGCTTGGGCGTGGTTGCCGGAGGAATAGGCCACTACTCCGCGCTTCAGGGCGGCTTCGGGTAACGCGAGAATCAGGTTCGCCGCGCCCCGGATTTTGAACGCCCCTCCCTTCTGCAGATTTTCGCATTTGAAGAAAACCCGGACACCCGCTTCGGCGTCGACACCAGTCGAGGTGAACACCGGCGTTCGGCGCGCCAGCGGACGGATCCGCTCCGCCGCCGCACGCACATCGTCAGCTTGAATCGCCAATCCCATCAGTGATGAGTGTAGCCCGAGTACATTTATGGCTATAGGGTTCTTAATATCTTGAATGGCCCATGAGGTGCAGCATCCGTGCCGGCCCGCCAAGTGGAGGAATCTCATGGCCAAAGGATTTGTTGCAGTTACGGTGGAGCGATGTAAAGGGTGTGGGTTTTGTGTTGAGTTTTGCCCCACCCATGTCCTCACCTTGTCTTCTGCTTTTAATTCCAAGGGTTACCATCCGCCCTACGTAGTCGCGGGCGAGAAATGCAGCGGCTGCGACCTCTGCGGCATGTATTGCCCCGATTTCGCCATCTTCGGAGCGCGCTATGCACGCTGACCCGAAAGGGGTTCTCGCCGGTGTCCATTTTCTCGACGGCGATCACGCCTGCTGTGAGGGAGCCCTCGCCGCTGGTGCGCGATTTTCCGCAGGGTACCCGATTACCCCCTCCACCGAAGTAGTCGAACGGTTCGCGGCTCGCATCCCGACAGTCGGCGGCACCTTTATTCAAATGGAAGACGAATTGGCCGCTTCGATCGCAATTCAGGGCGCGGTCTGGGGCGGCGCCAAAGCGTTCACGGTGACTTCCGGGCCGGGATTCTCGCTGATGATGGAACACATCGGCTATGCCGCGATGACCGAGACGCCGTGCGTATTCGTGAATGTGCAGCGCGGCGGCCCTTCTACCGGACTGCCGACACTGCCGGCGCAGGCCGACATGATGCAGGCGCGCTGGGGGTCGCACGGCGATTACGGAATCATTGCGCTGTGCCCCAACTCGCCGCAAGAGTGTTTCGATCTGACGATCCAAGCGTTCAATCTCGCTGAGGAATTCCGCGTGCCCGTGATGATGATGCTTGACGAATGCGTCGGCCACATGACGGAAAAAGTCGTGATCCCCGCCGCCGACCAGATCGAAGTCACCCCGCGGCGCTTCACCAAACAGCCGCCCGGCGCGTTCCGCGTTTTCGGTCCGGGCGAAGACCAGGTGCCCGAGATGGCCAAGGCGGGAGACAGCTACCGCTTTCATATCACGGGGCTCACGCATGACGAGCGAGGTTATCCGAGTATGAACGTCGAGGTGCAGCACCAGTTGCTGCACCGGCTGCAGGACAAACTGCTGCCGCTCGCCAATGGCCGGGCGCTCGCCGAGACGGAATACCTGGATGATGCGGAAGTAGTGATATTCTCCTACGGCATTACCTCCCGAGTAGGGCAACGGGCGCTGCAACTCGCTCGCGAGCGCGGCATCCGCGCGGGAAAATTTCGCCTCATTCAGGCATGGCCATTCCCCACCGAGCGCATTCGCGATCTGGCAGGCCGCGTCAAGGCATTCGTCGTGCCCGAACTCAATCTCGGACAGATGGTTTATGAGGTGGAGCGCGCGGCCGCGGGTAAAGCGAAGATCATCCCGGTGCCGCACGCGGGCGGCGGCGTACACAATCCCAAGGACATTCTCAACCGCATCCTGGAGGCGGCGGCGTTATGACCGAACTTGAAATCGAGATGGAGATTCCAGCCGGCGCACAGAACCCGGTAGAACCGTTCCTGCGTATGGAACGAATGCCACACATCTGGTGCCCGGCTTGCGGCATCGGCACCACGGTCAATTGCTTTACGCGGGCCCTCCTGAATTCCAAGGCCAACCTCGACCAGGTGGCCATCGTTTCGGGCATCGGCTGCACCGGACGGGTGGCCGGATATCTGCGCCTGGACTCGTTCCATACCACGCATGGGCGCGCCATCCCCTTCGCTACCGGGCTCAAGCTGGCGAATCCCAAGCTGCAGGTTGTCGTGTACTCAGGCGATGGCGACCTGTTTGCCATCGGCGGCAATCACCTGATTCACGCCGCGCGGCGCAATATGGATCTGAAAGTCATCTGCGTGAACAATATGATTTACGCGATGACCGGCGGGCAGACGGCTCCCACCACTCCGGCTACCGCCGTCACCTCCACCGCGCCTTACGGAGCGTTCGAGCCCTCGTTCAACCTGGTGGCGCTGGCCGAGGCCGCAGGCGCCTCTTACGTGGCGCGCTGGACCACCTATCACGTCACGCAACTCGCCCGCTCCATGGGAGAAGTGCTCAAAAAGAA
>CAZKQQ010000179.1:0-14093 GCA_964554945.1 uncultured Solibacteraceae bacterium | reverse complement strand
GAAGAATCCAAAACTCCCGCCCTCCACGAATCGTTGGATTTCCATATAACGCAGTTCCGCAAGCAATTGGCCGCCGGAGTTCCGATGGCGGCCGGATCAGACGTCGGGCCGTTCCCGCACGGCACGCAAGCCCGTGAGTATGTGTCGATGGTCAAGTACGGGATGACGCCTCTGTCTACGCTCCAGGCGGGATTGTTAAATGGCGCCAAGTTACTCGGATGGGAGGGACAGATCGGCGCGCTGAAGACTGGCTATTACGCCGACATCATTGCAGTGCCAGGAGATCCCCTCAAAGACATCACAGCTCTTCAAAAAGTCGCGTTCGTGATGAAGGGCGGGATCATCTTCAAGAAGTGATCCGCGGCATTCGTCGCGACATCGGAACCGGAATGCTCAGGATCCCGGGTGATACTGCCGTTCCGTGTGGTGGTCGAGTTGCGATCGGTAGAAGTAGACTTCGCGCAAGTCGCCCGTGCTGTAACGCTTGGCTTCATCGTTGAAGTGGGGAGACTGTGGATTTCCACTCTCGCCGCCGGCGGTCACGGCGAGCGCACGCACGCGATTGCCGAACTCGACCACAGCCACGAAGCTGTTTCCGCTTGTGCCATACCACTTTTTCGTCCCGGGATATGGCCGGGCGCCGAATGAGGCGAGCGAACCCCACACCGCGGAAGTGAATCCGACCGGGATACTGGGACCCGCGTCGCTGAAGGGCTGAACGATGTCTCCCGTCAGGCGCTGGAAACGGTTGATCTCTCCCCACGCGGTTTTCCAGGTTCCGAAATCGGTCTGGAGCCGCTCAGACGCAGCCGCGAGCGATTGCAGGAGTTGCTGGGCCGAAGCCTTCGTGCCGATGTAGTCTTCGTTGGACAGACCCGCCACTTTCGCCACATCGCTCACCTGGCGCTGGATCTCCTCACCCCAGAAGACGGCGACCGAAGTGGCCACGGAATCGACTCCCCAGCGATGATCCCAGGCGCGCAGAAGCTCGATTTGTCCGGCAAGTTTCTGCTTAAGAGGATCGGAGGACGGTGTTGCATCCCAAACCCGGATCAGAGCCGGGAGGGGCTTATCAAACCACGTCAGATAGCTGTCGAACGCCGCCGCGATCAGCGAATCGAGCGTGAAATCCTTCTGGTTCTCGAGAACGCGGATGGCGTGTAGTCCGCGCGCAGATTCGTGGCCGGTTTCGACGTAAGCGGGATAATTCGCTCTCTGGAGACTGCTCGGCCCAGCTCCGGACCAGGGCCAGTTATTAGAGTTGTAGAGCCAGCCGCTCTTCGGGTTCAGCAGGTGAGGTGATTCCTGGACAGACAGAAGCCCCTTCCACTCGGTTGATGGATTACTGCCGTCGACCGGCTTGGTCCAATCGAAGCTGGTATCGCGCCGGGGGATGAAGTTTCCGTGGAAATACGCGATGTCGCCGTCAGCGTCCGCAAAGATCGTATTATTCGATGAGTTCGCCTTGAGCTCCATCGTTTTCAGGTAGGACTTGTAATCAGTCGCTTTGGTCCTCAGGAACGATTGCATCAGAGACTTCACAGGTTCCTGCATGATGCGAATACTCACCCATTTGCCGTTGGCCTCCCGAACCACCGGCCCATGGTGCGTACGGTAGACCGTAAACTTCCTCTGCTGGAGACCGCTGCTGGAACTGTAGGGCACCGCGATTTCCATGGCTGTCACCGGGCGCTCTTCGTTGCCGTACTTGTAATAGAACCGGCCATTATTTCGGACGACAGTTTCCAGATACTCATCGGCCGCGTCCACACCGCTCGAGGTGTGCATCCAGCCGGCGCGATCGTTGAAGCCCTGATAAACGAAAAACTGCCCCCACGTTACAGCGCCGTAGGAATGCAGACCCTCGTCACTCGCCATCTGCAGCTCGGACCGGAAAAAGAAAGATGTATGGGGATTAATCAGCAGCAGGGCGTGGTGCGCGGCAGTATTTGGCGGAGCGATGGCAACGCCGTTCGATCCCCTGGGCTCTTCGGACGTCTCCTTCTCCTCGAAAAGGCGGCTCAGGGAAACCTTGCCGTAGAATGCCTCCAGCTCTTTGAGGTTGACTCGCTCGATATCGCCGCCGATGCTTCCTTCGGTGAAACTGAGCGCCATCCAGGGCTCGAATCGCCGAATGACCCTCGGTTTCACTTCCGGATGCTTTTCCAGATAGTAATTCAGACCGTCGGCGAACGCGTTCATGAGCTTCTGCAGCCAGGCGGGGCTCGCCGCGTATTGTTTCTTCAATTCCACCGGGTTGATAAAGAGCTTCATCCGCAGATCCTGGTAGATTCGGGATTCGCCCTCAGCTTCGGAAAGGCGGCCCATGGCATTGATGTAATTCATTTCGACGCGATTGAAATCGTCTTCTGCCTGGGCGTAGACCGTGCCAAAAACGGTGTCCGCGTCAGTTTTGCCGAAGACGTGCGCAATGCCCCAGTCGTCACGTATGATGGTAACGTTTCGCGCCTGCCGCTCCAGGCGGCCGGCATCCGGGTTGCGGCTTTGGCCCAAGACCCACAGACCAAAGAGCGCAGCTGCAGGTGCGAGGATGAGCGATCGGCGTCGAAGATTCATTGGGATCTCAGCCGGCGCGGCGACAAGGACTTGCCGAAGGACTTCACTTTATCACTCGCATGCCTCCGAGACAACAGCAACTCGCTCACCGTAGATCGCACCGAGCGTCGCAGCGAGGGTCGAGAATTTCAGTAGCCTGACAGGTGTGGATTGTCGTATAGTTTGTGGCGGGACAGCGGTCGGTTCCCTTTTGAATTTCTTAGTCCGGGACAGAGGAGAAACTACAGTGCGAATCTCTTGGATCATTACATTTGGGTGCGCCGCGGCGATCGTGAGCGCACAGCAGCCCGTGGCGAAAGGCTTCAGCAGCGCGGCGGACGTGCAGAGCATGATTGAGAAGGCAAAGAAGGAACGCAAGCCGGATCAGCCGAATTTCATTCAGCAGATTCTACAGGCGGATCCCTACAACGTAAATCTCGAATACCGTGTGCAGGGAATCGATACCAACCCCAACATCCACGACGTGGAAGCCGAGATCGTTTACGTGGTTGATGGAGCGGGAGTCATTACCATCGGCGGCAAGCTGAAGGACGAACGGCGCACGAATGACAAAAACCGCACTGGCTCAAAGCTCGAAGGCGGAACGCCGCGGCGAATTGCCAAGGGCGATTACGTGATGATTCCGGAAAACACGGCGCACTCCTTCACGCAGGTGGAGGGCCGTCTGGTCATCATGTCCGTGCACGTGCCAAGGGGCGGCGCCGCTAATTAACCAGCCCATGGGCCAGCGGATCCATCGCCCGGAAGCCGAGCACACCAAAGGAGCGGCAGAGACCGCGAGGAGCCTGTTGGAGTCATGCGCAAATTGATGTTTTCGATCATCGGCCTGGCTGTCTGTCCCCTCGCGCTGTTTTCCCAGCCGAAGGGATGGAACGATCCGTTCCCGCCGTTCCGCATCATGGACAACCTCTACTACGTTGGGACCAAGGAGCTGGCATCGTTCCTGTTCGTCACGCCGGAGGGAGACATCCTGATGAACACCGGCTACGAGTCGTCTGTACCGGTGATCCAGGCGAGCGTGGAAAAGCTGGGGTTCAAGTTCAGCGATATCAAAATCCTGATCGCGGGCCATGCTCATCCGGACCACGTGGGTGGTGACAATATGGTCAAGGAATTGACCGGCGCGCGAGTGGTGGTCGGGCGCCTCGACGCCGACAAGACCGGAGAGTTTCACCCGGCGGGTAAGGAGCATCCGATCGACCAGCTTGTGGACGAGGGCGATACGGTGTCGCTCGGTGGAAGGATGCTCACGGCGCACGTGATGCCCGGGCACACCAGAGGATGCCTCGCCTGGAGCACTACTCTCAAGGAAGACGCCAAAAGCTATTACACGTTGATCGAGTGCAGCCTGAACGGCCGGTTCCTTCAGGTGCTGGACAACTATCCGGGAATGATCGACGACTTCCGGGCGACTTTCAAGAAGGCTCGGACGTTCCCGGTGCAAGTGTTCCTCAGCTCCCACGCATCGTTCTTCAATTTAGCCGAGAAGTACGAACAGCTGCAGAAGCGAAGCCCGGGGGATCGGAACCCGTTTGTCGACCCCGAGGGTTACAAGATGCATGTCGACGAGTACGAGAAGAGCTTCGAGGCAGCGGTGGCGGCGCGGCAGGCCCAGCCCGCAGGCAAAGCCAAGTAGGCGCGTCGACTTGCCGCCGTCACTTGAATACATGAAGACGTTCAAACACGAGTGGATTTTCGATGCGTTTGTGGAACACCCGAGCTTCTTTACCAAGAGAATGTTCGGAGGACTTGCCGCGTATCTCTTCGAGCGTCAGATGCTGTTGCTCGTTGAACCAACGAAATCCGGCCGCTGGAAATGGCATGGGGTTCTGGTCTGTACGGACTACGGACATCACGCTTCCATACAAGCCGAGTTTCCGGCATTGATGCCGCACGAGGTTTTACGGAAATGGCTTTTCATCGATTCGACCCACGAAGATTTCGAATCCACCATGGATGCCGTGGCGAACCGTGTAGCCGACAATGATCCGCGCTTCGGCATCTTGCCCCGGATTTCCAAGCCGGGGAAGCGAAAGCGCCTTGGGATGCAACGGCGCTTTCACGGGACGCCCGGCTCGAGAAACTGACGTTTTTTAGCCTATGATCCAACGCGTAGGGACATGCGCGCCCTCTGCCAGCGCAGTAGACGGTGCAGGCCAAGATAAAGAAGGAATCCAGCCGGCACGGCAAAACAGAACCATGCCGCTGTCGTGTGCAGGGCCATCGCCAGAAGACCGGCTAAGCCCCGCAAGCCGTGCGAAACGCCAAACAACGCGCTACCAAACCGCACAAACGGCCACAACAAGACCAGTTGCAGCGGGTACACCAGATAATTCATGAGTTGCAGCGCAGGAAAGTTGAGTCTCCAAACTGCCGCGGCCGCGCCACACAAGAATGTCGGAATCCCCAGAACAGGAAAGATTCCGAGCACAGCGCCTAACGCCAGACTCACTGCCAGTTTTTCGGTGGAACTCTCATCTTTTAACCAAGCGGCCAGCCGTTCCCTGAGTTTCCAGTTTGGACGGCACCCGCAAAGGGGAAATATTTTCACAGTCAGGGGTCTCCGGCTGGAAGATTAGCAATCAGCTAACCGAACATACGTCGATCTCCGAACGTGCTACGAGGCGGGTGCGGGCCTCGTCCGCCCGTCCGAAACCGGACAGCGGTTCTCAAAAGCGGACACTCCCGCTCAAAGGCGCAAAGCCCGTTCATGCAATTACTTGGCGAAATGCCTGGAACAGAAATTGCACTTCGCGTCCGACAATCATGGCCGAATTGCGTCTTTTTACGAAACGCTCGCCGGCGGCACGACTGCCGGCGTTATTTCTTGCTCTACTCTGCGCCCAGTGGGCGCCTGCCGCCGAAGTGTCGATCCAGAGTCCGCCGCCGACACCGGTGGTGGGCCGTGTGCTTGCGCCGTTTCATTTCGAAAAGCGCGTCGTCTCGCCCGCCAAGCTCACCAACTCGCCGCGCCTGCAATCGCTCGTGATCGATGGCAAGCTTTACCTCTCCGTGGAGGACGCGATTGCCCTGGCGCTCGAGAACAATCTCGATATCGCAGTCCAGCGCTATAGCCCGCTGCTGGCGCGCGAGGTGGTCCGCCGCGCCGAAGGCGGAGGCCTCTTGCGGCAGATCGATACGCCCGTCATTCCGGGGCCGACCAGCGTCAGCACCACCGGCGTGAGTGTTAACGCCAACGGACTAGCCGGCGGCGCGGGGATCGGCTCCGGAGGCGGCGTAGTCAGCTCCATTGGGCCGCCCCCGCCCAACCTCGACCCGAATCTTTCCGCGGTGGCACAGTTTGGCCATACCACCACGCCACAAACGAATACGCTACTGAATCAGACCGCGGCCCTGATCAGCGATTACCGTTTTTACCAGTTCGGGTATTCCCAGGCGTTCGTTACCGGCACATACTTGCAGTTTACGGCGGTCAGCTTCCACAATCTTCTCAACAGCGTGGCCCCGCTTTACAACCCGGCGCTCAGCGGGTCGCTCGATTTTCAGGTCAGTCAGAATCTCCTGCTTGGCTTCAACAAGAGCGTCAACAACCGGTACATTCGCGTCGCCAAGAACAACCTGAAAGTCAGCGATCTGCAATTGAAGCTGCAGATCGCCACCACGGTTTCCGCGGTTCTCAATTTGTATTGGGACCTGGTTGCTTTCAAGGACGCCGTCCGCATCAAGGAGCAGCAGCTAAAAACAGCGCAAGACTTGTACGACGGGAACAAGAAACAGGTGGACATCGGGGCACTTCCCGCGGTCGAGGTCACGCGCGCGGCTGCCGAGGTTTCCGCCAGCAAGGAGGATCTGCTTTTCGCTCAGACCAATGTTGAGCAACAGGAAATCGTTCTGAAGAACGCGCTAAGCCGGAATGCCATGGAGAACGCCTGGCTCGACGACGTTCATATCGTGCCTCTCGATCGCATCGAAGTCCCCAAGGCCGAAGAAATCCGCCCGGTGCAGGATCTGATCCAGGAGGCCATGATGAACCGTCTCGAAATCGCGCGCAGCAAAATCGATCTCGACAGCCGGCAGATTTTGGCGCGCGGCGATCGCAATGGATTGCTCCCGTCGTTGCAGGCTTTCGGCGAGTTGACCAATCACGCCCTGAGCGGCCCCCCCAATCCGCTCGCAAGCCGCTGTTCATTCTGCGCGCCGCCCGATGCCTTCTTTATCGGCGGAGGCGGCAATGCGTTATCCCAGCTTTTCCGCCGCAATTTCCCCGACTACTCTGGCGGCTTTTCGCTCACAATACCGATCCGCAACCGCTCCGCCCAAGCCGACTTCGTGACCGACCTCCTCCAGCTGCGTCAGACCGAGTTGCAGCTTCAGCGCGCCGAGAACCAGGTCCGCGTGGATGTGAAAACCGCCGTCATCGGGCTCCAGCAAGCGCGCGCCCGATACCAAGCCTCCGTCGACGCGCGGGTTCTCGCCGAACAGAGTCTCACGAATGAGCAGCGCCGGTTTCAGTTCGGCGTGTCGACCGTTCCCCTGGTCATCCAGGCGCAAAAGGATCTGGCGGCCGATCAGGACACCGAGGTGCAGGGGCTCGCCAACTACACTCACGCGCGCATCACGTTTGACCTGGCGTTGGGGCGCACGCTGGACATCAATCACATCTCGTTGGACGAAGCATCCGAAGGACGCGTAGAGCGCCAATCAGTTATCCCCGATTCCGCACGCCAGGAGAAATCGAAATGAGCCGATCTCGTCTCTTTCTTCTCGCGATTTTCTGTGTGGACGCCGGCGCCCAGGGGCCGGTCACAGTGCAACAACCCACGCTGCCGTTTCCCCTGCGTTCCTATACCGCGCCCCAGATCCCGCCGGTCCGCCTCGTCAATTCCGGAAGGCTCGAGCGCCTCATCCGAGCGGGCAAGCTCTATCTCACGGTGCAGGACGCGCTCGCTCTCGCCATCGAGAACAATCTCAATCTGGAGATCGCGCGCTATGGCCCGTCCCTGGCCGATTCCGCTCTCGAGCGCGCGAAAGCCGGCGGGCCGATCCGCGGCGTCCCGAGCGCCAGCCAGCAGGTTTCCAGCGTGAATGCCGGCGTCG
Source organism: uncultured Solibacteraceae bacterium (assembly GCA_964554945.1). Lineage (GTDB taxonomy): Bacteria > Acidobacteriota > Terriglobia > Bryobacterales > Bryobacteraceae > PSRJ01. Next base: position 6,458 of record CAZKQQ010000179.1, on the reverse strand, counting down.
GGGTTAACGGAAGCACGCTCAGCGCCGGTCTCCTCAGTAATACTGGCGGCGGCAACAACGGCAGCACCGGCGGCGCGGTGATCCAGCAAATCGGTCAAGTCACGCCGCAACTCGATCCGTTTGTGCAGGACACCACCATCTTCGGCCACCTCACGCAGCCGCAGACGAACGTATTCGTGAGCGCCACCCCCGTGCTCGTGGACACCGTCCACACCTATAACGGAGTCATCAACCAGGGCCTGCTTACCGGCGGCTCCTATCAGTTTCGCGATTACTCGCAATACCTGAAGGAGAACGCGCCCACCGACCTGATCAACCCGGCGGTCGGTCCGCACATGGATCTCACGCTCCGGCAGCCTCTGCTGCAAGGCTTCGGCCTCCGTCTCAACGACCGGTTCATCCGTATCGCGCAAGTCAATATCTCCGCATCGCGGGAAGCCTTCCGCTCGGAAGTGGTCGACCTCGCCGCTACCGTTCTCAATCTCTACTGGGACCTCGTTAGCGCCAACGACGAGCTGAAGGCGCGAGAGCAGGCCGCTCAGAACGCGCAGCAATTCTACGACGACACGCAAAAGGAAATTTCTATCGGCGCCGTGCCTCGCGCCGACCTCCTGCGCGCACAAGCCGAAGTCGCACGAACACGCCAGGATGCCATCGTGGCGCAGAGCAACTTCGGCCGGAACGCAATCTTATTGAAAGAGGCGTTGAGCCGCGTCCCCGATCCGGCGCTCGAGGCAGCCGACATCATCCCGCTCGATCATGCCGACGTCCCTCAGAGCGACAACTTTGCCCCCATGCGCCAACTGGTGGCGACGGCATTGCAGAAGCGCCCCGACGTCGCGCTGTCCCGGTATCGGGACCAAACGTCGGAGATGGCTCTCAGTGGGACAGTGAACCCGCTGCTTCCGAACCTCACGGCGGTCGTCCAAACGTATAACCGCGGAGCGGCCGGCACTCCGCAAGCCAGCTCGGGTTTCGCGCCGAACAGCTATTTCGTCGGCGGATACGGCACCGCTCTGGGACAAGTGCTGCGCCGCAACTTCCCGAGCACAATCGGCGGCGCATCGATGTCCCTGCCGCTGGAAAATCGCCAGGCTCAGGGCGACTACGGCATCGATCAGCTCCAGTTCCGGCAGTCCCAAGTAAGCAGCCAGCGAGATCAGAACCAAATCGTGGTCGACGTCTCCGCGCGTCTCAGCGCGCTGCGCCAAGCCCGCGCGCGGTTCGCCGCGGCCACCGACACCGAGGCTTTACAGCAACAATTACTTGAATTCGATCGCAAGAAATTCGTGTCCGGAACCGCTACCTTCAATGACATCATCATTGACCAGCGCAGTCTGGTAACGGCCCAAATCTCGGTGATCACCGCCCGCTCCACCTATGCGCACGCCCGCGTGGCTCTTGACCAAGTCCTGGGTGAAACGCTGGAGCAGAACAATATTATTCTCGAAGAAGCACTCAGCGGCCAGGTCGCGCGGGAATCCAGCCCCGCGGTTCCTTAGCCATCCGGCTGATTCCTTCTGATAACCATTGCCAGATTGTCCGCTCCGCGGGACTGGCCCATACTCGACCCATACCCTGAAACACGGCCTGGAGGTGACCGCGTGAATACGTTAAGCCGGACATGGCAACTGTTCAAACAGAGTTTCACGGTTCTCAGCGAGGAGCCCAGTCTCGTGGTCTTCCCGATGCTGACGGCCGGCTCGGCGCTGCTGCTCATGGCCGGATTTTTCGTCCCGCTTTACCGTCTTGGCAGCCTGCAGGCCATCGTACATCGCACTGCCGGTTGGGATGATTATGTGCCGCTGTTTTCCTGGTATTACGCGAACACTTTCGTCGTCATCTTCTTCAATAGTGCGCTGGCCGCATGCGTGAACATCCGGCTTTCCGGTGGGAATCCCTCGCTGAGCGACGGCCTGAGCGTCGCTGCCAGCCGCCTCCCCCGCATCGCCGCGTGGACCCTGGTTTCGGCCACTTTCGGGCTCCTGTTGCGCGTCATCGAGAATCACGAAAAAGCCGGGAGATTCGTTACCGGCATCCTCGGCGCCGGATGGACCTTGGTTACCTACCTGATGATCCCTGTCGTGGTCATCGAAGATCGCCCGGTGTACAAATCGGTCAAGCGCTCCATCGAACTGCTGCGCAATACCTGGGGCGAGCAACTGGCCGGCGGCTTCGGTTTTGGCCTGTTGGGTATCCTGCTCGGCATTCCCGGGTTCGGACTGGGACTCATACTGATTCCCGTGAACCTCATCCTCGGAATCAGCGTGATCGTCACCTACGTGTTGATGCTGGCCGCGATCTTCGGCGCGGTTCGCGGCATCTTCAACGTGGCCCTTTACCGCTATGCCACGGACGGGAATGCTCCCTTCGGTTTCTCCCGTGACGCCCTCGGCGGACCGGCGCGGCCGCTGGCCGGTTACTGACCCCCGGCAGACCGGCTCGGAACGCATTATGATGGGAAATATTTCCCATTGAGGCTCGGTTGAAATGACGTTCGGACAGCGATGGATGCGGCGGCCGCAGAACGTCTGGCTGCGCAAGGCGTTGTTCCAGGTGCATCTGTGGACCGGCATCGGACTAGGCCTTTACATTTTTGTCATCAGCGTCAGCGGCAGCGCCATCGTCTTCCGCAACGCGATCTATAAGAACTTCGGCTCCAAGCCCATCATCGTGGCGGCGCAGGGCCCGCGGCTGACGCCCGCCCAACTGCGCCAAAAGGTGCAACAGGCTTATCCGCGCTACCGCCTCAGCTACATCTGGCCGAACAAGAATCCGAAGCAGGCTGTCGAAGTCTGGGTGCAGCGCAACGGAAGGTATAAGCAGCGCCTCTTTGATCCATACAAAGGCACGGATCTCGGCCCATCGGTGCCGCTTGCGCTACGCGTCACTCAGTGGCTTGGCGATCTTCATTTCAACTTGCTCGCCGGAGAGAAGGGCCGGCTCGTGAACGGCTGGGGCGCCGTGCTGTTCACGTTCATGTGTATGACCGGCGCGATCGTGTGGTGGCCTGGTATCGAAAACTGGCGCCGTAGCCTGGCAATCCACAGGGGCGCCGGGTGGAAGCGATTCAACTGGGACCTCCACAGCGCCCTAGGCTTCTGGACCTTCGCTTTTTCCTTCATGTGGGGCATCACCGGCATCTACGTGGTGTATCAGTGGCCATTCCAGCGCCTCGTCGGCCTGTTCATCGTGCCCGACTTATTTCATCCGCGCCAAAGCCCAGACAATCGGATTTTGATCTGGCTGACCCGGCTTCACTTCGGCAACTTCGGCGCGGGAGACTGGCCTCTGAAAATCGTGTGGGTGGTCATCGGCCTTGCGCCCGCCCTGCTGTTTGTCACGAGCGTGCTGATGTGGTGGAATCGCGTGCTCCGCCCGAGCGCGCGACAGGCTCGACGCAAACTCGAGGCGGCCGTCCTGGTAGCGCCGGCGTCCTTGCCGCCAGTCTAATCTTCTGCTCCGGCGCGCCGAGAGTCATGCGCTTCTTATACGGATTAGCAAGCGCAATCGTGGTAGTTAAAGAGACACGTTCGGCAGGCCGGGGGAAAAAGCAAATCGCAAAAGACAGTTACCGGCGGAACTCACTCCGGGCAGATCAGCACCGCGAAACAAGCACGAGCGCCCGGCGAGACACTCATCGATTATGCCCCTTCACGAAGATCGTTGCGGGAACCTGTGGTTGCGCGATGCGCGCGCCTGCTTCGTGATTCGATCTTGAGTGCCTCCGCAGAAGCGCGGGCTGTCACGTGGGCGAGCAAATCGGCGTCGGTGAGTTGGTGTTGGCCCGACCAGCTGCTTTCCAGATCCGATGCCAGTTTGATGGCGCAGAGAGAAGGACCGTCTTGAATATGGATATGGTGCGCCAGAAACAGAGCCAGGTCCGCAGTGATCACGAACCGTGTTGACGGTTCGCCTTTGACCACTCTCTCGAAACGATACATTCGCGTATTCTGAGTCTGCTCAAACCCTACATACCGCAGTTCCAAGATGACCCTCCTGATAGGCCCAGTCTCACTCAACAGGTTTCGATGCCAAAGGCCGAGTTGCTCCGGACACGGGCAGATTACAAGCGCGATTCTCTAACAAAAAAACGAGGAACATCGCTCCGCGCTCGGCTGGACACGCAAAGTTCGCCTGAGCAGGTAAAAGTCGCTCTCGGACTCAGAGGAGTGGTTATCTTCCGAGATTGGAAAACAACGATCTGGGCGGTAACGAATTTTAAATGCCAGTTTATTTTATCATAAACTGGCGGGTCTGACTACCTTAGTTTAGGCAATGCGCCCCGACGGATGGGCGTCTCATATCCCGTCTTCAATCTATCTTCCTTCAGGGCAGCTTCGAGGACTCGAATCGCTGACTCGGCGGCCTCCAGTTCGCCCGGTTTAGCTTTGTAACCCGGGATTCTGGGGTCGAGATATTTGACGTGAAATAGCTGATTCTGGCTGGTCTGGAGCACCGCTTTGATCTGATCAACTGTCAAGTTCAACTTGAAAGATTGCATAAATTATCCTTTGACGGTTGGTTGATTCCGACTAATCAACCAAGCTCGCGCTCCTTCCTCCGATTCGAACCACTGGCCCGGATATTCTTTAATGGCCCACTTGTTCGCCGAATAATGGAGATATATCGCTCCGAGATATCGATTGGCCGGGCTATAAACCTCGGAAAAGAAATCGCTCTTTGCGACGCGCGGAAAACTCATTGAACCTTCCTTTCGAGTCCCTTGAACAAAAAATCCCCGTTCCAGGTTCCGTTCAGACAGCTAAGCCGAATTCCTTAAGCCGATGCCGGAGGTACCGCATATCTGGCGAGTACAACTCCGCCAGGCGGGACAGTATCAGCCGTTATTCTTCTACCCGGCTATCCCAGCGTCTGGTAATTACAATATTCCAAGTTGGAAACGGAGCGACTGATACGATGCTTAGGCGCTCAATGGTGGCCGCAATGGCAGTGTCCTTTGCCGCGGCTTCGTCTTCGGCTGTCACTTCCGCTTCGAGCGGGGTTGCGCCGAACACCTGCAGACGCCACCTACCCTCATTGAGATGGGTGAGCAGCAGCCAATTATCTGCTATCCGGGTTGAAAGCCTTCGCATTCGACGAGCCTCCCAGGCTCTCGAGAAGGACTCCTAAATCCAGAGCCCAGCGTTAAAACGAAGAAGGGAAAAGCCCCCGATCGCCTGCTCCCCCGCGGATGACGCGATCCAGGCTGACTCCGGTGCAAGGCTATGCCAAATCGACTTCCTCGGCTTGCAGCCCTTTCGGTCCCTTCTTAACCACGAACGAAACGCGGGCGCCTTCGTCCAGCGATCGATAGCCGCTTGCCTGAATAGCTGAGAAATGGACGAACACGTCCTCCCCGCTTTCACGTGCGATAAAACCAAATCCCTTAGCGGCGTTAAACCATTTCACCGTACCAGTTTCTTTCAAGAATGCCTCTTTTCTGGTGATCTAGAGACCGAAGTCGTGCTCGACCGCCGAAGCTGATCAAAACAACGCGCAGCGGCTTCTGTGACCTCTCTCAACCCTATCACACTCTCATCATTGCCGGAAGCCCGATGACGGAGGCCCGGTGGTGTTTACTGCCGGGATGCTCGGGCGCGACGCCCGGAAGCGCTCGATGTTTTCATGTATGGCGCAGCGCCGCAGCGAATCGCGCGAGCACATTCGGAGTACGCGAACTGGTTAGCTGAGTAAGAGTCAGTTATTGGCAGGTATCGTTTTGCGGAAGATAGCTAATGCTTGCAGTATGAAGAGGGAAAAACAAGGCATTTTGCCTCTCTATCGTGCGATAATCACACTCGGGTCCCCGATTGAACTCCAGCGAAATACGGTCTGACATTGCAAAATTTCTAAAGCGGAATCTCGGTGTCGCCTACTGCGATGATTGCATCCGGCAGACCTTACATTTCAGCCGGAGCCAAGCTTCCGAACAGCTGATGCGCAGAACCGTATCGGCTTCGGGACTGCTGCGTCAGTCCGACGACTGCTCGATATGCGGTGTGCGCCGGATGATCACACGCGCCGTTTGAACGCGTGCTCGCGCTATCCAACATTAATCTGGATAGAGATGGATGTCACGCTCGATCACAACGAACGCGGACGTGATACGCCGAACCATCCGACGAAGATGCGGCAGTTCAAGGCAGATTCCAACTCGTTGCGGACCAGCTCGAGCATACACTTGACCTGAGCCTGAATCTTTACGCGGAGTCGTCAGTGGAAAGCGACCTCTTAACGTGAACGAAGTGGAAAAGCGGTTGCTGATACAATAGTGTGCAGTCGGTGCGCAGGATGAGAACTGATTTTACAGTTCATTGAAAATCAAAGGAGCGCGGGAGTAATTCAGTGGTAGAATGCCAGCTTCCTGAATATCCCTTTCCAGATCAGTAGTTTTCCTGCTTTACTGTCCAGTTTACTGTCCGACTTTTGATTTCCATTTGCGAACCATGGTATTC
>CAZKQQ010000178.1:0-14188 GCA_964554945.1 uncultured Solibacteraceae bacterium | reverse complement strand
CCCTGGTTCACTCCTGCCGAGTTCGCCGCCTCGCTTCCGTCCCACAGCCTGGGGCCGGCTGTTGCCGAGTTCACCTCGACGTATAACGCCTGGAGATTCGGCGGCCACACGGATCTCGCGCCCCGCCTCTCCGCATTGCTGGACGAACTGGAACGCCAGCCATCCTGAGGCGCGCCGGAAGCGGACTTAAGTGGTCCAGCAGATAGAAACAGGCATCGATTCCCGGGCGGTGGACTGACGGCTGCCGCAGCTCTTCACCGACGCTCTCGAGCACTTCCCGCCGCTCTTGTTCCCAAGTTGTTTCGCAGCCCATGAAGTTCTTATCGGACAGGTATTTAACATTCATGGTCGGCCCAAAGCGACCGATATGTTGAGCGGAGTCCTCATGATCCGGCTGACCCGGTTAAACAGCGCGCCCATCGTAGTCAATTCCGACTTAATCGAACACGTCGACATCACGCCCGATACGGTGATCATGATGACGACCGGGCAAGTCTTTCGGGTTCGAGAAAGCGCCGATGAGGTGATCGCGCGCGTCGTGCAGTTTCGCCGGCAAGTTGCCGAACCGGCTCCCGTGGCCGAAAACCCGGATCCGCAAGGTAACAGCTGATGGCTGAAACGGCACCTTCTCCGTCTGGTTCCACACCGGGAGCGGGCACCTCCCCGCCCGCCCCCAAGGCCGGTGGCACGAAGCCGGATATCGCGACACTGATGGGCATCGCGCTGGCTTTGGGCGGGATCCTGGGCGGCTTGATTTTAGAAAAAGGCAGCATTCAAGACGTGGCGCAAGCCACGGCCGCCATGATTGTTTTTGGCGGCACTATCGGCGCGGTGCTGATCACTAATCCATTACCCGTATTTCTCCGGGCGTGCAAAGCCCTGGGACAGGTCTTCTTCGAACGCAGTATCTCGCCTGCCGGCACGATCCAGACGGTGCTCCAGATGGCGACCAAGGCACGCAAGAACGGCATTGTCAGCCTGGAAAACGAGGCGAGCAACCTGCCCGATCCTTTTTTGCGCAAGGCCCTCAATCTGGCCGTAGACGGGACCGATTTGAACGAATTACGCAAGATGATGGAGACCGACATCGAATTGACGGAGCAGACGGGCGAGGACGAAGCCAAAGTCTGGGAAGCGGCGGGAGGGTATGCGCCGACCGTCGGGATCATCGGAGCCGTGATGGGTCTGATTCAAGTCATGAAGCATCTGGAGGACATCAAGGAAGTCGGGCACGGCATTGCAGTCGCGTTTGTGGCCACCGTGTATGGCGTCGGATCCGCCAACATTTTCTTTCTGCCTGCGGCCAACAAGCTCCGCGCGCGGCTGCACCGGGCGCGCGTAATTAAGGAAATGGCTCTGGAAGGAGTCTCCGCCATCGTCGAGGGCCTCAACCCCACCCTGATCCGGCTCAAGCTCGAAGCGTTCGACCAGGATAAGCCCACTGCCCCGAAGACCAAGGGGACAGAAGCGCCGAAGGCGGCGGAATCCTCCGGCAAGAGCGGATCGCCGCAGCCGGCTTCAGCGGGGGATTAGCGTGAAAAAGAAAGCGGCTCAGCACGAGAATCATGAACGATGGCTGGTATCCTATGCCGATTTCATCACTCTGCTGTTCGCATTTTTCGTAGTCATGTTCGCCACCGCGCAAAAGGACAAGTCCAAGGCCAAAGAAGTATCGGATTCGGTGCGGCAGGCGCTGGAGCACGGGCAACTCACCGCGGCCATCACCGGCATTCTGAACCATTCCCGGGTGCCGCCGGCCGGAAAAGGGGATACGCGCGTGAAGTCACCGCCGCCGGACGTCCCGGGCACGCCAGGGCCGGCTCTGCCCAAATTGGATGTGAAAGCTCCCCCGGCCACCAAGGCAGACCTGGTCAAATCGCTTGACGCGCTTCATAAGGGTTTGGATGCGGAACTCAAAAGCGGCAAAGTTACCGTGAGCCTCGATAAACGCGGATTGGTCATCAGCCTGCGGGAGGCGGCGTTCTTCGCCTCGGGCGATGATGCAATCAGCGCGGCCGGGTATCCAACCATCGAGAAGATCGCCCGTGAGGTTACCAAGCTGCCGAACCCGCTGCGGCTGGAAGGCCACACGGATTGGGTACCCATCCACAATTCGCGCTTTCACAGCAATTGGGAGCTGTCGGTGGCGCGCAGCATCGCGATGCTCGAGTTATTGAGGAAGCGGTACAACTTCCCCTCCGAACACATGTCGGTGGCCGGTTTCGCGGAAAACGCGCCGGCCGATACCAACGAGACCGCCGAAGGCCGCGCGCACAACCGGAGAGTGGACGTGGTGGTATTGTCCGCAGAGGCCATGAGCGGGGAGCCGCCGACGCTCAAACCGTAAGGATTACAGACGCGTGTCCAGCGCGCGCGGCCGCTCCACGGCGCGAAGATTGTAAGCCGCGGCTACTTCCAACTGGTGATAACGGTCGCGCAGGTGCGCCCGCGCACTGAGCAGCAGAGGGCGGGCCCATTCGTAGAGAGCACGGGCTTCTGCCATCTGCTCCGCGGGAATCCTGCCGGATTCGACGGCGCGGCGGAGGTGCCGGGCGTAATCGCTCCATTGTGCGAGCGCTTTCGCGTATTCCTCGCGCTCGATGGCCTTGCGAATATAATCCACTTCAGCGTTCACGCGTGCCTCATTGCCACTGTTTGGCAGCCTCTTGCATAGCCTGGAACATGCCGGAGATATAGGTGTACTGCTGCTCCATGGAGGCAATCAGGGCATCGGCGGCGGCCATGCGCTCCTGTAACTGCTTCTCGAGAAAATCAACGCGGACTTGCTCCTGCGCGATGCGGGCATCGAGATTCGCGCTCTCGGTCTGCGCCAGCCATTCGGCCGACGGAAGCACACCGCTGCCAGTCTGCTGGACGAGGTTCATGGTGTTAGCGGCGGACTGCAGAAAGCCTCCGGTGAGAGAGGAGCCAAAGAACGCGTCGACGCCTGCGGGATCGGCCATTGCGGCGTTGTTGAAAATCGCGGAATCGAATGTCAGGTGGCCGTCGGATCCGAGATCGAGACCAACCGCGTTCATACCCGCCAGAGTTCCCGATGGGCTGCTGTAGGTGCTTAAGGAGCGCAGCGCCCCCGACAGCTCGTCCACTACCGAGTCGCCGCTAAGAGCTCCGGCCGAACTGCCATGCTGCTTGCTCAGCTCGTCGACGGCCTGATTATAAGCATTGGCAAAATTTGCCAGCGCAGTACCGAGCGCCGCAGGCGAGCGCCGGACCTGAATATCCACCGTTCCCGGATCCCCGCCCAGCAGGTTTACTGTAAATCCATTGGCGATCGGCAGAGCTCGCGTGGTACTATCCGCCGTGACGCCGGAACTATTGACGATGTACTGTGCGTTGTGCCCGACGACCTGGTGCGCCATATCCTGAAGGCTGGTCCCGTCCTGCTGGATGTCGGGCGCCAGTGAACCCAATCTGGTTGCCTGGAGAGAAATCCGGTAGTCCGGAGTGTCGGGACTGCCGACATTGACGACGGTAGCGCGCACCTCATCTCCGAAGCTCGCATTGATCGCGGCGGCCACACCGGCAGCGCTATAGTCGCTGGGAGCCAACACCTGGGGCGTGGCGTGAAGAGAGCTCATGTACGTCAGAGTGCCGCCCGCGCTCCAATTCGCCAGTGACAGCGTCTTGGCATACACGCCGGAGTTCACGATCTGGATGGAATAGTCGCCTTCCACGGCTCCATTGCCGAGAGTCACGCTGGCCTTGGCTGGATCCGAGACGGTGGCTTGATAGGAGGCCCAGCCAAAGGCGTTCTCAATGCCGGTGAGAGATGCCGCCAACGATTGAAACTTCGTGTCCAGGCTGGAGAGCGCCGTCGACCGGTCGCTGGCCTGGGTCTTCTGCTCATTCAACTGTGTGATGGGAAGCGACGCGATGGCGACGGCGCGTTGGGCGAGCGTCTGCAGATCCTGGGAGTATCGGCTGGTGCCATTGAACAGGACGTTGCTGGTTGTACCCATATGAACCTCCGGGCTGAGCCGGCGCAGGGGCCAGCTCAGCCCGTTCGTTTCACTTCCCGGCGCGCACGGCGGCGGCCGGGCTGGTCCGGTGTTTCAAGCCTAGCCGCGGAGCAGCGCCAGGACGGCCTGCGGGGCGGAGTTGGCTTGCGCCATAGCAGCCATGGAAGCCTGTTGCAACACGGCAGCCTTGGTGAGGTTGGCGGCTTCGGCGGCGACGTCGGCGTCGCGGATGCTCGATTCGGCCGAAGAGAAGTTGCTGATTTGCGATTTGGCCAGGTTGATGGCGTATTGCAGCATGTTCTGACCGGCTCCGACGCGGCCTTGGACCAGGCCGAGCGTGGCGACGGCGTTAGTGATGGAAGTAAGGGCGGACAGCGAATTGCCGGTTGCCGACCCGGAGACCGTGGGAATCTCGGCCGTATCGGTCCAGGCGCCGGCGACGCCGGTGAGGGCGAAGATTCCCACCACCTGACTGTTCCCTTTGGCAATGGTGAACGAAGTGGTGCTCTGGAATTCGACGTCGCCTCCGGTTCCGAGAACTGCACTGATGCCCAGCGCATGTAACTGGGTGTTCAGGGTCTGCAGCGCCGTGGTGGCGGTTCCCGCGTTGGCGCTGGTCAAGGCGACGGCAATGGAGTTGCCACCCGCAGTGAACGTCAGATTCTCGGTGCCGGCCGAGATGCCGGCGAAGGCCAGGACCGGCTTGTTGGTGGGCTGCGCCTGGTCGACGCGATACAACGCCGTGTTGACACCCACGTCGGTAGACCCGCTGGGGCCGGAAGCCAGACCGACACTGCCATTGGTCGCGTCGCCCACGCTGGCCGTGAACGCCTGGCTGCTGGAGAGCAGCAGGCGACCGGTGCCGGCGTCCACGGAGGCCGTGATTCCGTGCGCGGCGATGATGTTATTCAACTGTGTCACCGCCTGCGCCACCGTGACGCCCGCGGAGGTGGTGCTGGCAATCTGCGCGGTGAACTGGGCGCCGCCAGCCATATTGAAAGTGAACGTCTGCGAGCTGCCGTTGGCGCCAGCCGCCAGAACCGCGGCCAAACCGTTCAGGTTGATGGTACCGAACGCGGAACCCGCTGATAGCAGCGACGAGCCGCTCACGCCCAATGCGGCTGAATCGGCCCGGTTCGCCGTGCCGCTCAAGTCCACCGTCACGATGGAGTTCGATTGCACCGTGCCGCCGCCACCGATGTAGACCTGGATGGCGGTATTGAACGAGCCGCCGCTCACCAAACCGATGTTGGCCGCCTGCTGGTTGATCTCGCCGACCAGCGATTGAAACTCATTGTTCAACGTGGTCCGGTCGCCGGTGAACGTGGTCGACGCCGATTGCGTGGACAGAGTTTTCATACGGTCCAGGATCTTACTGATGTTATTGAGACCGCCATCGATGATCTGCAACTGGCTGACACCGTCATTGGCGTTGCGCACGCCCTGGGTCAGTTCGGCCACGTCGCTGCGGAACTTATTGGCCACGGCCAATCCGGCCGCGTCGTCGGCGGACGAATTGATGCGGTAGCCAGACGTCAATCGCTGAATCGTCCGGCTTTGGAAATCGCTGTTCACGCGCAAGTTTTCCTGCGCTACGAGAGAAGCTACGTTGGTTTGAATGGAAAGGGGCATGAAGAAATCCTTTCAGTTGTGATCTGCCCGGCATCTTGCCGGTCATTTCCCCTTTTCGGCCGGACTGAGGGGAACTTGAACTGCCGGTCCAAAACGCTTCAAAAGATTGGATAAGGCGGCTTCGGAACGCGCGGACGCGGCCACGTTTTCATCTCTCACCAGCTTCACTTCGCGGGCCAGCACGGCCATCTCGCGCGGCGCCCGGATACCGACTTTTACGCGGGTGCGGCCGATATGCGCGATCACCACTTCGATGTCGTCGCCGATCAGGATGGTTTCCCCTTCCCGCCGCGCCATCATGAGCATACCGGCGCCTCTTCAGGCACGAGCGCGTGCTGGTGGGAATAGCCGGATTGGGTGGCCACGGCCTGCACCGCCTTGTGATTGCTCAGGTTCACGATCACCGGCGCCAGCAGGTTGGCCGTGGGCCCGTCCTCCCGGATCGACAGCACCGCCAGGCACAACACGTCGACGCCGATCTGCAAAGGTCGCACCAGCGGCAGACCGACCAGATCGCGGTCTTCCTCGCTCATCCCAAGCCGGTAGCCGGGATCTATTGCCAGAATAGGCATGGTGATAAAGCAAAGACCTGGACTTTCCAGGCTCTGCAGAAAGACCAGCGGTTGGCTGTCCGCAAAACGCAGCGCCACGAACCGCCGGCGTTCCTCAAAACCCGGAAGGCCGCGCGGAAATTCCAGCGCCGCCTCCGGCTCGCAGGAGATTACACCGAAGTAGTTGGTTTGAACAGATGGCATGCCGCCTCACTCACCGGTAATCGGCAGCGAGGCGGGAATCTTTAGTGGCGCGCCGAGGCTTATGCTACCTATTTCTCAAGCGTGTCCCACATGATGGCGGCGCGCTGCAGGACCGCCGGCACGTCGGCCGCCAGCATCAGGCGCTCCCTGACTAACTCGCGAGCCGCATGCTCCACCTGGTTGAGATAATCCTGGCGCCCAGGATAGCGTTCCGCCACGGAACGCCGGGCGTCCCCGGCTCGCTCGCGGTCCGCCGTTGTCCGCGCCAACGGCGCGAACGATCCTAACAGACCCGCCAGATAATGCAATTCGCGAAATTCGGGAAGCTGGACATTCCAACCGGTGTACGTACCGAGCGGCGCCGCCACCTCGGGCAACCGAACACCGCCTAACTCGTTGCCATCCGCATCCACTTGCGGCACCAGCACCGTATACGGCGCGCCGAGACTGGGCGGCTCCATCGAAATGATTCCGTGAGCTGGAAAGTCGGGTCCGTAATTCATGCGCCAGACTTGCGGCATGTAATCGGGAAAAGCCAGCGCGGGAATTTTCGGGAAACGCACGGCTTGGCGCGCGACCAACTGGGCTTTGGCGACCGACGGGTACCGGGACGGGGGCGGCTCGGTGCCGGAACGAACCCAGGCATCCAGATCGAGCAGCAGCGCTCGCGTCACCCAGCGCTGCTCGGCGAAGTTGGCATAGTTTCGCAGGCTCGAACCGCGTACCGGCGGAAACGGGCCCGCGGAGTGCGGGGTCCCGGTGAGAAAGTACAGGCGTGAGCGGGAGCCCAATGGCACATCCCCTATACCGTCGGGACTCGTGTAGGTGAGCGATCCGGCTCGCGCCCAGTATTCGGTGGACGAGAACGTATAAAAGATCCGCGGTGTCACGTGGGCGGCTTCCGCGGAGGCCAGCAGACCGTCGTCGGTGAACGGGGGCAGATCCACGGGCCGCAAAATAGAAAGGACGGAATTTCCCGCCTGTCCCGGCATGGCAAACCGGTGGTTCACGCTGGCGCCTCCGGCGCCTGCCGACGAGATCAGGAGTGCATCGTAGGCGGCGCGGCCCTGCTCATCGGCATTGAACCCGTCATGAACGAATTGGCGCAGCACGCGCGCGCTCTGTGAGTACCCGTAACCGATCACGCGCTGGACGGACGCCGGATCTTCCCGAAATGTCGTCGCTTTACCGCCGTATTTCAGGTAGGATGCGAAGTCGCGAATGGCGGCGAGGCCGAGTCCGGCGACTGCCGGGTCCTTCGCCTGGTAGATCGCGTCATACAATCCCGGCTGATATCCGCCGGCGAGCACGACCGAGCAGCCATTCGGACCGAAGCGCCATTGCGCGCGCGGAATCTCACGGCCAACTTCATCGATGCGCGTGCGAAAAGTCAGCCGGGCATCCGGATCTTGCGGATCGGCGGCGCAATACGAAAGCGCGAACGCGCTCCTCCGAAAACTCGCGTCCGCCGCCGGATAACTCTCGCGCACCAGTCCCTGGACCGGCACGGTGGGGGCCTGGAACGTAAGGCCCTGGGCGGATGACACGTCGAATTGCCAGCCGAGAAAGACCACCGTAAAACCCTGCTCGAGCAGGAACCGGTCACCCATGTCCCAGTGTTCCGGCGCGGCATCGCCGCCCCCGGCGCCGCTGATCAGATACAGCGACTGTGGTCCGCCACGGTTGACCACCTCCAGAAATACCGAGCCCCGCGCCTTATGAGGATCTTTGGGACGCCAGACCATCACGTCGCCCGAGAATTCCACCTTGCCTTCGGAATTCTTCGGAGCCAGCGCGAGATCGGTAATGGGTCGATTGGCGGCCAGCTTGGGATCGACGGAGTAATAGACGCGTCCGACCAGCCGCTCGTAGCGTCCGGCATCGCCGCGGCTGCGGATCTCGATGCGGTCGACTTCCGCTCGAGCCAGGCAGGAAAGAACCAGAAGGAGCGCGGCGGCTCGCATAGAAGACTGGCTACCCGCCGATGGAGTACATGGGCCGCGGGGGCGGCACGAAACGCGTGGAGTTGATCTCGTGGCCCACCCATTTCGCGGCTACATTGCGGCGCACCAGCGCGGCGATCTCGTCGTCGGACGCACCCGAGCGCAGAAGACTCTTGACGTCGTCCTCTTCGACCGCGAACAGGCAATAGCGCAGCTTGCCATCGGCCGTCAGGCGGATCCGGTTGCAGTTCAGGCAGAACGGCCGGCTCACCGAAGCGATCAAGCCGACGCGGCCGCCGCCATCGGCGTACTCGTATTCGCTCGCCGGCGCGCGTGGATCCGGGTCCGGCACCACGTGGAGCGGCGAGATCTCGCGGCTGAGCATGCCGATGATGTCGTCGGCCAGCAGAACCTTGCTGCGGTCCCATAGGCTTTGCGAATCGAGCGGCATGAACTCAATGAAGCGAACCTCGAAACCGTTTTCGCGCGCATACCGGGCCAGCGGCACGATATCGGGCTCCACCAGGTCTTTTACAGCCACCGCGTTCAGCTTGATTTTGGAATAACCCAGCTTCTTGCAAAGCGCCAGGCCGGCCAGAACTTTCTCGATCTCGTCGCGCCGCGTGATCTGGAGAAACCGTGCCCGGTCGATCGTATCGAGATGCACGTTGATCCGGCGCAGCCCCGCCTCGTAGAGCGGTCCCGCCAGTTGTGGCAGCAGCACGCCATTGGTGGTCAGGGCCATGTCTTGAATCCCGGGAATCGCAGCCAGGCGCTTGATCAGTACCGGGAGATCGCGGCGCACCAGCGGCTCGCCTCCGGTCACCCTCAACTTGCGGATGCCCAGCGTGACCGCGATGCGCACGAAGCGCTCGATCTCTTCGAAATCGAGGATTTCGCTCCGCTGCACGAATTGCACATCGGTCTCCGGCATGCAATAGAAGCAGCGAATGTTGCAGCGATCCGTGACGCTGATCCTCAGGTTGTCATGCACCCGGCTGAACGAATCGATGAGGGGCTCGGCAGCCATATTTATCTCACAGCGAGCATGCGCTCGAGCGGAACCAGCGCGCGCTCCATGATCTCCCGCGATAACTCGACCCGCGGTTCCAGGTTCAGCAAACAATCCCGCAGTTTTTCGAGCGTGTTCAGCTTCATGTACGGGCACTCGCTGCAATTGCAGTTTTCATTGGCCACGTAATAGAAGCGCTTGTGCGGCGCCTGGCGCTGCAGGGAATAGTTGACGCCGCTTTCGGTCATCACGATGAATTCGTCCGCCTGGCTGGCGGCGCACCATTCGATCAGCGCGGAAGTCGATCCGACAAAATCGGCCATCCCCAGCACCGGCTCCGGACACTCCGGGTGGGCCACCACCTTCGCTTCCGGATGCTCCAGCTTCGCTTCCACCAGCCGCCGCGCCGGGAACGTGGCATGCACGATGCAGGCGCCCTGCCAGATTTCCATGTTCGCGCGGCCGGTTTCCCGTTTCACGTAATTGCCCAGATTGCGATCGGGCAGGAACAGAATCGGCTTCTCCGCCGGAATCGAGTCGACCACCTTGACCGCATTGCGCGAGGTGCACAGAATATCGCTCTCGGCCTTCACTTCAATTGAGGTATTGATGTAACTGACGATCACGTGATCCGGATTCTCACGGCGAAACGCGCGGATCGGTTCCACCGGGCAGCCGTCCACCAGGCTGCAGCCTGCGTCCCGATCCGGCACGACCACCACGCGATTGGGATTCAGCACTTTGGCGGTTTCCGCCATGAACCATACGCCGCAAAACGCGATCACATCTCCGGCGAAGTCCCGGGCCTTGCGGGCCAACTCCAGACTGTCTCCGATAACATCCGCCAGCTCCTGAATTTCCGGCGCCTGGTAATGATGCGCCAGCATGATCGCCTTTCGCTCCTTTTTCAGGTCCAGAATCTCGTCGGTGATGGTGGTGGATGCGAACATGGGGGAAAGTGGCCGCTTATTAGTAGTTTAGCAAACGCATCATAATGGAGATGAGTGCGCATCCTGCTGATCTCCACGTACGACCTCGGTCGCCAGCCCTTTGGATTGGCCTCGCCGGCGGCCTGGCTGCGCGCCAAGGGTCACGATGTAACGCTCGCCGACCTCGCCCGCAGCCCCTTTCCGCGGGAAGCCGTCAAGCAAGCCGAGTTGATCGGCTTCTTCCTCCCCATGCACACGGCCACCCGGCTGTTCCTGAGCGTGGTGGAACGGGTTCGGGCTGCCAACCCCGCCGCGCACTTATGCGCTTATGGACTGTACGCCCCATTGAATGAACAACTGCTGCGCGATGCGGGCGTATCCACCGTAATCGGCGGCGAATTCGAGCAGCCCCTGGTCGACTTAGCGGGGCATTCGGGACGGCCCGCGACCGGGGTCTCCGGCCTGCCGGGAACCGCCTCCCCCCGGCCAATCTTCTTGCAGCGCCAGCAGTTCCAGGTTCCCGATCGCACCGGTCTCCCGCCTTTGGCCTCCTACGCCCGCCTGGCGCTGAACGGCTCCACCCGCACCGTCGGATACACCGAAGCCAGCCGTGGCTGCAAACACCGCTGCCGCCACTGTCCCGTGGTCCCGGTCTATCAGGGCATTTTTCGTGTCGTCCAGCCGGAAGTCGTAATTGAAGATATCCGCCGGCAGCTGGCTGCCGGCGCCGAGCACATCACCTTCGGCGACCCCGATTTCTTCAACGGCCCGGGACACGCTGTGAAGATCGCGGAAGCGCTGCATCGCGAATGGCCCGCGCTCACCTACGACGCAACCATCAAAATCGAACACCTCCTGAACCATCGCGATCTGCTCGCCGTCCTGAAGAACACCGGCTGCCTGTTCGTGACCACCGCGGTGGAGTCGCTGGATGACCACGTTCTGGAAAAGCTCGCCAAAGGCCACACGCGCCGCGACTTCCTGGAAGCGCTGGAATTGACGCGCGCCGCGGGTGTTCCCCTGGCCCCCACGTTCATCCCCTTTACGCCCTGGACCACGCTCGACTCTTATAGAGCCTTCGTCCGCGAACTCGCCGCACTCGATTTGGCCGATCAGGTGGCCTCCATACAACTCGCGATCCGGCTGTTGCTTCCGGAAGGTTCTTTGCTGCTCGATCTGCCGGAGATTCGCGCCCTGGCGGGCCCGTTCGATTCCCGTTCGCTGTGCTATCCCTGGCGGCATCCGGATCCCGCGGTGGATTTGCTCCACGCTTCGGTTCAGGAATTGATCCAACGGGAAGACCGGCTCCGGACGCCCCGTGCCGGGACATTCCGTAGCATTGCGGAACTGGCATTGGACAGGCCCTTCCCCGCCGAGACCCCGCGTATCGCGCGCGCCGCCATCCCGTATCTGACTGAGCCTTGGTATTGTTGAGCGGAGCCTACCGAAGAGCAGTTGGCTCTTGTGTAAGTTGCGTTTGGGCAGAGTAGCGAAGCAAGGAATCTGGCCGGCAAGACATGCCAGAGCGCGCTCTCGTGCCGGGAGCGGACATAAGACAGCCAGTCCGCGTAATGACTTGCCGGGTATTCGTCTCGGCTTTCTTTTCCAATCCAAGCGAAAATGGAGCCATGGCAGGCCGTCTCCTCCTTTTCGCCGCCACCACAGGCTATCAGATCCGCGCGTTCGCGGAGGCCGCCACGCGGTTGGGCGTCGATCTAACGCTGGCAACCGACCGCTGCCATGTTCTCGAAGACCCGTGGGGCGATCACGCGATCGCAGTGAGATTCGACCGCATCCCCGAATCGGTCGAGACGCTTCGGGGACGCCGCTTCGATGCGGTCGCTGCGGTCGGTGATCGCCCAGCCCTGCTTGCCGCGGAAGCCGCCGCAGCGTTAGGACTCAATTTTCATCCCCCGGCTGCGGCCCTGGCCTGTAGCGACAAATTTTCGGCGCGCTGCCTGTACCAGGCGGCCGGCCTGCTGGTCCCGCCATTCTTTCTTTGCAGCCTGGACGAAGATCCGGCGGCCGCGGCCGCTCGTGCGCCTTATCCTTGTGTTCTCAAGCCGCTGGGGTTGTCGGCGAGCCGCGGAGTGATTCGCGCCAACCACGAGCGCGAATTCATGGAAGCCTTCCACCGCATTCGCAAGATGGGTGAGAAGCGGTTACAAGTGGAAGGTTATATCGAAGGACGCGAGTTCGCCCTGGAGGGAATCGTTACCAGGGGACAGTTTCAGCCGCTGGCACTCTTTGACAAGCCCGATCCGCTGGAAGGGCCGTTTTTCGAGGAAACGATTTACGTCACTCCCTCGCGCCAGCCCCCCACTGTGCAGCAAGCGTTGCTCGATACCGCAGCGCGCGCGGTTCGGGCTCTCGGGCTATACCACGGCCCGGCCCACATCGAGTTGCGGCACAACCGCGAGGGCGCCTGGATTCTCGAAGTGGCGGCTCGCCCCATCGGCGGGCTGTGCGCCCGGGCGCTGCGCTTTTCGCCCGGCATACCGTTCGAGGAGCTAATCCTGCGTCATGCCCTGGGCGAGGATGTATCCGATGCCCGGCTGGCGGATCCCGCGTCCGGAGTCATGATGATTCCGATTCCCAAGGGCGGCATCTACGAATCCGTGGAAGGGCTCGAACGCGCCCGGGCGATTGCCGGAATCGACGATGCCATGATCACCGCCAAGGAAGGGCAGCTACTCCTGCCCTTGCCGGAGGGCGCCAGCTATCTCGGATTTCTTTTCGCGCGCGGGAATTCTCCAGCAGCGGTGGAATCGGCTCTGCGCCGGTCGCATGCGGAGTTGCGCTTCCACATCGCGACGGCGCTGGAGACGTTCAAGCCTTCGTCTTAGGCGGCACGAAGTCCGGCGGCAGCGCTGCGCCTTCACCGAAAAAGTAGGAGTCCATCTGCTGGATCAGAAATTCCTGGGCTTCCTTGGTGCCGAGATTGAGACGATACTCGTTCATCAGCATCTTCATATGCTCCACCCACATCTTCCAGGCTTCCTTGGAGACGTTCTCGAAGATTTTTTGGCCCAGCGGATGGCCTTCGAACGGCACCTCGTCCATCCCTTCCATCTCGCGCTGGAATTTCACGCAAAAGACCTTGCGCGCCCCTGGCCGGACCGCATTGTTGATTCCGGTCAATCCGCCGCCTCCGCTTCCGCACCCCATCGAAGTGTCTCCTCAGGTCCAGGATACCGTAGTGGCGCCTGCCGCTACTTCCACCGGAGGATGGGTTTCCGCGCCGCCGTCACTTCGTCCACGCGGCTGGTGCGGGTGCCGTGCGGCGCGGTGAGCACGGTTTGCGGGTCCTCCTCCACTTCCCGCGCAATCGAGATCATCGCCTCGATGAACTGGTCCAGTTCCCGCTTGCCTTCGGTCTCGGTCGGTTCAATCATGAGCGCGCCGTGCACGATCAGCGGAAAACTCACGGTGTACGGATGGAAACCATAATCGATCAGCCGCTTCGCGAGGTCGCCGGTGCGCACGCCGCGCTTGGCCTGGCGCTCGTCGCTAAATACGACTTCGTGCATATTGGGAGCAGTGTACGGCAGATCGAAGTACGGTTCCAGTTTGCGGCGAATATAATTCGCGTTCAACACGGCGTCCGCCGTCACATTGCGCAGGCCCGGCCCTCCATTCGCCAGGATGTAGGCCAGCGCACGCACCAGCACGCCGAAATTGCCATAAAAGGCCCGTACGCGCCCAATCGAGTGTTTGCGCTTGTAATCCCAAGCCCACTTCTTCCCCGATCGCTTCAGACGCGGCGTCGGAAGGTATGGCTCCAGCTCCTTCTTTACCGCAACGGGACCCGAACCCGGCCCTCCGCCTCCATGCGGCGTCGAAAACGTCTTGTGCAAGTTCAGGTGCAGCGCGTCTACTCCAAAATCGCCGGGCCGCGCGATTCCCATGAGCGCGTTCATGTTCGCGCCATCCATGT
>CAZKQQ010000177.1:0-14330 GCA_964554945.1 uncultured Solibacteraceae bacterium | reverse complement strand
GATCGTGAAGCTACAGGCCGGGCTGATGCCGCCTGCAGGCATGCCGCGTCCGGACCAGGCCACTTATCATGCGGTGGTCACGGCGCTGGAGGCCGATCTCGACCGGGCCTGGACGGCGAATCCCAACCCGGGGCGGATCGCGGCGGTACACCGGCTCAACCGCTCCGAATATAACAACGCGATTCGCGACCTGTTCCACCTGGATCTCGACGTGAAGCCGCTGCTGCCGGGCGACGACACGGCCGACGGCAGTTTCGACAACTTCGCGGACACGCTCTCGGTTTCGACGGCGCACCTGGAACGATATATGTCGGTGGCGCGGCAGGTGACACGGCTGGCGGTGGGTCTGCCTCCGGTCAAGCCGGGGCTGGAGCGCTTCGAAATTCCGCTGCACGTGCTGCAGGATGAGCGGCAGAGCGAAGATCTGCCTCTCGGTTCGCGCGGCGGCATTGCCATTCATTACAATTTCGCGGTGGATGGCCAGTATCTGATCAAAGTGAAGCTGCAGCGGCAATACCAGGACTATCTGAAAGGGATGGGCTGGCCGCAGCGGCTGGATGTGCGCCTGGATGGAAAGCTGCTGAAGCGGTTCACCGTGGGAGGCGGCGGGAAAGGCCGGCCGGCGGCGTCCAGCTACGCCGGCGATGGGGAACCAGGCTTCGCGGGCGATCCCGCGTGGGAAGAGTATATGCAGGTGTCGGGCGACGCCGGGCTCGAAGTTCGCCTTCCCGTGCAAGCGGGCCCGCACATCGTGGGCGTCTCCTTTGTCCGGGAGTTGTGGGAGCCGGAAGGACTGCCGCAACCGCAGCAATTGGGTCGCGTGATCGCCAACGACCAGATATACATGGGGTACGCAAACGTCGGCTCGGTGCAGATCGGCGGACCGTACGAGACGGCGGGAGCGGCGAAAGATACCCCGAGCCGGCGCGCGATCTTTGCCTGCCGCCCGGCGGGCCCGGGTAAGAACGCCGCGGAAGAACGGCCGTGCGCGGCGACGATCCTCTCCCGAATGGCGCGGCTGGCGTATCGCCGGCCGGTCACGAAGTCCGACACGGACACGCTGCTGCAGTTTTACGAGGATGGCCGCAAAGACGGCGGAAGTTTCGATTCGGGAATCCAGTTCGCGCTGGAGCGGATGCTGGTGGATCCGGATTTCCTGCTACGTGTAATTCGCGATCCGGCGAAGCCCCGAGGGCCCGGGCCGCAGCGGCTCAGTGATCTGGAACTGGCGTCGCGGCTCTCGTTCTTTTTGTGGAGCAGCATCCCGGACGATCATCTGCTCACAGCAGCCGAGCACGGAGAACTGAGCAATCCGGCGGTACTCGAGAAGGAAGTGCGCCGCATGCTGTCAGATCCGCGAGCGACCGAGGCCCTGGTGAACGATTTCGCGGCCCAATGGCTGAACCTGCGACAGGTGGCGGAAGTCGTGGTCGATCCGGATAAATATCCCAACTACGACGAGAGTCTGCTGCAGGCGTTTCAAAAAGAAACCGAGATGTTCGTGGCCAGCACGCTGCGGGATGACCGTGATGTCAATGACCTTCTGGACGCGAACTACACTTTCGTAAACGAGCGGCTGGCGCGGCACTACGGAATTCCCGGTGTATATGGCAGCCGGTTCCGCCGGGTGACGCTGCCGAATCACGAGCAGCGCGGCGGCTTGCTGGGCGAAGGCGCGCTGCTGGTGACCACGTCGTATCCGGACCGCACGTCTCCCGTGCTGCGCGGCAAATGGCTGCTGAACAATATTTTCGGATTGCCGATACCGCCGCCTCCACCGGGCGTGTCGAATCTGGATTCGAAGCCGGGTGTGATTCCGCCTACCATGCGGGAGCGGCTGGCGAAACACCGGACGCAGACTACGTGTAACAGCTGCCATTCGGTAATCGACCCGCTAGGTTTTGCGCTCGAGAATTTCGACGTAGTCGGCGGCTGGCGGACGATTGACGAGGCGGGCAAACCGGTGGATGCCAGCGGCACCACCAGCAGCGGCAAGAAAATTAACGGTCTGGCGGGATTGCGGGCGGCTCTACTGGAGCAGCCGGATCAATTTCCGCACACGGTGACCGAGAAGCTGATGGCCTACGCGCTGGGACGCCGGGTGGAGTATTATGACCAGCCGGCGATACGGAAGATCGTCCGCGATGCGGCCGCGCATCAATACCGCTGGTCGTCGATTGTCCTCGGGATCGTGCAGAGTCCCGCGTTCCAGATGCGCGCGCCGCAGACGTAAGCGAAGGAGACTGAGATGGCTTTTCTGACGAAATCACTGCCACGGCGGACCGTCCTGCGAGGGATCGGCACGGCGTTGAGCTTGCCGTTCCTCGAAGCCATGCTGCCTCCGCTCCGCGCCGCCACCAAGCCCGCGCGGCGCTTCCAGGCGTTTTACGTGCCCAACGGCATGGCCATGGAGTATTGGACGCCTAAGGGCGCAGGCGAGGCTCTGGAACTTGCGCCGATCATGGAGCCGCTGGCTGCATTCAAGGACCAGATGCTGGTGTTCTCCGGCATCAAGGCAAGCTGGAATTACATTCACGCGGGCGCATCCGGATCGTTTCTCACCGGCACGCCGCGGGGCGGACGCAATGAAATCGAGATTATTGCCGATGTATCGATCGACCAGATGCTGGGGCAGCACTTCGCGCAGGACACGCAACTGGCGACCCTTGAGATCTGCATGGACCTGCCGGCCAACGCGGGCGCGTGCACCGGGAACCTGAGCTGCGCGTACCTGGATACTCTGTGCTGGCGCACTCCGACCCAGCCGCTGCCGATGGACTGGAACCCGCGGACGGTTTTCGAAAAGCTGTTCGGTGACGGCGGCAGCACCGACCGTACGGCGCGCGAGCGGCGCCTGCAGCAGCACAAGAGCATCCTCGATTCGGTCACGGAGAAACTGGCGGACATCAAAAAAGAGTTGGGGCCGCAGGACCAGACGAAGGTCAACGAATATACGGATGCGGTGCGGGATGTCGAGCGGCGCATCCAGATGGCCGAGCGCCAGGCGAACATTGAACTGCCGACGCTCGAGCAACCGCTCGGCGCGCCGCCCGTGTTCGAAGATCATCTGGCCCTGATGATGGATCTGCAGGTTCTCGCGCTGCAATCGGATTTGACACGCGTAGTTTCGTTCATGATCAGCAAGGAGCAGAGCCCGCGGCCGTATCCGCAGATCGGAGTGCCGGAAGCGCATCATCCGCTCTCGCATCACAATAATGTTCCGGAGTTGATTGAGCGGATGTCCAAGATCAACCGGTATCACGCCGAGTTGTTTTCAAAGTACGCTGCCAAACTGCGCGCGACGCCGGATGGCGACGGCAACCTGTTGGACCACATGATCATCCTGTACGGCGCGGGCATCTCGAACAGCAACGGCCACTCCGGCGAGAACCTTCCGCTCATGCTGGTGGGTGGCGGGGCAGGGAAGCTCAAGGGCGGCCGGCACCTGAAGTATACGAACAAACCGTCGCAGGCAAACCTGCTGATGACGATCATGGACAAGATGGATTATCCGGTGGAAAAAGTCGGCGGCAGCAATGGGAAATTGCCGGTCGATACGCTGTCGGGAGTGTAGGAGAGACCCATGCGCTTCACGCCTACCTGGCAACGCCTTCTGCCGTTGGGATTCGCGGTGTTTCTACTGGGCGCCGGCGGCTCGCGGCCGGCCGTGGTGGACGCGGCGAAGCACGGCGATAAGGACGCGGTCCGTTCCCTGCTGCAGAAGAAGGCCGATGTCAATGCGGCCGAGCCGGACGGGTCGACCGCCCTGCATTATGCGGCCTACAACAACGACCTGGAATGCGCCGATTTGCTGCTTCGCGCGGGCGCAAATGCCAATGCGGCGAACGATCTGGGCGCTACGCCGCTGTGGTCCGCCAGCCAGAACGGCAGTGTCGCGATGGTGCGGAGACTACTCGAGGCGGGCGCGAGCCCGAACGCCGCGCTGGTAGCGGGCGAAACCCCGGTGATGGTGGCAGCGCGATCGGGCTATGCCGAAGTGACGGAACTGCTGCTCGCCAAAGGCGGCAATCCGAACGCGCACGGAACGCGCGGACAGACTGCGCTCATGTGGGCGATCTCGCAAAAGCACCCGGATGTGGTGAAAGTGTTGCTTGCGCACAAAGCCGATATTCAGGCGCGCTCCGACGTGTGGAACGAAGTGATGGCCATCCCACCACACGGATATTTGCCGTACAACAAGGCGATCCCGCACGGCGGCGAGACGGCGCTTATGTTCGCGGCGCGCGTGGGAGATCTGGAATCGGCGAAACTGCTGGTTGCCGCCGGCGCGAACGTGAATGACACGGACGCCTGGGGGGTCAGCGCCACGGCGCTTGCCGCGCACTCCGGTTTCGAAGATGTCGCTGAGTTCCTGCTGGAGAAAGGCGCGGACGCAAATGCCGCGAAGGCCGGCTTTACGGCGCTGCACGAAGCGATCATGCGCCGGGATGAAAAGATGGTCAAGAATCTGCTTGATCATGGCGCCGACCCCAACATTCCGGTTAAGGCCTGGACGCCGACGCGCCGCTCCTCGGAAGACTGGCATTTTGAGGCTTCGCTGGTGGGCGCGACGCCGTTCTGGCTCGCGTCCCGGTTCACCGAGCCGAACGTATTGAAGATGCTGGTGGAGCGGGGCGCCGATCCCAAGTTCGTGCACCATGCCGAGTACGTTGCCGAACGCGGCTTCGGCGGCGTGGCACAAAAGGAAACGGTGACGCCGCTGATGGCCGCCACGGGAATGATCCGCGTCTATCCCTGGGTCGATATCCCGCGGGCCGAAGAAGAGCCACTCACTCTGGAAACGGTGAAACTGCTGATCGACTGGGGCATCGATGTCAACGCCACCAACACGGATGGCCGCAATGCGCTCGACGCAGCGCGTTCCCTGCGCTACGAGAGCGTAGTGAAGTATCTCGTCGAAAAAGGCGCGAAGTCCGACCGGCCGGTGCAGCCGTCACGGGCGCGGCCGAAGTTCTGAATCACTGCGCGACCGGCAGCCAGACCGCGCTGGCCTGGTCTCCAGAGCGGAATACCGTCTGCGTCGCTTTCACGTAATCGGAAGGCTTGGCGAAGAAAATGTTGGACACGTAGGTCTGGGGGTTGCGGTCATAGAGCGGGAACCAGCTCGATTGGATCTGCACCATGATGCGGTGGCCGGGCTCGAAGATGTGATTCGTTGTGGGGAGCGTGAATCGGTATCGCTGCGGCTTGCCGGCCGGAATGGCGGACGGATGTTCAAAGCTTTCGCGATAGCGGCCGCGGAAGATGTCCATCGACACCGATAACTCATAGCCACCCATCTCCGGCTGGCTGGGCACTTCATCGGGGAAGACGTCGATCAGTTTGACCACCCAGTCCGAGTCGGTGCCGGTGGTGGCGGCGAACAAGTCCGCGATGGGCGCGCCGCTAATCCGCACGGGTGCGGTGAGCACGGGCGTCTGATAGACCAGGACATCGGGGCGATCCGCGACCGAGCGTTGGTCAGAGACCAGCCAGGTTTGCCAGCGCGGGGAATCGTTGAAGCGAACGGGGCGCGGCAGGTAAGGCACGGGCTTGGCAGGGTCTGAAACGTACGTGTCGGCGGCAGAAGCGCCGGAAGCGCGGTCGAACCCCAAGCCAAAGCCCGGCTGCAGATAGAGCGCCTTCATGGGAGAGGCGCAGTGTTCCTCACAGGCGAGCGGCCAGCTCTTCAGGCGGTCCCAGTGATTCTCGCCAGTGTTGTAGATGAGCACGGGCGGCGTGTCGGCCTTGGGTGCGTCGGTTTTCAGGTGCTGATCGAAGAACGGCCGGAGCACGTCGCGGCGGAACTGCTGCGCGGTATCGCCATTCCACTTCAACGGTCCGAGGTTATACGCATCGTTGCCAACCTGGCTATGCCGCCACGGACCCATTACCAGGTAATTGTGATCCTCCTGGCCTTTGGCTTTGAGCGCGAGGTAGCAGTGAATTGCGCCCCACATGTCCTCCTGGTCCCACAGTCCCTGCAGCCACATGGTAGGAACGTTCGACGGGTGCCCGGCGACCAGTTTGTCGAGCGCCTGGCCTTGCCAGAACGCGTCGTAGGCCGGGTGTTCGATCAGTTTCTTCACCCAGGGAAGCTGATCGAGACCATGAGCGCGAATGTAGTCGCCGGCCGAACCGGCGCGGCGGAACGCTTCGTAATCGTCGTATGCGTCGCGGACAACGGACTCGCCTTCGTCCTTCTTCATGGTCTGGCTGGAAGTGTAGTCGAGATTGGTCTGGCGGAATGCTCCGTAGTGGAACCAGTCGTCGCCCATCCAGCCGTCGACCATGGGACTCTCCGGCACTGCCACCTTCAGGGCTGGGTGCGGGCCCAGCAGCGCCATCACCACCGTGAAGCCCTCGTATGACGAACCGATCATGCCGACGCGGCCGTTCGATTCCGGCGTGTTCTTCACCAGCCAATCGATGGTGTCGTAAGCATCGGTTACGTGGTCGACCATCGTCGGGTTCAGAGGCCCGCGCACCGGACGCGTCATGACGTAGTCACCTTCGGATTTGTACTTGCCGCGCACATCCTGGAACACGACGATATAGCCGCCTTGGACAAAGACCTCGTCAGACAGCGGAACCACGGCGAGCATGTGAGCGCTGTTGTTGCGGCTGGCTCGCTTGGAGGCGTTATAAGGAGTGCGCGTGAGGACAATAGGCGCATTCCTGGCTCCTTTCGGCAGCAGGATCACGGTGTGCAGCTTGACACCGTCGCGCATCGGGATCATGACTTCGCGTTTTACGAAGTCGTATTCCTCAGCGGGCGCCGTGAAGGTTTTCGGAATGTCGTTATCGGGAGCCGCGGGCAGAGGCCGCATGAAGAGAGCCGCACCACCGATCAGGATTGCCAGACAGTGCATCCGAGCGAACGTCATATGACGATTCTAGCCCGTAGCCTGCGCGCTTTTCGGACACCCGGCAGCAAGCGGACTCTTGTATACTGCTACTCGCCGGAGGCTATCATGCGTACTCGATTCACGGTCGCGAGTTGTATCCTGTTCGCGGCACTCACCGCCTACTCGCAGTCAAACCCTGTGCTCTACGAAGGGGCGCGGTTGATCACGGGCGACACCGGCGCACCCATTGAGAATGGCGCATTCCTCGTCCAGAACGGGCATTTGACGGCGATGGGGGCGAAGGGCTCGGTCAAAGCGCCCGCCGGAGTGACTCGCGTCGACCTCACCGGGAAGACCGTCATGCCGGCGATGAACAACGTGCACATTCACATCGGATACGAAGGGTATGTGAGCTGGAGCGTGGAGAATCATACGCGCGAAAACGTGCTCGACCACCTCGAGCGGGAAGCGTTCTATGGCGTCGGCTCTGCCATGACAATGGGTGATCAGCCGCTCGATTTCGCGGCCCAATTTCAGCAGGAGCAAATGGCTGGAAAGTTCCCAGCGGCCGCGCGGTTCTTCTTTGCGGCAGGCATGGCGCCCCCGGGAGGCGGTCCCGACGCTCTGCTGATACAGGGAACGGCGCCGCTGCATGCCGTGGCTGCGGTCTCCACGCCGGAAGAGGCCGTCGCCGAGGTACGGAGGATTGCCGCGCGCAAGATAAACCAGATCAAGTTCTGGGTGGATAATCGCGACAACAACCGCGGCGGCAGGAAGAAGCTGTCTCCCGAAATTTATACCGCAATAATCGAGGAGGCGCACAAGCATGGCATCACCGTGCATGCGCATGCGACCAACCTGGCGGATCAAAAAGGCGTGGTGAAGGCCGGAGTCGACGTACTGGTGCACACCGTCGTGGCCGAGAAGGTGGATGACGAGTTCCTGGCGCTCCTCAAGGAGAAGAAGCCGTATTGGGCTCCCGTCATGGGCCTTGGCGACCGATCGGAGCTGTGCGAAGGCGGCAATTCGTTTATCGAGCAGGTGATGCCCGATAGCGTGGTCGCCGACGTGAAGGCGGGCAAAACATGGCTGCCTTCGCCGCCGTGTTCCGCCGCGGCGACGCCGCAGTTCGCCCAGCGCCAGGAGAACCTCAAGTACAATTTTCCGAAGTATCTCGCAGCGGGCGCGCGCATCGTGCTCAGCACGGATGCCGGTGTCTCGCAGAAGTACTCATACGGATTCGCGGAGCATCACGAGATCGGCATGTATGCGGATCTGGGGATGACGCCCGCGGACATCATTCCGATTGCCACGTCGCGGCCGGCCGAACTGCTACGCATGACCGATACGGGGACGCTCGCCAAAGGCAAGCGCGCCGATTTTATCGTTCTCAACGCGAACCCCCTGGAGAACATCCGCAACACGCGCGAAATTGAGAGTGTATACCTGAACGGAATGAGACTCGACCGGGAAGCGTTGCGCGCCAAATTCAAGCAGGCGGTTGTCGATCGGGATGCCGCGCAAGCAAAATCCAAGAAGGACTATGTGGCACACCCGCCGTCCTCCCGCCAGCCGGTCGATTAGCCGCTTGCTGTCGCGCGCGATTCCCAACGGCAGGCGCGGCGCCAATGATGTCACGACCGCAGGGAGTGGACCCGGTGGCGACCGCGCTGCTGCGGGCATAGAATAACTGCACTGTGAGGTGCATCATGAAGCCGCTTGCCCTGTTTCTCGTGGCCGTTCCGCTCCTGTTCGGCGCCGGCGCGGCGGTACCCAGGTTCGAACCCGATCCCTCCTGGCCCAAGCCGCTGCCGAATAATTGGATGCTCGGCCAGGTGTCCGGCATTTATGTGGATTCGCACGACCACATCTGGGTAACAAACCGGCCGCGCAGCCTGCAGGATCATGACAAGTACGCCGCGGATGGAAAGGCCGACTGCTGCAGGCCCGCGCCTCCGGTGCTGGAGTTCGACGCGGCCGGTAACCTGATTCAAGGATGGGGCGGTGCTGGCGCAGGGTACGAGTGGCCCGACAACGAGCACGGCATGTTCGTCGACTACAAAGAGAATGTCTGGATTGGCGGCAACGGTCAAAAAGATCCCAACATTCTGAAATTCACCAAAACCGGGAAGTTCCTGCTGCAGATCGGCCATCACGGTAAGACCGGCGGCAGTAACGATACCGAGAATCTGAACCGGCCGGCAGGAATTGTGGTCTATCCGAAGACCAATGAGGTTTTCGTAGCGGATGGCTATGGCAATCGCCGCGTGATCGTGTTCGACGCCGATACCGGCGCGTACAAGCGGCATTGGGGCGCATACGGCAAGCGGCCCGACGATTCCGTACCGCGCACGCGTGTTTACGAAGGGCCCGGTCCGCAGCAGTTCAATACCGTGCATGGCATTCGAATATCCAACGATGACCTGGTCTATGTGGGCGACCGCGTCAACAACCGGATTCAAGTCTTCCGACCCGACGGCACGTTCGTCAAAGAGGGCTACATCGAGCGCCAGACCAGCGGCAACGAAGGCACAGCATTTGATATCGCCTTCTCACCGGACAAGCAGCAACAATTCTTCTATGTTCCCGACGGCACCAATAAGAAGGTGCAGATTCTCAATCGCGAGACGCTGGAAGTGGTCGGGTTCTTCGGCGGTCATGGTGGTCACGGCGCCGCCGAGTTCTACCATATTCACAGCATCGCGACTGATTCCAAAGGCAACGTCTATCTGGGCGAATCCTTCGGCCAGCGCGCGCTGAAGTGGGCCTACAAAGGAGGTTTGCGATGAGCTACCGCTGGATCATTTCTCTGGGCATGACGGTGATCGTGCTTTCGGCCGCGCCGCAATCGGGGACTCCGCCGCAAACTCCGGACGGCCGCCCGGATCTACAGGGGATCTGGACGAATGCCACGCTAACGCCGCTGGAACGGCCCGCCGATCTTGCCGGCAAGGAATACCTCACCGACCAGGAAGCCGCGGATTTCGCCAAACGTGCGCTTCAGGATGTCGACGCGGATCGCCGCGACGGCGGCGCCGCCACGGATGTCAACCGCGCTTATAACGAGTTCTGGCGCGACCGCGGCAAAGTGGTTCCCAGCCGCCGCACCTCGCTCATCATCGATACGCCGGACGGCCGCATTCCCCCGCTGACGGTTGACGGAAAGAAGCGCGCGGCCGCCCGTGCCGAAGCGCGCCGGCTGCATCCGTTCGACGGCCCCGAGGACCGCTCGCCCGCCGAGCGCTGCCTCGCCGCTCCGAATGCCGGTCCGCCCATGATGCCGGCGAACTACAATGCGAATTATCAAATCGTCCAAGCGCCCGATTCCGTATTGATTCTCTCCGAACAGATTCACGACGCCCGGGTCATCCCGCTGGATGGGCGATTCGCGCGGCCACTGGGAAGGCAACACGCTCGTGATTGAGACCACGAACTTTACGGATCAAACGAACTTCGCAGGTTCTGGCGTGGGTCTGCACCTCACCGAGCGCTTCACGCGAACCGACGCCAATACGATGCTGTACGAATTCCACGTCGAGGATCCGGAAACGTTCACCCGTCCCTGGACGGCTCAGATTCCAATGACCAAGGCCCAAGGCCCCCTGTTCGAGTACGCCTGTCACGAAGGGAATTACGGCATGTTCGGCATGCTCTCGGGCGCACGTAAAGAGGAAAAGGCACATTGATACGAAAATCCGTGCTGCTCGCTGCCATCTGCGGCTACTCGGCGACCGCGCAGTGGATCAGCTATCCCACTCCCGGGATCCCGCGCGCCGCGGACGGCAAGCCGAACCTCTCTGCTCCCGTCCCCAAGTCCGCGAACGGCAAACCCGATCTAACCGGGCTGTGGCAGAGGATGCGCAATCCCAACCAGCGCACGACGGCTTTGGCGATGGGTCCCAATCTCGAGGATTTCATGCGTCCGGGCGAAAAAATTCCGCCCATGCTGCCTGCGGCCGAAGCGCTGCATCGGCAGCGGCAGGCGAATTTCATGGCCGACCGCCCGTCCTCGCGTTGCCTGCCTCACGGCATTCCCGACCAGATGCTGATCGGCGTGCCCATGAAGATTGTGCAGAATCCCGGCTTGACCCTCATTCTGTACGAAGAGTTTGCGCGCTTCCGCCAGGTTTTCACGGATGGCCGACCGAATCCGCCGGTCACGCAACCGGCCTGGCTCGGCTACTCCATTGGCCGATGGGACGGCGATTGGTTCGTGGTCGATACGCGCGGCTTCAACGACAAAAGCTGGCTTGATGACAGCGGCCGCCCGCATACCGAAGCGCTGCATACCATCGAAAAGTTCCGCCGCCCGGATTTCGGCCACATGGACGTCGATATCACAATCGACGATCCGCGAGCCTATACCAAATCGTGGTCATTTCCGCTGCAATTCCAATTTCTCGCCGACACGGAAATGATCGAGGACGTCTGCGACAATGAGCGAGACTCGGCGCACGCCATCAGGTAAGCTTGCGCGGGGTCTTCTTTTTCTTTTTGCCCGCCGGCTTGGCCGTAACGAAGCGATATGCCATGGTCAGCAGGTCTTTCAGCACGTCGGGCCGGATCTCTGACAGCCGCACAAGCACGCCGGGATAGTTCGCATAGTGGTCTTTCAGATAATAGGTCCGCGGGTCCGTTTCCAGCAGTTCCGCGCGGCGATCGAAGCCGACGCATACCACGAGAGAATTGGGTTCGGCCGCCTTATTAATCGCAATGCACGCCAGCAGTTTGCCCCGAATCTTGAGCGCGGGCGAACCGTACATCGTGCTTTCCTCGACACCGGGCAGGGCCAGCCCGATCTTTCGTACCGTGTCGAAGTTGATGCTTTTATTTGGCATAGGGGATTGCGCCGCCTGTTCCTGAATTCTAAGATAGATCGCGTATGACGCGCAGAATGCTGATGCTCCTGGTTACCGCGGCTGCCTGTTCCACGGCGCAGAAATATGATGGCCCGCGCCCCGCCAAGCCGGATCTTCCCTATATCAAGCACGCCGAGAGCCTGCTCGCCACCGAAGCCGCGGAAGCGACCGAAGAAAAGCGCAAGGACGACATCCTCTATGTGGTCGCCGGCGCCGCCTCGAGCGTGAAAACGCCGCTGGCCTCTCCCATCCTGCTGTTTCAGTCCGACAAGATCGGCCCGGATAAACTGCAGCTCTTCAAGCTCGAAACGAAGAACGGCCGCCGCGAAATCTTCTTCTCGCATAAGAAGAAACAGACCGCCATGCCAATCCGCATCGAGATCACGAAAGTGAGTTCCGATAATCTATACCGGATTGAAGTGAATTCCAGCCTCGAGAAGGGGCAATATTCTCTGACCCCGGACGGGTCCAACCAGGTATTTTGCTTTGAGGTGTACTGAGTAGCGGTGGTGGTCTTTCCGCCGGCGCCTTGCGCCCGCTCCCACTGTGCTATTCTAGATGAGTACCAAAACGAGATTAAGAGAAGACAAGGAGCATGATCCTTTAGAATGGCACTGGCGACAGAGACCAAGCGGCAGGTGGTTTCCACCAATCAACGCCACAAGACCGATAGCGGGTCGCCAGAAGTACAGATTGCCCTGCTCAGCCAGCGTCTGACGCTGCTGCAGGAGCACTTCCAGACGCACAAGAAAGACAACGGTTCCCGCAAAGGGCTGTTGACCCTGGTTGCCAAGCGTCGCCGGCTTCTGACTTACTTGCGCGATACGGATCCAGAGCGTTACAAAGTGGTTCTCCAACGGCTCGGAATCCGGCGTTAAGTCCATTCTTCGGAAACCGATGTTTCCGAAATCATTCCTAACCGGCCCTGGCGGCCGGAGCACAGAGCCCGATTTTTCACGGGCCGATTCCCCCTGTCAACTCCCGTCTCAAACGGCTCCCTCGCGGATGCCCATTCCTGACTCGCCGGAAGCGCCACGACGGCCCGATCCGGCTGAGGTTGGAGGTTTAGAAAGAAGATGTCTCACATAGTTGAAGTTGACCTGGACGGCCGGAAGATTACCCTGGAAACAGGCAAGATGGCCAAACAGGCGAACGGCGCGGTCGTCGTTCGATCCGGGGACTCGGTAGTCCTCGTTAGCGCGTGCATGTCCGACGAGCCCAAGCCAGGAGCGGGATTCTTTCCGCTCACCGTCGACTATCGCGAATATACTTACGCCGCCGGAAAAATTCCGGGCGGCTTCATCAAACGGGAGGGGCGTCCCTCCGAAAAGGAAGTTCTCACCAGCCGGTTGATCGATCGTCCGATCCGGCCTCTGTTCCCGGAAGGATTTCTCCACGAAACCCAAGTCATCGCCATGGTGCTTTCGGCCGATCCCGAACAGGATCCGAATTCGCTGGCGATCGCGGGCGCCGGCGCGGCCCTGGCCATCTCCGATTTGCCGTTTCCCTATGTGCTGGGCGGCGTGCGCGTCGGCATGAAGGACGGCAAGTACATCGCCAACCCGACGTACACCGAAGGCCGCGAATCGAAGTTGAACATCGTCGTGGCGGGCACCGAAGAAGGCATCGTGATGGTGGAAGCCGGCGCGCAGCAGGTTTCCGAGGCCGAAGTGCTCGGCGCCATTGAGTTTGGACATGAGTGCTGCAAGAAAATCGCGGCCGGTATTCGCCAGTTGGTGAAACTGGCAGGCACGAAGAAGCGGGAGTTCACGCCCCCTGCCCTCGATCAGGCGCTGTACGGAGAGATCTCCCGGCAGGCTCGCATTGAACTGACGGACGCGTTAAACACGCAGAAATATTCCAAAATCGATAGCTACGCCCGGGTCGACGCGCTCAAGAAGAAGATCAAAGAAGCGCAGCCGGAAGAGAAGCAGGACGAAGCCGGCAAGTGCTTCGACGCGCTCAAAGAGCGCATTTTCCGCGACGAGATGCTCAAGAACCATCGGCGTCCGGATGGCCGGAAGTTCGATGAAGTCCGCCAAATCACCATCGAAACCGGAGTGCTTCCGCGGACGCACGGCTCGGCCTTGTTCACGCGCGGGGAAACGCAGGCGCTGGTCACGGTCACGCTCGGCACCAAGGAAGACGAGCAGCGCATCGAACTGCTCGAGCCCGGCGAAGTTACCAAACGCTTCATGCTGCATTACAATTTTCCGCCGTTCAGCGTCGGCGAGGTCGGCTTTATGCGCGGTCCCGGCCGGCGTGAAATCGGCCACGGCGCTCTCGCGGAAAGATCGCTTCTATCCATGATTCCGAGCGAAGACGTGTTCCCCTACACCATGCGCGTGGTCAGCGACATTCTGGAATCCAACGGTTCGAGCTCGCAGGCCACGGTTTGCGGCGCCTCTCTGGCGCTGATGGATGCGGGCGCGCCGCTCGCGGCCCATGTAGGCGGCATTGCCATGGGCCTGGTGATGGAAGGCAAGGATTACGCCATCCTGACCGACATCGCGGGCGCCGAAGACCACTACGGCGACATGGATTTCAAGGTTGCCGGAACGAGCAAGGGCATCACCGCTCTGCAGATGGATATCAAGGTTCCGACGGTCACTACGAAGATCAT
>CAZKQQ010000176.1:0-14454 GCA_964554945.1 uncultured Solibacteraceae bacterium | reverse complement strand
CGCGCAGGCTGACCCTCGATTACGGCATTCGTTATGACTACCAGACTTATTTGAAGGAAGGGCAGGGACGCTTCGCGCAGTTCGCGCCCAACATCCCAAATCCCTCCGCGGGCGGCCACCTCGGAGCAGTGGAATTCGAGGGCAATGGGCCCGGACGCTGTAATTGCAATTTCGGCAACAACTACCCATACGCGATCGGGCCGCGCGTCGGCATTGCCTTCCAGATCACACCCAAGACCGTGCTACGCGCCGGCTGGGGCGTGGTGTATTCGGCGACGGGCGACTCCAACGGTTCCACCGCGGGCGGGCTTTCGATTCCGGCGGCAGTCAGTTCCCCTTCATTCGGCCAGCCAGTCATGACGTTGGCGGGCGGGGTACCGTTCGCGCCGCTGCCGTTCCCGAATTACGACGTCGGTCAGTTCCCTCAACCCGGCACACTGCAGGGGCCCAACGTCTGGTATGACCAGAACGCCGGGCGTCCGGCGCGGCAGATGCAGTGGAGCGTCGGTTTGCAGCGCGAACTGGCCGCGAACCTGGTGGTGGAAGCCAGCTACGTCGCCAACCGCGGTGTGTGGTGGAACGCTCCCGGCCTGGTTGATGTGAACGCACTCACGCCGCAAGCGATCGCAGCCGCCGGGTTGAACATCAACACTCCGGCGGACGTGAGCTTGCTGGCTTCGCCGGTGAACTCGGCTCTGGCGATTTCGCGAGGCTACAACAAGGCTCCGTACGCCGGTTTTCCCACCACCGCGACGGTGGCTCAATCGCTGCGGCCGTTTCCTCAGTTCGGCAGCATTACGGCTTTATGGGCGCCCAACGGAAACACGTGGTACGACTCGCTGCAGGCCAAAGCCACCAAGCGCTTCTCGCACGGACTGCAGTTCACGGGCCTGTTTACCTGGGCCAAGCAGCTGTCCACCGCGGCCCCGAGCAATGTCACCATCCCGGGCACCGGTGGCCAAGCCGTCACTGACGTGTTCAACCGGTCGCTGAATAAATTCATTTCTCCGTTCGATCAGCCGTTCCTGTTCACCATTGCCGCCAGCTACACCACGCCCTCGCTGCACACCAACAAGCTCCTCTCATGGGTGGCGCGGGACTGGCAGATCAACACGCTGCTCGGTTATGCAAGCGGTCTGCCGCTGCTGGCTCCCGTAGCGCAGAATAACCTGAATACCGTGCTCCTCCGTAACACGACTGGGACGCAGATCGGCTATGCGAACCGTGTGGCGGGAGTGAATCCATTCCTGGAGGACATGAACTGCCATTGCTTTGATCCGAACAAGGTGCTCGTGCTGAATCCGGCAGCGTGGTCCCAGCCCGGTCCAGGCCAATGGGGCACCGGCGCGGCGTATTACAGCGACTACCGCAACCAGCGCCGTCCTAACGAGAACATGGGCCTGGGCCGCCTGTTCCGCATCAAAGAGCGCTACGAGCTGAATCTGCGGGTCGAGTTCAACAACATTTTCAACCGGGCCGAGATGCCGGTTCCGACGTCCACCAATGCCGCGCAGACGGCTGTCATTAAAAACGGAGTGCCGACCGCGGGCTTCGGGTTCATCGCGACGGCGAACACCGGCATCGTGACGAATACCCAGACGCCGACTTCGCGTCAGGGAACGGTGGTGGCGCGCTTCCGGTTCTGAAGCAGCGCCGCACAAAATGGCGGCTGATATAATCCTCAAAAGCGCGCAGGTCCGGGAGGACCGCGCAATCGGACTGGAGGTTTCTTTCGATGAAGTATTTTGCCGGCTCGACGCTCGCGGCCACGCTGCTGTTGGTTTCATCCGCCGTGGCGCAGGCTCCAGGCGCGGGTGCGCGGAGGCCCGCTGACCTGCCGCCGCCCGGAGGCAGCGTGCAGACCGACGGAGGAAGAGGGCGAGGCGGTCTGCGTCCGCCTGCGGTAACCGGGCCTACGCCGCGCCTGCCCAATGGTCGCGTGGATTTCTCCGGTGTCTGGCGCCCTGACAATAACCTCGTCGGCGACATCTCGCGCGCGCTCAAGCCCGGGGACAAGATGATCCTGCTTCCAGGGGCGGAGAAGCTCTTCAAGTCGCGCAAAGCGGGCGATGATCCCGAGGCCAATTGCCTGCCCACCGGCGTGCCGCGTATGGCGCCCTATCCCTGGTCCGTTGTCGAAACTCCCAAGTACATTTATTTCCTGTTTGAAGGCAACATCCACAGTTTCCGCCAGATCTTTATGGATGGCCGTAAGCATTCCGACGATCCCGACCCTACCTGGTACGGCGAGTCGATTGGACACTGGGACGGCGATACGCTGGTAGTCGATACGATTGGCTACAACGACAAGTTCTGGTTTGACTTCGCCGGGCATCCCCATACGGAGAAACTGCACACCATTGAGCGCTATACGCGTCCGGACCTGGGCACACTGGTGGACGAAGTGACGATTGACGATCCCGGAGCCTACGAGAAGCCCTTCACCCTCGTGGCCCGCAATCGCCTCGACCCCAAGGGCGAGATCATGGAATACATCTGCCAGGAGAACAATCAGGATCCGACCCACATCGTCGGACCGGCGCGCTCGGTGAACTAGCTCTACCGGTCTGCTCTGTCCGTTTTTCCCGATCGTTGGAACGCGCTTTTTCCGCAAAGATTCTTTACGGCGCGGTGCGTTCCCTGACCTTCTTGGCTCGGTTGGCCCAATACTGCTTCATGCGGCGCGAGACTTCGGCCCGTTCATCCGGACCCATGAATTTACGTCCGCGGCGTTTAGTTCCCCGGGGGCCCGCGCCGGAATCGCTCGATCGCAATTCTTCCAGTTGCACGATGATTTGTTCCAGTTGGTCCCGCCGGGCCCGGAGTTCGGCAATAGTTTTATATAAGTCCATGGCAAGCGCTCAGCAAGCGCGGCAAATCAATACTTCTATCTCCAATAATACTATGCCGGGAATTTAAGGGGTGGTAGTCTTCTGCTGCTGAGCCAGGACTGCCTGAAAGGCGTTTTCCTGGATATCCAATTCAGATTTGTATCCGGCGGGGTCGATAAACGGATTCGGCCCTTTTCCCGACTTTTCAAACTTCTCAGCCAGGTTGTACATGGCGGGATGCGAGCCTAGCGGCACATCGCAGGGCAGAGATCGCAGAATCCTGAAGCTGCGCATGTATTCATCAGCGATCTGCGGCACGTCCGGATTGTTGACCAGCTTGAAGCCCGGATTCACGCCCACGCTACCGATGATCACGACGTTATACGTCCTGCCGCCGTCCTGCACCTTCATGGTCCAAGTGGTACAGCCCCGCGTATGGCCGGGCGTCAAGTGCGCCACCAGCGTTGTGCCGCCCAGCGTAACCTCCTCGCCATCGTGCAAGACGCGGTCGATCGGATGCGGCTTGTTTCCTGGCGTCATCGCGCGCAACGCGGGAACGTCCTGCTCCATCGCCATCACCGTCGCGCCGCTTAGTTCTTTGACCATGGCGTCGCCCTGCATGTGGTCGGCGTGGGCATGGCTGCCGAGCAGAATTTTGATATCGTTGAACCGGAACCCGAGTTTCTCCACGGAGGAGCGAATTACCGGTACAGTGCGCTCATAATCGCTGTTGATGAGAATCAGCCCGTCTGGCGTGGCTACCAGAAAAGAAGCGAGCGACTCCGTGCCCACGTAATAAAGATTTCCAATGATCTTGTGCGGCGGAAATTGCTTATTCTGCTGCTCCCGCGTGCCGACGTTTCGCCGGAACAGCTCTTCGATCGTCCACACCTTGGCGCTCTGCGCGGCCAACGAACCGGTAACCAGACCGCCAAGTAGAATTGAGCAAAGGACGCGGCACCATTTCATCGGGGGCAGCATATCATAACGGTGCCCGGCTGTCTGGTTTGGAAACCCTCGTGCTTATAGGGCGGTCTAGCGTATTTCCGCTGCATTGAGCTACTATCCTCAGTTGGTGAGATTTCAGTTCATGACACGAAATGGCACAGGTGGGCCTTGCGGCCACAGGGTATTCGGATGCCTTGTCGCCGCCGCGGCATTGTTTTGCGGGCCCTTGATGAGCCAGGCCCAGGCTCCTCCGGCGTACACGATTTCAACGATTGTCGGCAGCACCGGCGGCGGGTTTTCCGGGGATAGCGGCCCCGCCGCATCCGCGCAAATTAACGACCCTTGCGCGCTACTGTTGGACGGCTCCGGAAACATTTATATAGGCGACCAGTTGAATTACCGCGTCCGCAAGATAACGGGCGGCAATATCAGCACCGTGGTGGGTACCGGCACCGCCGGCGATACGGGCGCTGGCGCCAAAGGCGGCCCGGCGACCTCCGCCAACATTCGCACTCCCTGCGGCCTGGTGCTGGACGGCTCCGGAAATCTCTACCTCTCGGATACCGGCAATCACGAAGTTAAGAAAGTCACCACAGCCGGTACCATCACCACCATCGCCGGCACCGGCACCGGCGGCTTTGCAGGAGATAATCACCCGGGAACGGAAGCGGAACTCAATAATCCAACCGGCCTCGTCATAGACGCCGCCGGCAATCTTTATATTGCCGATAGCGGCAATCATGTCATCCGCAAGCTGTCGCCGGGCGGTACTATGTCGAGCTTCGCGGGCAATGCGACGGCTGGCTACCTCGGCGATAACGGCGCGGCCGGCGGGGCGGAATTGAACAACCCGACCGGCCTCGCCATCGATGCCGCCGGTAATATGTACGTGGCCGACACAAATAACGGCGTGATCCGTAAGA
The DNA here is from genome assembly GCA_964554945.1 of uncultured Solibacteraceae bacterium. GTDB lineage: Bacteria > Acidobacteriota > Terriglobia > Bryobacterales > Bryobacteraceae > PSRJ01. The sequence goes on along the minus strand of CAZKQQ010000176.1, from coordinate 9,752 downwards.
TCACGCCGGGTGGCGGCAGCATCACCACCATTGCGGGCAATGGCTTCAATAGATACTCCGGCGACGACGGGCCCGCCACCAAGGCCGCGCTCAACAATCCTCGCGGTGTCGCCGTGGATGCGGCCGGCAACCTCTACATTGCCGATACGCTGAACTCTCGCATCCGCATGGTAACCCCCGACGGCATAATCCACACGATCGCCGGCGTCGGAGGGTTCGGATACAGCGGCGATGGGGGCCCCGCCACTCGTGCCGCACTCGCTTTTCCAACTGCGGTGAGAGTCGACGCTTCGGGAAATGTCTACATCGCCGACACGCAGAACAGCGCCATCCGGTTGCTGACGCCGGTCGCGTTTCCCACTGCGCCGCCAACGGTCAGCAGCGTGAATAGCGCGAGCGAATTCGGCGCGGCGCCCAGCGTAGCGCCGGGCTCCTGGATCGAGGTTCATGGGGCCAACCTGGCCGCCACGACTCGATTCTGGACGCACAGCGAGTTCAATGGAAACCAGGCCCCCATTTCGCTGGATTCGACCTCTGTGACGATTGGCGGCCAGCATGCCTTTGTGTATGCGATCAGCTCCGGCCAGGTCAACGTGCAGGTGCCGTCGAACGTCACTGCGGGTCCGCAGCCATTGACCGTCTCGACTCCTGCCGGCACCAGCGCTCCGATTACCGTTACCGTCAAGACGGCGCAACCGGGCCTCTACGCTCCCGCGGTGTTGCAGGTAGCTGGAAAACAGTACACTGCGCAATACAACGACGCGACACACACATTCATCATGCCCGCCGGGGCGGTGCCCGGCATCAACTCGCAACCCGCGCACGCCGGCGACCTGATCGTCTTATACGGTGTGGGATTCGGTCCCGTGTCCCCAAACGTCGATGCGGGTCAAACCGTTCAACAACTGAATGCGCTGACAGTCCCGGTGCAGTTTTCCGTGGGTGGCGCGCCCGCCACGCTGATATATGCCGGGCTGGCCCCGCAGGCCATCGGTCTGTACCAGTTCAACCTGGTCGTGCCGAACGTCGCTCCCGGCAGTGTTGTGCCCATCACGTTTAGCCAGGGTGGCGTCGCCGGCACCCAGACCCTGTACATCGCCGTGCAGTAGCATACGACTCCGACTTGTGCGTTCGCGCAGCGCGGTTCCGCGCGCCTGCCAAAAACCCGATTTCCAAAATCCTCGGGACGCGCTATGATTGCGTTTACTCCCCCGATCGCATCTTGAAGGAACCTGTGAAACCTACCCAAAGCCCGATGATTCTTCTCGAGACCAATCTGCCCGGCGTTACGCGGCACGCGCGCGGTAAAGTTCGCGACGTTTATCAGGTGGACGGAAAGTTGCTGATCGTCGCCACCGACCGCATTTCGGCTTTCGATTACATCCTGCCCACCGGCATTCCCGACAAAGGCCGCGTGCTCACGCAGCTCTCCATCTTTTGGTTCGATTTTCTAAAGGAGATCACTCCGACGCATTTCCTCACCGCGCGCGTATCCGAGTATCCCGAGGGGCTGCACCCTTACGCCGATCAACTCGAAGGCCGTTCGATGTTGGTGAAGCGCGCGCAGATGGTGGAGATCGAGTGCGTCGCTCGCGGTTATCTCGCCGGCTCGGGCTGGAAAGAATACCGCCAGCAGGGCACGGTATGCGGCATCCCGCTGCCGGCGGGGCTGCAGGACGGCAGCCGCCTGCCGGAGCCGATCTTTACGCCCTCCACCAAGGCCCAGACCGGCCACGATGAAAATATTTCCTTCGATCAGATGGTGTCGCTGGTCGGCGCCGATCTCTCCCGCCGCCTGCGCGACCTCACTTTGGAAATTTACACGCGCGCGGCGCGATCCGCGGAGGGCAAGGGCATTATCATCGCCGACACGAAGTTTGAGTTCGGATTCGTAGGCAGCGAGCTTGTGCTTGGCGACGAAGTGCTAACGCCTGATTCCTCCCGCTTCTGGCCGGCGGAAACCTACAAGCCCGGCGGCGCGCAGTTTTCCTTCGACAAGCAATTCGTGCGCGATTACCTGGAGTCGATCAAGTGGAATAAGCAGCCGCCCGCCCCGCCGCTGCCGGATGACATCGCGGCTAAAACCGGTGAGAAGTACCGGCAGGCTTATACCGCGCTAACCGGTCACCCACTGCCTGGCCATGAATTATGAACTGGCTGGACGTGGTTCTGGTCTTGATCCTGCTCGTTTCGGTCGTGACCAGCTTCCGCAAAGGCCTGACGCGGGAAATCATCAAACTCATATCGGTCGTCCTGGCGATTCTTTTGGGTGTTTGGTCCTATGGATTCGCGGGCGCTCATCTGCTACCCTACCTCAGTTCCCCAGAGGTGGCGAACTTCGCCGGCTTTGCGATTGTGTTCTGCGGTGTACTGCTTGTGGGGGGCCTGGTCAGTTTCGTCGTCGGCAAGTTTTTGAAGGTCACGGGGCTATCGATACTCGATCACGTTTTGGGTGCGGGATTCGGTATTGTCCGCGGAGTTTTGATTTCCGTCGCGCTGGTGATGGGGATTATGGCCTTTTCCCCGGGAGAGCGGCCTCCGGATTCGATCGTGCAGTCGCAGGTTGCGCCGTACGTGGCGGAGGCGGCCCGTGTCATCGCCGCGCTGGCCCCGCATGAAGTGAAGGAAGGTTTCCGCAAGACGTATGCAAGGGTGAAAACGGCTTGGGAAAACGGAATGCAAAAAGGGATTCGCAGCGGGCCCAACGGGGAGAAGACGGAAAATGAAAGACAGATTTGACGGGCTTGTGGATCAGTTGTTGACGGGCAACATTTTCCTGGAAGAGGCTATCGAAGTTCTCGAAAAAAACATGATTCAGAAGGCGCTCGAACGGGAAAGCGGGAACCGGTCGGCGGCCAGCAAACGGCTCGGGATTCATCGCAACACGCTGCAGCGAAAAATGGTGGAATACGGTTTGGGCAACGGCCGGGTGCGCCGCAAGCCGGCCGCGCGGGCCGGCCGCCCGCGAAAACCCAAAACAGGCGCCGCCTGACGATGGACCTGCTGGTCTTCGATCTCGACGGTACCCTCATCGATTCCAAAATGGACCTGGCGCTTTCGGTGAACGCCACTCGCGCCCACATGAGCATGGGGCCGCTTGACGTCGAACTGGTGTCCACCTATGTCGGCAACGGCGCGCCGGTGCTGATCCGGCGCGCGCTGGGCGATCAGGCGACTGAAGCTCAAATCGCGGAAGCGTTGGAATTTTTCCTGGAATATTACCGCCAGCACGATCTGGACTACACGCGGCTCTATCCGGGCGTGAAAGAATCGCTCGATCGTCTCCGCGACGCCGGCAAGCATCTGGCCGTGTTGACCAATAAGCCGGTGGCGATGAGCCGCTCGATTGTCGACGGCCTTGGCATCGCGGCGCATTTTTTTCGCGTCTGCGGCGGCAACAGCTTCGAGTTCAAAAAACCGCATCCCATAGGCATGGAAACCTTGGTGGCCGAAGCCGCGGTGGATCGCGCGCGCGCGATGATGGTGGGCGACAGCTCCGTCGATATCCAGACCGCGCGTAATGCCGGCGTCCGCAGTTGTGGCGTGACCTACGGCTTCGCGCCCGAGAGCCTCCGCGACCCCGCGCCCGACCTCCTGGTGGACCGCCTGGATGAATTGGCCGACTGGGTGCTGTCGGGCACAGCCCCCCGCCAGTGATTAAATAGTCTCCGGACTTCCATGGATCGGCGCGGCAGAATTCCGATTCTGATAGCCGGCGGCGGTATTGGCGGGCTCGCCGCGGCCTTGGCGGTTTCGCGCGCCGGATTTCCCGCGCATGTCCTCGAAAAATCCAGCGAGTTTGCCGAGATCGGCGCCGGCTTGCAACTCGCCCCGAACGCAACCCGCATGCTCGATCGTCTCGGCCTCATGCCCGAGATCCACCGGCTCGCCGGTTTTCCTCAGCGGCTGGTCATGATGGACGCAGTATCCGGCCGGCCGATTACCTCGCTCGATCTCGGACCGAAGTTTTTGGCTCACTTTGGACATCCCTACATCCTCATGCATCGGGGCGAACTGTTGGCGGCCGAGCTGGCTGCGTGCCGCGTGAGCTCCCTCATCACCCTGGAGAACAACAAGGATGTTGTGTCCGTCGAAGATCTCGGGGATGGCGCCGCCGTTCGCTGTGCCGACGGCTCCGTCTACGATTGCGATACCTTGATCGGCGCGGACGGGCTCTGGTCCACCGTCCGCAAAGTGGTTCACGATGACGGCGACCCGATCTGCGCGCAATTTGTGGCATATCGCGGAACCATCCCGATCGAAGAGGCGCCGCCCGGTTCCGACCTCCGGAACATGGTCATCTGGGTGGGCCCCGGCATGCACTTCGTGCAATATGCCGTCAAAGCCGGAAAGCTGTTTAACCAGGTCGCGGTATTCCGCAGTCGCCATTACCGGGCGGATTCGGATGAGTGGGGCACGGTGGAGGAACTCGACGAGCATTACGGAAAGCTATGCGATACCGTGCGAATGGCTGTCAAGAAAATCGGGCGCGACCGCCGCTGGCCAATGTTCGATCGCCTCCCGATTCCCAACTGGACTCGCAATCACATCACGCTTCTCGGCGATGCCGCGCATCCCATGCTGCAATACATCGCGCAGGGCGCTTGCCAGGCATTGGAGGACGCCGTCTGTCTCGGCGAATGCTTCGGGCAGTTTGCCGGCGACCCCGGCAAGGCGCTTGCCGCCTATCAGGCGCATCGCATTCCGCGCACCGCGCGCGTGCAGGGCATCGCGCGTTTCTTCGGAGAGTTGAAACACCTGGACGGCGTCGGCCGGACTTTGCGCAATGAATTGTTAGGCAAGCGGGCCGCCGACGACTTCGAATATTTCGAGTGGCTCTACGGAGAGAGCCTCACAGAACCGCGGCCGTAAGCAAGCGGACGCTCTATGCCTGGACGAAAAGCCAGAGAGCGCCGGCGGCAATCAATCCTGCGGCCGCGCCATGCTGTATCCACCGCGAGCGTGTGCGATGCGTCTTCCCGTCTGCGCCCGTCAGGCACGACATCTCCAGATACGGCCGCAGGCCGCGCCGGAACCAGCCTTCAATCGTCACCTTGCGGCCGATGTAGCTGCCGGCATTGGTCAGCGCGAAGATCAGCCGCGCGAACGGAATCGATTGGCGATACAGCACGAAGATCATTCCGGTGTCGTCGCGCAACACCAGGTCCGGGCTCCAGAAAGCTCCCGGTACGCCGAAGCCGAGGATCTCGCCTTCCAGTCGCACGGCGCGCGGCCGTATCGGCGAGACTCTCACGTCCGCCATTAACGAGCCGATGGTCGCAGGTGCGAACTCGCCGTAATAGCGAAATCGCGTGCGTAGGATCCACCCCGCGCCGGTCAGCGCCAGCAGAAGCGGAGCGAGCCCGATGGGAACCTGAATACCCCACTCCACTAGACGGTTCCTCAGGATGAGCAGCGCAAGCACGGCTCCGCCGCAGATCCAAGGAGCCGCCCACACCAGCAGTTCCAGCGGGAAGCCTCCCCATTCGCGTTGCAACTCTTCCGGCAGCGGATAGAGTACTTTCTGATTCAGTGCTTCGGCCTCCCGATTCAGAGCCCTGACGCGCAGGGCCGTGAGCGGATGCGTCGAATTCAATTCATAAAACCGGGCCCACGGGTTCACCAGGTCCCACTGCATCAGGGCGGACGCGTGTTTCGGATCGGGAGCGCCCAAAGCCAGCGCCGTTCCGGACCGGAGATTGGAAATCCCCATCAGCGCCACGGCTCCCGCCAGCTGGCGTGCAGCCGCGAACTGCGCGCGCTCCTTGCCGCGCGCCCCTTGCATCGCGTGTGCCAGATCGCCATCGGCCTTGATCATCCCGTAGGAGATCTTGATCAGAGCCGATGAAAGCGTGCCCGGCTCATGGGTTACTTCCGCCGCATAGTGATCGGCCATGTATTCGCGCCCCCGGTTCAACAGCAGCACCAGGAACTGGCTGATCCAGTAGCACACGAAGGCGGCGATAGCCACGTTTTCCGTCTTGTTGCTGCGGCGCGTAAATGAGTAAATCTGCCAGAGAACCAGCGGCGTCAGCGCGGCCAGCGTCATCACGACGAAGTCCCAGTGTTCCACGTGCCCCATCTCGTGCGCCAGCACGGCGTTAATTTCTTCGGTCGACAACGTCGCCAGCAGCCCTGTAGTCACCGCGATTCGGGCATCGGCCGGCACGCGGCCGAAAGCGAATGCGTTGGGTGTGGGGCAGTCGACAATTCCAATCCGCGGCATTTTGAGGCCGCGCCCCGCACAAAGCTTTGCGACGAACTGGCGATTGCGTATGGGCAGTTCGCTGGCGGAGTCGTCCCAGCGAATCTCCATCAGCCACTCGATAATTCGCGGAGCCGACAAATATTGCGCGCCCACGATCGCTACCGCCAGCAGAATTCCCATCCATGGCGGAGCCCCGTGCCTCAGGAGGTACCAGTCCCCAACCGCAAAGACCAGCGCGTACAGAAACAAGAGGACCAGCAGGGATCGGCCAAAGATCTTCATCTGTACCTCCGGTCGAAAGTATAGAAGCAAGCTTCCGGGCAGACAATGCTAACTCTGGCATAAGGAAAGCACCCGATAGTCTTCGGCCTGTCCCCGCCTGACAGATTCCGGCTTGGCTCTGTCGATGAATTGAACTATCATCGGTTCCAGAGTCGTCTCAGCTTCAGAACCATGACCATGGAAAAGAATTGTCTCCGAATTGCGTTTCTGCTAAGCTTCGCAATCGTCACCGCGCCTGCTCAGGTAAGTACTGGGGAACTCAGTGGAATCGTGGTCGACGCCAAGGCTGGCGCCGTCCCAAACGCCAAGGTAACCGCCGCGTCCGCGGACCGGGCGATCTCCCGGACCGCGTCCACCGATAACGGCGGTGCTTTTCGGATTACGGCGCTGCCTCCCGGCGTCTATACGGTGCGTGTGGAAGCGCAAGGCTTTGCCACGCGAGTTCTGTCGGATGTTCCGGTGCAAGTCGGCGAAATCGTGAACCTGAACCCCACGCTCGAAGTCGGCGCGGTCGCCACCGAATTGACGGTCACCGCTTCGGTTCCGGTAGTCGAGACGGAACGGACGCAGCAGGCCACCCGCATCGACATGGAACGGATCGAGAACCTGCCCATCAATCGCCGCAATTATCTGGATTTCGCCCTGCTCGCGCCCGGCGTGGTGGAGACCAACGACCTGGTGGACAGCACCGATTTTCGCGTCGTCCAGACGCCGCAATCCGGACTGAGCTTCGGCGGCAGCAACGGCCGGGGCAATAATTTCACCATCGATGGTGTCGAGAACTATTTGACTTCCGGCGGAGTGCGGCCTTCGGTCAGCCAGGAAGCCGTGCAGGAATTTCAAATCAGCCGCAACAGCTTCTCGGCCGAAACGGGCAATTCCTCGGGAGGAGCGATCAACATCATTACGCGCGCGGGCACTAACGACGTGCATGGCGACCTGTTCGGGTTCTTCCGCCACCGCGCGATTCAGGCGCGTAACTTCTTCGACCCTCAGAAGGCTGGCTTTACCCGCGCGCAATATGGCGCTACGCTGGGCGCACCGGTCGTGAAGGACAAGGCTTTTCTGTTCCTCTCCTTCGAGCGCCTGGATCGCCACGAATCCGCCTTCGTGCCTATCCTCCAGGACCGCTCCGCCTTTGGCCAGCTCACGTCTTCGCAGCAGCAGTTGGCGAATTTCTTCACCGCGTCGGGCTCGCCGCAGTTCCAAGGTCTTGCGGTTGCCATGCGGCAGTACCTGATCACCAATAATTTCCCGGGCACGCTCGCTCTGTTCAACGCCAACAGCGGCACGTTTCCGTTCTCTTCGGACACCAGCATGGTGTCGGCGCGTCTGGATCATCGCTTCAGCGTTAACGATAGTCTGTTTGTGCGCGGCAATTTCACCGGCGGCTCCGACCAGAACGCGCAATTCGGCGCCCTCATCGGGTTTAACCGCGGCCGGACCATCGGCACCACCGATGGCTCGCTCATGCTGAACAATACGTGGATCATCAACAACCGGCTGCTCAGTGAAACCCGCCTGATGTTCGGATATGACAACCTCAACGTGATCCCGACCGATCCGTATGGTCCCGATATCACCATCTCCGGATACGGATCGTTCGGCCGTGAAATCTTTCTTCCGTCGATCACCTACGAGCGCCATTACCAGGTTCTGCAGGGCTTCGATTACGTCTCCGGCCATCACAACGTCAAGTTCGGCGCCGACATTGATCCGGTCCGCGTGTACGCGCGGTCCGATACGTTCTTCGGTGGGCGCTTTTTGTTCAGCGAGCAGATTCCGCTGGGGGCGCTGTTTACCGTGCTTACCAAGGACCCCAACGCAGCCGCGAACCTGGCTGCCTCGCTTGCCGCCGCGGGACAGCCCCAGCTCATCGCGAATCTCAGCCAGCCCATCACTTCGCTGCAAGCCTACAATCTCGGGCTACCGACGCTATACCAGCAGGGCTTCGGCAATCCCAACTGGACCGCCTGGTTCAAAAATTTCGGCTTCTACCTGCAGGACACGTGGAAGGTTACTCCCAAATTCGTAGTCAATCTCGGAGCCCGGTACGACGTGCAGGGCGAGCCCGCGCCGCTCCACACCGACACCAATAACATCGCCCCGCGCGTCGGAATCGCCTGGACGTTGGGGCCGAACGGCAAAACCGTGATCCGCGCCGGCTACGGCCTGTTCTATTCGCAGATCAACGCGCAAATCGCGAATCTGCCCGCCACATTGAACGGCACCCAGATCGCGCAGGCCGCCATTACGCCGCGAGGCATTCCCGGTTTGAATAATCCGCTCACCGGTCAGCCGCTCACCTCGTTCGACATCTACCAGGTGCTCGCCGCCCAAGGCATCATCGGCCGTCGCACCATTACCGTGCAGGACATCGCGCAATTCGGCCTTCGCCCGGGTCCCAATGCGCCCGGCCGCGTGATCTTCGGAGTGACCGGTGACTACGTGAACCCCTACTCCCAGCAGGCCAGCTTCGAAATCGAGCGGGCGGTGGGCGGCTTCGCGCTGTCGGCCGGATATGAGTTCAACCGCGGCGCGCGCCTGCCGCGCATTCTCGACCGTAACCTCTATTACACAGGCCACCTGTCGAATGGACAGCCGACTTTCGGCTTCTTCGATCCCACCATCCTGCAGTACAACGTGGAGGAGTCGACCGCCAACTCGTTCTATCACGCGCTCATCCTGCAGGCTACGCGGCGTTTCAGCCGGCACGTTTCACTCAATACCAATTACACGTTCAGCAAGGCGATCGATGAGGTTACCGATTTCAATAGCGATTTTGAGCCGCAGGACCAGCTCAACGCCAAGGCCGAGCGGGCGCTCTCGGCGTTCGATCAACGGCACCGGCTGGTGGTGTCCTCCCTGCTCGAGTCGCCCGCCAATAGCGCTGCCCTCAAAGACTTCACACTGGCCCCCATCCTCATCGCCAGTTCCGGCCGCCCGTTCAACATCCTGACCGGCTTCGATAACCTGGGCGACAATCATCCCACCACGCACCGGCCGTGGGGCGCCGGCCGCGATATCGGTCGAGGCCCCGATTACTTCACCTTCGACCTCCGGCTCGCCCGGCGCTTCCCCTTCGGCCCGGAAGCGCGCCACAACCTCGAGTTCACGGCGGAAGCGTTCAACCTGCTCAATCGCACGAATTTCCGAAGCATCAATAATATCGTCGGTAATCTGCCGCTGAGCAGCCTTCCCTCGCCGATCGTGGGCCGCGCGGGCATCCCAACCAATCCGCTGTCCTTCACCTCGGCATTCG
>CAZKQQ010000175.1:0-14498 GCA_964554945.1 uncultured Solibacteraceae bacterium | reverse complement strand
TCGCCCTGGAGGCCGAACGCGCCGGCAAAAAGCCGCTGGACGCTGTTTATGAGGGTTGCATGATCCGGTTCCGGCCGATCATGATGACCACCATGGCCGCGCTGCTGGGCGGGATTCCGATCGCGCTCGGTTATGGATCGGGCGGCGAAGCCCGGCGGCCGCTTGGTATGGCAGTAGTGGGCGGCCTGGCCTTCTCCCAATTGATGACGCTGTACCTGACGCCAGTGGTCTATACCTACATGGCCGGCCTGTTGGACAGATGGCGGCGCGCTCGCAAAAAACCGCGCCCCGTGCTCGAACCCGTTATGCAGTCTGGCGATTAGGCACTTTTACTCGTAATCTGATCGATTAGACTAGCGCCGGACAAAAAACGACAGCGCGAGCCCAAAGCCGATTACCACCACCAGCCGGCGGACCACCCGCCCGCCAACCTTCCGCGCCAGCCCCGCTCCCCAATACCCACCCACGATGGCGCCAATTGCCATTAAAACCACATCCGGCCAGAAGACCATCCGGTTTGCGATGAAATAGACAACCGCCACGCCATTGATGGCTCCCCCAAGCAGAACTTTGAGGCTATTCATCTGGTGCATGTCGGTGAGACCCATGACGCTGAGCGCCGCCAGCATCAGGATGCCGATCCCCGCGCCGAAGTACCCGCCGTACACGGCGACAAAGAACTGAAAGATCATTGCACCGGCCAGCCATCGGCGTGACTGATGCGGCGCGGTCTCGGTCGATCTCAGCACACGCTGCACTGGATCCTGCGCCATGAACAGCAAGGTTGCAAACAGAATCAGGTAAGGAATCAGCCGGTCAAATACGGCCGGCGGTGTGAAGCGCAGCAGCCAGGCGCCGGCCAACCCTCCGGTTACACTCGGAACCATCAGCCAGAACAGCCGCGGCTCAATAGTCCGCAATTCCTGCCGATATCCCCACGAGCTCCCCAGTGTGCCAGGCCAGGTGGCTACCGTGCTGGTGGCGTTGGCGGTCACGGAATTAAGCCCCAGCCAGATCAGCGTCGGAAATGTAACAAGTGTGCCGCCACCGGCGACGGAATTGATAAGTCCGGCAAGAAAAGCTGCTCCAAAAGCAGCCGCTGCATGGAGAAGATCGAGTGCGGGCACGGGTAAGTATTCAGCGCGAAATCACCAGCTTACAACGCGCCAGGGCAAACGTATAATTGGCAGCCAGGGTGGTTTACACTGGGCGTTGGGCCGCTCGGTCATCAGGGTCGCTGCTCATACCAGCGCTCGACACAGAACCGTGACCCTGATGGAGCGGCAGCTTCGGAAAGCGAGGGGGTGAATGATGGCCGCGCCGGCATGGAAGATTAGTGGGCAATATTATGAGACCTGTAGCTGCGATTTCGTGTGTCCCTGCATACCGGGACTTTTGGCCGTGAAGCCCACCAAAGGATCCTGCACCTTCGCGATGGCTTTTCAAATCGAGCGCGGGAACTACGGCAATGTCTCGCTCGATGGCCTCGGTTTTATTCTGCTCGGCTTGACCCCGCAAGAAATGGGCAAAGGGAACTGGTCGGTCGGATTGCTTGCCGACGATCGTGCCTCGGCCGAGCAGCGCGATGCTATTGCTGCCATCGCGAGCGGCTCCGCCGGCGGACCAATCGCCGCGCTTTCCGGTCTCATTGGAAAGTTCCTCGGAGTTGAATCGGCGCCCATTCGCTTCGAGCGCAACGGAATGAGATGGTCGGTTCAGGCCTCCGCGTTCCTTGACATGTCCGCGGAGGGCGCAAAGGGACTGAATCCCGCAGCCGCTGAACCGCTCTGGCTTGAGAACACGGGTCATCCCGCCGCCGATCGCTTCGCCCTCGCTCACGCTTCCAGGAGTCACCTCCACGCCCTCGGCTTGTCTTGGGATGACGTAACCGGGAAGAACAACGGGCAGTACGCTCCGTTTTCCTGGAAGAGTGTTTAGCGCAGCTTCGATCGCCGCGCTGCCGCGCCGCGATCGAATTCTAATCTCGACTTGCATTGCCCTGATCACCGCTCTTGCCTGGGCATATCTGATCCACCTGGACCGCCAGATGGCCTCAGCCGTGGAATACGACAAGGCAATGGCAGCTATGGGCATGACCACGCACGGACCCTGGACCGCGGCTGACGCCTTTTTCACTTTCGCCATGTGGACCATCATGATGGTCGGCATGATGGCGGTTTCGGCCGCTCCCATGATCCTGCTTTTCGCCGCGGCACAGGCCAAACGCGGGCAGCCCGGCGCGTCGCCGGCAGTGATCGCCTTCGGCTTTGGCTATTTCGTGATCTGGGCTGGCTTCAGCGCCTGTGCCACGCTCGCGCAGTGGGTTTTACACCGTGCCGCGATGCTATCCCCCGCCATGGCCGCGTCGAGTTCGCGCGTTGGCGGCATCATTCTGATTGTGGCAGGTCTTTATCAGCTCACGCCCTGGAAAGGCGCGTGCCTCAGGCACTGCCGCGGCCCGCTCGGTTTCCTGATGACACATTGGCGTGACGGGACTTTTGGCGCATTCCAGATGGGACTGCATCATGGCGTTCATTGCCTGGGCTGTTGCTGGGCGTTAATGGCGGTGCTCTTCGTTGTGGGCGTAATGAACCTGGTCTGGGTCGCCGCACTGACCGTCTTCGTCCTACTCGAAAAGTTCGGCCCGGCCGGCAGGCTGGTCGCCCGCTTTTCCGGTGTCGCGATGGGGGGGCTTGGCGCTTACCTGATTCTCACCGGCGCCTGAGATTCCGACCGCACGCTTTGGATGAATTCTGCTGCCGGCATCGTCCACCCGAAAAACTTCTCGACGTTGTCTACCGTGGCATCGTGCATCGCCGTCGAGCCGGCCGCCATCGCCGCATCGGTGATCAGAATCGGCCAGTAGTCCAGAAAAAACGCGTCGCGCAGCGTCGATTCTACGCACACATTCGTCGCGATCCCGGTGAAAAACAAGTACCGGATCCCGCGCTGTCGTAGCGCGGCATCCATTTCCGTGTTTGCGAATCCGCTGTACCGCTTCTTCACGATCACCAGATCTTCCGGCTCCGGTTTCAATTCATCCACGATCTCGAAATCCCAGGTACCCAGCGTGACCAGTTTCCCCTTCAACTCCGGACGGCAGTTCATCATCCGTATGCCGAGTTCCTTGTGCCAGTTGGGCGACTCGGGTCCTCCGCTGTCGCTCAGATCCGCCTTATAGCCCATCTGCAGGTACACGATCGGCATCTTCGCCGGCCGCGCCGCGTCGAGAATCGAGCGGATCGAACGCACTACCAAAGGCGCTCCCGAGATATCGGCCCCCGCCAGGTCCAGCATTCCCTTCTTACTCGCGAACGCATTTTGCATATCGACCACGACCACGGCGGATTTCCCAAAATCGACTTCCACCGCCTCCGGGCGCGCATTCAGTTTCGGCATGACCTCTCCAGTGTACTGCCGGCAGCTATGATGGTTACATCCGTGGCCGGCGTCTACCTTTCTTATCCGTTCTGCGCGCAGAAGTGCACCTACTGCAACTTCGCGTCTGGCGTGTTCCCGCGGGACTTGGAGCGGCAATACGTCAACTCTCTCGCATCCGAACTGCGAGCGCACACCTGGCAATGGAAACCCGAAACAGTTTACTGGGGCGGCGGCACGCCGAGCATTCTCGAAACCGAAGACCTGCGCGCGCTGATGGGGCTCATTCCGGGCCGTCCTTGGGCTGAGGCGACCCTCGAAGCCGCTCCCGGCACCGTCATTCCCGAGCGCGCCCGCGCTTGCGTGGAATGCGGCATCAACCGTGTCAGCCTCGGCGTGCAATCATTTGTCGAAAATGAAATCCGCCGTACCGGTCGCAGACACACGGCCCGGACCGTTCAGACTGAGATTGCGATTTTGCGGGATAGCGGGATCACCAACGTAAACATCGATCTCATTGCGGGGTTGGCCGGGCAGACCGAATCGAGCTGGCGCGAATCGCTCGATTGGATCGAACGCCTCGCGCCGCCGCACGTCTCCATCTACATGTTGGAAGTCGACGAGGATAGTCGCCTCGGTAATGAAATGTTGCTCGGCGGCGTCCGGTACGGAGCCGCGGAAACACCGGGCGACGACGCCACCGCGGCATTCTATGAAGCTGCCGTGGCGCGCCTCGCCGCTATGGGCATCCAGCGCTACGAGATTTCCAATTTCGCCCGGCCTGGATTTGAGTCTCTTCACAATCTGAAGTATTGGAAATTGGAACCCTACGCCGGCTTCGGCGCCGACGCGCACTCGTTCGACGGCCGCCAGCGCCGCCAGAATCCAGAATCGCCGCGCGAATATGTCGACGGCTGCCCTTCCGAATCGTTGCCGGCGCACGTCGATGAAGAGCGTTTCTATGTTGGCTTGCGCTTGTCTTCCGGCGTCCGTCCTGACCTCGCGGACTGGCAGCGCTTCGCGGCACCCATTCAACGCTTCCTCGATGCCGGCCTGCTGGAGGCCGACGACGGCGTTCTCCGGCTCACCGGCCGTGGCGTGCTTCTCTCTAACGAAGTCTTTCAGGAGTTTTTGATCCCATGATCGATCTGCGTAGTGACACCGTGACTAAACCGACGCCGGCGATGCGTCGCGCCATGATGGAAGCTGAGGTCGGAGATGACGTCTATGGCGAAGATCCCACCGTCAATCAACTGGAAAAGCGGGCCGCCGAGATCACCGGAAAAGAAGCCGGATTGTTCGTACCCACCGGCACCATGGGCAACACCATCGCGGTCAAGATCCACACCGACCATGGACAGGAAGTCATCTGCGAGGCGCGTTCCCATGTGCTCAACTACGAGCTGGCGATGATCGCGTGGTTCTCCGGCTGCGTCGCGCGCCCCATTGCCGCCGAAGATGGCCTCCTGGCCTGGGACCAGATCAAGCGTGAGATCCGCCCACTCGGGCCGCATTGGGCTCCCACCGGCCTGATCGCCATCGAAAACACGCACAACATGGCGGGCGGGACCGTCTACCAGATCCGGACGATCCGCGAAATCTGCGCAGGTGCCCACGAGCGTGGCCTGAAGGTGCACATGGATGGCGCGCGCGTATTCAACGCCTCGGCTGCTACGGGAGTTCCCGTCCGGGATATCGTCGCCCCGGTCGATACCGTAATGTTCTGTCTCTCTAAGGCCCTGGGCGCCCCGGTCGGCTCGATGTTGACCGGCCCCGCCGATGCGATCGCGCGCGGCAGGCTCTACCGCAAGCGTCTCGGCGGGGGCATGCGCCAGGCCGGAGTTTTGGCCGCCGCCGGCCTGATTGCCCTCGAAGAAACGCCGAAACGTCTGGCCGACGATCATGCCAATGCCAGGTTCCTTGGCGAAGGCCTCGCCCGCATCCGCGGAATTCAGATCGATCCCGCGAAAGTAGTCACCAACATCGTCGTATTCAACGTGAGCGGCACCGGTCTCGTAAGCGCCGACATCAGCCTCCGTCTGAAGCAGCACGGCGTTTTAATCAACGGCATCAACGAGCGCGAGATGCGCGCCGTGACCCACTATGACGTAGACCGTGCCGGCTGTGAAAAAGCCCTCGAAGCCATCGCCGAAGCCGTTGTCACCCGTGGCGCGGTAGCGTAAGGCGAGTTTACCCATCCCGTGCCTTGCGCACGCGCGAAGCGTGATCAACCCAGCAGCCCGGTCAATTCCGAAACCTTCTTCGCTCGCTCAAACTGGTGAATAACCCTGAGAACCTCCTCAATTTTGCCCGCCGCCAAATGCGACCCCGGCATCAGCGCCCGGTACTTCGCATCGATATCCGCCCACTCGATCCCTCGCGGCGCGGATCCTCGAGGCGCATCCACCGTACTGGTAAACCGCCCCCCCGACTTCGTCACGAGCGTCACCGTCGCCCCCCAGTTCCAGTTGTAGTGCATCGCCGGGGGCGCCGGATCGGTCTCCACGAGCCCGATTAGCCGGCCTACCACGGGCCTGTGAATCTTCTCCGGCGTGACATGCACCCACGAAAAATCCTTGTCCGCGACAGCCGAAGCCACAAAATACGCCAGGCTATGAATCGCCTCGATCATATCCTTCGGTGGCGGACTCCCCGCGGCCACTCGGATCTGGGGCCCCGAAACCAGAATCTTCGCAAGCTCCTCAGGTGCCGCCCCCGACTGCCGCGCCGCATTGACGGACGCTTCCACCGCCGGCTGCAGGGCATGCGCGCCGGGCACCAGTTTGACCGCGAGATACCGGCCAATCTGCCACTCATTCCCAATCGGCCGGGTCAAGCTCAACGTATCCACATTCCCGCCAAAAAGCGCCAAAAATCCCCGGCGGGCCTCCAGCATGTCCGGATTCACGGTGTATCCGCGTCCCGCCGCCAGCGCGGCATTCACGGCGCACAGCGCCGCGTTCCCCGCGTGGTACTCGCGCGCCCAACTGTTCGTTCCGATCGAAAGCCCGCCCATCGTCGTCGCCGTCATCCCGATCGCTTCGGCCATCTGTTCGTCTGTCAGCCGCAATAGCCGTGCCGCAGTGACCGTCCCGCCAAAAGCCACGATAATCGATGCGTGGAACCCCTGTCCGAAACTGCCGCTGACTGCCTCACCGCCTCCGCCGAGCGAAGCCCCGATCCGTCCCGCCGCCTCATAGCCGGCCACCATCGCGCTCAGAATATCTTGCCCGGTTGCGCCGACACGTTCGCCGATCGCCAGCCCCGTAGACGTCAGACACGTTCCCGTGTGCGCCACGTTGCGCAGGTCGCTGTCATCGGAAGCCGCGGCGTCGCTTAACATCGAGTTCACTCGCGCGGCTTGGTTGATCGGCAGCTTCGTACCGTCGAACCAAATCGGGGCTTCCGGCTTGCCGCCTTGCTCTTTTGCCAGATCGCGAATGATCCGAACCGATCCGATGTCGCGTCCGGCCGCTGCGCTGGCGAGCGTACTGGCGAGAATCATCTTCGCGTAACTGACGGGAGTCGATGGAATTTCGCTGAACTTGATGCGATTTAGAATCTGCGCCAGACCGAGCGCCACGCGAGAGTTGCCCTGCCCCAATCCGGCTCGCGAGATGGTCACGAGTCCGCCGGCCACTGCGCATTTCACCAGCCTGCGCCGCGTAAGCCCGTGCTCTTTGTTCGGTCGCATCGGTGCTGGCAGTATACCATCCAACTACAAAAACCCGGGACTACAAAAGCCAGGGACAGATGGGACGTAACCTGGTATTTCCACTACGGCGCGAAGAAGTGTTACGTTTTGCCCCGGTTTCATTTCCGCGTCCCGCCGGTCGAAGCGAGATGGGTTACTGCATCAGCCGCGGAACACGCCCTTCCGGCAGCCCGCACAGAAGTCAGCGCTCTTCACGTCCACGCGTTCGACGGCATGGCTCGAAGTCATCACGCAGTGCCAGTCCGCGCAGTGACGCAACCCAAACGTGTGCCCCAATTCGTGTACCGCCTGCTTCAGAAGCCGCTCGCGTAACAGATCCTCGCGGGGTGGCATCCCGTAGGCTTCCTCCCGCAGGCGTGCCAGCGAGACCGCGGCGCAATTTCCGTCCAGTTGCGCTTCGCCAAAGACGAACGTAAGCACCGGAACGTATAGATCGCACGACGTCACACCTAACACCCGCGCGTCGGGATCGCACCGCCGCTCCAGACGTTGCAGGATGGCCGTGGAATAATACTGCCGCCTGCCCGCGTCTAATGCGAAAGTAATATCGAAAATGTCCGGCCGGATCTGGCACGGAGTCTGGAACACACGCGCCAGCGCGGCCGCCAAGACTTCCAACAGATTCAGCGCCGGTCCGGTGGCGGTTCCATTCGCCAGCGGGATGAGATGTATCGGTTTCAACGCATTCCGTAACGCCGCAGCTTGTTGTACAACGTTGTGCGATCGATATCCAGAATTCGCGCCGCCCTGGATAGGTTGTGCTGCGTCTCGCGCAGAATCCTTTCGATGTGCGCCCGCTCCACGTCGTCGAGCGTCTTGCCCGCCGCCGGCGCAGCCGTTTGGAACTGGAATGAGAAGTCCGCCGCCTGGATTTCCGTGCCGCGGCCCACTACCAGCGCGCGTTCCACCGCGTTTTCCAGCTCCCTCACGTTTCCGGGCCAGTCATGGGTCATCAGCAAGTCCAATGCTTCGGCCGAAACCTGGGGAACCTGGCGGCTCGTCGCCATGCAAAATTTTTGAAGGAAATGGCACACCAGCAGCGGAATGTCCTCACGCCGGTTCCGCAGCGGCGGTAGCTCGATGCAAAACACGTGCAGCCGGTAATATAAGTCCGGCCGGAAAGTCCCGGCTTTCACCAGCCCCTCCAGGTCCTTGTTCGTCGCCGCGATGCAACGGAAATCGACGCGGATGGGCTGGTTGCTCCCGACCCGCACGATCTCGTGCTCCTGCAGCACCCGCAAAAGGTCGGTCTGAGTCTTCAGGCTGATATCGCTGATTTCGTCCAGAAATACTGTGCCCCCGTCGGCCACCTCGAATTTCCCCTTTTTGCGGTATTGCGCACCCGTAAACGAGCCTTTCTCGTGCCCGAACAGCTCGCTTTCGAGTAACGTCTCGGTGAGCGCCCCGCAGTGTATGGTCACCATTGGCATGAAGCGTCTCGCGCCCGCCGCGTGAACGGCTCGCGCTACTACTTCCTTGCCCGTGCCGCTTTCCCCGGTGATCAGCACCGTCGCGTCGGTTGGCGCCACCATTTCGATCAGCTCAATCACCTTCTTCATGGCCGGGCTGCTGCCGATCAGCCCCGTTCCCGGGAGAATCTCCTGCAGGCTCTCCCGCAGTATCGCCGCTTCCTTGCGCGCGCGCTTGTGCTCCAGGGCATTGCCGACCAGATGTGACAGCTCATCCGGATCCACCGGCTTCGTGATGTAGTCGTACGCGCCGCGCTTTAATGCTTGTACCGCGGTTTCCACCGACGCATAACCGGTCATCATGACCACGGTCAGCTCCGGATCGGCTTCTTTCAACCGGGCTTGCAGTTCCATCCCGTCCATGCCCGGCATTTTGATATCGAGCAGCGCGATATCGAACTCTCTCTGCTGGATCGTTTCCAGCGCTTCCCGGGCACTGCCGACGGGCAGGGCCGTGTAGCCTTCGCTCGTGAACCACTTCCCAAGCGAGTCGCGCACCACCAGTTCATCGTCAACGATTAAGATCCGCCCTTTGGTTCTGATCCCCGACGAATTATCCACCATGGTTGCCATGCCTGCCTCCCGCTTCCCGTTACCGTGTTGATTGCTCACTGTCTCCCCGCTGCAACCGCCGCAGCAGCCGGCAGCATCACCGTGAACTCCGTCCCTTCACCCGGCGTGGAGCGGACCGAAATCTCTCCCGCGTGCTGCTCCACAATGCTATGTGCCACAGCCAATCCCAGCCCCGTACGAAGCTGATCTTCCTTGGTTGTAAAGAACGGATCGAAAATATGCGGCAAAACGTCGCTCGGAATACCGCTGCCGTTATCTTTCACGCGCAGCAAGACCTTCTCTGTTTTCGGCTCAAACGATGAGGACACCTCGATCGTTCCGCCTTTTCCCATTGCCTCCGACGCGTTTACCAGCAGCACCAGAATCGCCTGTTGGATCTGGTTTGCGTCGCAGTCCATCGGCGGCAGTTCCGCCTCCAGGTTCGCCTTCAGTTCGATCCCCTGCAAATCCAGCTTGTGTTTGACCAGCGCGACCGCGCGGTCTATCACGGTATTCACATCGTTCGATTCCCGATGGCTTGGCGCCTGCCGCCCGAAGGTCAACAGATTCTTCACTAGGTCCCCGCAGCGCTTGCTTTCACGCTCAATGATTTCGAGTTGCTCCACTAATTCGTCGCGCCCCGGAATCTCATGCTTGAGAAGCTCTCGCAAAACGAGTCGCGCGTACGTCAGAATTCCAAATAGCGGATTATTGATCTCATGCGCCACCGTCGCCGCCAGCTTTCCGATCGACGCCATCTTCTCGGAAGTCAGGAGTGTCCGGTAAACCCGCTCCAGCTCGATCGTTTTACGGCGTACTTGCTCTTCAATTTCGGCATGCGCTCCGGCTACTTCCGCCGTCATCTTGTTAAAGGAAGCCGCCAGATCGCCCAGCTCATCGTCCGAACGCACCGGCAGCCGGTAATCGAGATCCCCGCCGGCTACCCGGTGTGTGCCCTGGATCAATTCCCTAACGGGCCTGTACACCACAATCCAAATGAACAGCGCCGCGATGAGGGAGCCGAACACAATCGCTCCTGCCAGGAACCAGCCGAGCGTAGCCTGGTGCTGCGCCATTTGCGCGTCCACCGTCGCCAGCGACAGATTCGCGTCCACAACTCCCAGGACGCGCTGCTCCTTTGGATGCACGTGACAGCCGTTGCTGGAACAAGCCGGGGCGTTTTCGATTGGCCTGATCACGCCCAATATCCGTTCGCCCCGCTTATCGGTGAAGATGCGCGCCCGGTCCGGGCGCTTGAGTTTGACCAGCGGCGCTGTCAGCGCGTGGCAGCCATAGCAAGCCTCGGCGCTTTTATCCACCACCGAATTGATCTCGCCCGCATCCGTCGAAACAGTAATACGGCCCTCCTTGTTGAAGATCCGGATTCGCCGTATCCCGGGCTCCGACCCAAGTTCCTGGATCACGTTGTAGAGCGCTTCGCGGTCGTTGTGCAACATCTCGTATCGCGCGCTCCGCAAGATGAGATCGCTGATGCGATCGGCCGCCTGCAGCACGAGTTCCTGTGAATGCTGCCGCTCAACCCGCAGGTTGATATAACCGAATAGAGCGAAAAACACCGCCGTGCTCGCCACCACGCAAATGGCAAGCTTTGCCGCTAGGCTCGCTCGGATTCGCCCTTGCGTGTTCATGCTACTCCAACGTGATTCGCCTCCGGAACTCTGACTTCGCGGACTACGGCGGCTTCCTCATGCGCTTCGAAGATCGGGAAATACTGGGCGATCACCCGGAAGACGGCGAACCCCACCGCCACAATCGAGAGCGTCACCGCCACCTCGCTCCACTTTGGAATGTAATGCGTACCCGACCCCGCCTCCAGCGCCGTCACGCCTACATTCAGACGATTGGCAATGAAACCGAATACCACCATCACCGCGCATGCGTACAGCGCGCCCGGCCGCATTCGCACGCGCCTCTGAAACAACAGGACTGTCGGTACCAGCAGCAACGCGATTTCGAGGAGAAACAGCCACGTCTCGGTCCGGTTACGCGCCAGCAGGCTCAAGACTCCGCGCCGTCCCAGATCCACAAACCGCAGCCACAGGTACACCGACATCAACACCGCCAGCACCCGCCCCATGCTCGCCAGCAGTGTCAGTTCCAACGCGCGGCCGAACGCCCGGCTGCTGTGCCACGATTCGAAAATCGTCATCGCCAGCCCCACGCCCACGGCGGAGAGAAAGAACATGGCCGGCAGGGTTGGACTGTACCAGAGCGGATACATCTTTTCCGGCACAATCAGGAACAGCGAGCCTAGTGAACTCTGGTGCAGCGTGGACAGCAGCACGCCCGCGATCATCAGCGGCACTGAGATGCTGTGAATCCAGGTGAGCGGCTTATGCCACCCGAATTTCTCGAACACGATCGGTATGAATTCCAGAAATAAAACCGTGGTGTAGAGCATCACGCACCACGCCACTTCAAACATTACCGAGTGCGGATTCCACATTACCAGCGGGTGCCACAGCCGGTCGGGCCGGCCCAGATCGAAAAGCAGCGCTACCACCACCAGCATGTAACCCAGAAATGCGGTCAGGATGGCCGGCCGCAATATGGGCTTGTACCGTTCGATGTTGAAGATGTGGACCGTCGCCACCAGCGTGAAACCGCCGGCAGCCAATCCCACCCCGCATAAGATATCGAACGCAATCCACAGTCCCCAGGGAAAACGGTCACTCAAATTGGTCGCGCCGCCCAGGCCATAAAACACGCGCAAATACGTCGCGCAGGCGCCGCTCAGCAGGATCGCCGCGAATATAGCGCGCCAGACCGTGACCTTCGGCAATGTCCTTGTCATTTCGATTGGCCCTCCGCTTTCGCGACCTCGGCCCGGCGATTGGTTATCCACCAGATCCCGCCCAGCAGAATCGAGCCGGTCGAGACTACATCCGGCACCAATTCCAGCACACGCCACGTCAGTTCCGGCAGCGGCCCTTGCGGCACATTCGTGTTCAGCCCGATTTGCTCGAACGGTACCGCCGAGAGATACAACACCGATGTGCCGCCCACCTCGTGCGTCCCATAAACCTTCCCGTAGTATTCGCTCGGTTTGGCGGCAATCCGCTGATTGGCTTCCGCGAGCAATGCGTCGCGATCTCCGCTCTTAGTCGCGCCCACCGGACAAGCCGCCGTGCACGCCGTCGGCTCTCCCCGAACCTGACGCTCGTAGCACATATCGCACTTCCGCATCTTCGGCAGCTGGTGATCCCACTCGTAGGTCGGCACCTGGAAGGCGCAGGCCTGCATACAGTAGCGGCACCCGATGCACTTGTCCTGGTCGTAGACTACCGGGCCCAGGCCGGTCTTCTGCAGCGCGCCGACCGGACATACCGAGGCGCACGCAGGCTCCGCGCAATGCATGCAGAGTCGCCGGCTGAATCGGTCCCCGTGCGTCTCCACGGCCGTAAGCTTGTGCGCCGAGATCCGCTCTTCGGCGGCGATCTTGTCGTTATAGGGGAAGCCCCATCGCTCCGCACACGCTCCCTCACAGGCCTTGCATCCGATGCAGAGGGTGCTGTCGTACAGGATCCCTTTCAGCATATTAAGACCCTCAATTCTGTTTTAACAGAATTTAACCCCTTTGTGTAGCAAAAGTTTACAGGTGCCTTAGGCTGTGAGGAAGAACTCCCCAGTCAGCTTCTTCCAATCGACTTCCGGCAGGTTGGCGGCTATATCATCAGCCGGCCGCCCGCCGTCGGCCGCAGCCGAGCCAGCCAGCGCGGGTTGCCGGGAATAGAGCCGATCCACCGCGTCTCGCATCCAGTCCCCAATCAGCCGTTTCGGAACAAGGTTCCGGCTCGTGCTCACCTCGTCCGGGACATTCAGCGTTACCAGCCAGCCTTGCCCATAGGGATCTTCCCGGAGAAGCGCGGGGTTGTTCATTACATCCGGGTTAACTTCCAGAACTTCTCCCTCAGTCGGAGAAACCATCTGAGCCTCTTCGCCGGCGCGGTGGAAGCTCAGCGCGTTCTGTCCCTGGCGGAGCCATTGGCCGGGGCTCGGCAAGCCGATTTTGTCGACTTTCCCGATCAGAGCTGCAGCGAATTCATCGACGCCGACTCTTACTACATTTTTGCGCTCCCGCACCAACCAGCTGTGGCCTGGATGATAAGAAAGGTTCTCCGGAACCAGAAACCCTCCCACATATTCGCGAGCTGTGACAGGCTGAACTTCTCTCGGTGCACCGGCCGAAACCGTAGCGACCGCCCTTTGCCGGTTCATTAAATAATCCAGAACGATGAAGACCAGGAATGTAGCCAAAACCAATAACACTGTCATATTGATCCATCCTTTCTGCAATGCATTAGGGCAAGACGACAGCCAAGGAATGGTGATTTCGGCCTCTTTATCTGTTGTGATATCAAGCAATTGCAGCGTGGCGATTTTCGGCTCAAATGGCATCCGTTGAAAAATACTACAGACCAATGTTGGGAATTTCCATAAACTCCCCTATCATGAGCACCTTAGGTGCGGTGTTGTGGAATTCGACGGCGCCATTGAGGATCTCTACGATATCGGCGGACCGACAATGCGGTAGGATAAGGCTCTTAGAGGTCGATATTGGCATCAGTACGTGCTGGAGACCGCCTCAGGCAAATTCGAACCCGGTTGGGGCTCACCACGCGGGACGTCGCCGAACTCAGTCGCAAGATTGCTGTTGACGAAGCCAATGAGGAGTTTTCCGTCTCCCATGCCCGATTAATCCAGATCGAAAATGACGAGTCCACCCCCAGTATCTATAAGCTCTTTACTTTGAGCGCTATTTATGGTCAGCCCTTCACCGAGCTGGTTTCCTTGTATGTGGAATTGGATGGCGCCAGTAAGTACCAGTTATCCTTGCGCCTGGAAAACACGCGCTTAGCCAGCTTCGACACCTACCATGACGACCGCCCTGTCACTTTTCCGGTGCGGTTCGATCCTGGTTTCAAAGTGGAGAAGACCAGTCTGCTTTCCCGCATGGTCGAAATCTGGGGGGAAGTCCCGATCGGGCTTTTGCGCCATCTCAATATCCGCAAACAGCGCTATGGGTTCATCGGCCTAAAGGATTATACGATGTACCCCCTGCTCCGCCCCGGCTCGTTCGTACAGGTCGATGAGCAGCAAAAGGTGCCGGTACACACCGCGTATCGCTCGGAATTCGACCGGCCAATCTGGTTCCTCGAATTGCGGACCGGATACCTGTGTTCGTGGTGCGAGTTGCACCGCGACCGCATTCTGGCGATTCCTCATCCGCTATCGCCCTGCCGGACTCAGGAGTTTGCCTACCCGAACGAAGCCGAAATCGTCGGACGCGTAACTGCCGTGGCGGCCCGTCTGGTCAATGTTCCTGACCAGCCGCCAGCTCCACCGACAGCGCTTCCAGGGCA
>CAZKQQ010000174.1:0-14652 GCA_964554945.1 uncultured Solibacteraceae bacterium | reverse complement strand
ACTCCTTGGATTCGGGGAAAATGCCGTCCGTGATTGGCAGCCCTTCTTTCAATCCGCGCACCACTTTAGCCTCATGCGGAGCTGCCAAACCTTGGGTTGCGACGAACTCACCCGATTCCGTGAGATCGTGGTTGAGCCTCTTCAAGACGTCCATATGAGCATCAATGTCTTTCTTCGACCATGTCCGGTATGTATCCACTCCTGCCTTGCTTCCTGACATCAACAAAATGTACTTCATGTCTCTGCTCCTTTCACTTTCACGCTGCTTTTTAGCGCGTTCATAGGCTAGTCGGAGCCGCCTCCCCGGTTCTCGACATGCTCCCAGCAAATTTCTGTACAAAAAAGTTGGCGGTCCGATGTCGATTTGAGGCCTGCTGTGCCGACTTATCTACATCTACGGAAAGGCAAAAATGATTACCGAACCCATGGTAGTGGACGTCAGCCAGGACTGGGTGGCGGCATGCGGTCTGCAGGAACGATTCATGGAGATCGCGTGCGCTGAAGCACAATCGCTCACCGGCAATGCCCGGTGCCGGCAGATGCGCGCGCTCGGCGGTGATTGCTTCCAATTCGTGCTTCTGCCCGACCGCCGCGTTGCGCTCGCGGTTGCCGACGCGTCGGGTAAAGGCCTTCCCGCGGCGCTCATCATGGCGAACGTCCAGTCCTCTCTTCGTACCGCCGCTTTGTTCGCTCCCGAAGAGCCAGCCGTCGTGGTGACCGCGGTGAACCGTCAGCTGCACGCATGCTCGCCCACCAATCGATACGCGACCTTATTCTACGGCGTCTTCGACGAAGATACGCGGACACTGCAATATGTAAATGCAGGCCATAATCCCGCCGTGGTGATCCATCGGCACGGTGCTGTCACATGGCTCGATGCCTCCGCACCGCCCGTCGGATTTTTCGCCGAAACTGTCTACCAGGCCCAGGCGGTTCAGCTGTATCCGGGAGATCTCATCGTCGCGTATACCGACGGGATCGTCGAAGCCACAAACACGGCCGGCGAAGACTGGGGAGTCGAAGGTCTTCTTGCCGCCGTAAAACGTTGCCGGACGCGGCAGCCGGAGAGCATTGTCGAAGGTGCATTTTCGGCTCTCGACGAGTTTTCAGGTAACAACCAAACCGACGACGCAACCATACTTGCCGCGCTCGTTCACTGACTGGGCCTGGTCAAAGTTCGCGGCGCCATCGAAGGCCATCCATTCGGCCACGCGATCCGAGCCGCCCGGATTCCGCTCCGACAGGTTGATGCCGGGAAGCCGTGACTCGCTGGCCGGTGCGGGAACATTTCGGGGTTTCCCGCAATCGATTTGAGGTCTTGATGAGACTTCGCTGGTTTGAGAAACCGATATACTGGCGATCGGCCGGTTGAACGGAATGAAAGGGACCTGCGCAAATGAGGCTTGTCTCACTGAACGTTGGATTGCCGCGGGAAGTGACTTGGCGGGGAATCAAAGTCACCACCGGCATCTACAAGCAACCCGTCGCGAGCCGCGTGGCTCTGCGAAAGCTCAATCTGGGCGGCGACCGGCAGGCGGATCTCATCGTGCATGGAGGCGAGGCGAAGGCCGTCTATTGCTACCCGCTCGAACACTATGAATATTGGACGAAAGAGTTGCCCGGCCACGAGTTGCCGGCAGGCGTCTTTGGCGAGAATTTCACGACGGACGGTCTGCTGGAAGACTCAGTCCATCTTGGCGACCAGTTCTCGGTCGGCTCCGCGGAAGTAATCGTGACGCAGCCGCGCCTTCCCTGCTACAAACTTGGCGTGCGATTTCAATCCGACGATATGGTAAAGCGATTCTTTGCAAGCCGCCGTACGGGATTCTATATGGCGGTGGGTCGCGAGGGAGAAGTCGGCAGGGAGGATGAGATTAAGACAATCTCCCGGGACCCCGACGGTGTGCCGGTCTCGGAGATCACTCGTTTGTACGCGGAAAAGCGGTATAGCGAATCCGACATAGCTTCGGTGCGGCGGGCCCTGCGAGTTGCCGCTTTGCCCGAGAGTTGGAAGCAATACTTCCGCGATCGGCTGGAGAAGGTACACGCGAATCTCTGAGCCGCTCAGGAGCATCGAGCCCGGAGTGGTTCTCATCACTTTCAGCATCCGCTGACCTATTTAGGAATCTTTTCGCCAGGCCCCGCCCGGCGTCTTCACCTTCTTCTTGAGCAACTCGAGCGCTTTTTCGATTCTCCGGACCCGGGTCTCTTCTTTCTTAGCCTCCATGATCCAGCGGCAATACTCGCGCCGGTGAGTGTAGCTCAGGCGGTCGAAAGTTTCCAGAGTGCCGTGTCGCTTCATCGCCTCCCGAAATGGAGCCGGCGCCTCGATCCTCCTTGGCTTTTCATCTTTCCAAAGCTCGACCTCAACTGTGTCTCCGGGCCGCCTGCCCGTTTGCTCCCGAACTGACTTGAGCATCGGGAGCATGTGGAGCGGATTCCCGTACTTGATGAGAGACCCGCGATAGGGAATGCCGTTAAACCGCGCTTGTACCGGCACCTTGCCTTTCGTGCCGAATTCCTTTGCGACGTCGAAAGGAAACAGGACATAAGCGCCGCCGCCATCGGCCCCGTTGATCGTTGCCTGAAAACGGTATTTCTTCATTGCCGCGCCTCGTTACGAAAAAGTAAATCACAGCCGGATAAGATATTCTCGTCCGCTTTGGAATGTACGACGCGGCATTGGGCTTACTTCGGGTCCTCGATCGGCAGATCTTCCGGCGCCTCCCCCGCAAACATTTTGGCGCCGTCGTAGAACCCCGCTGTATTCAGATGCATCTCCACTTCTTTATCGGTCTTGTTTTCCCAGAACCACCCGTGGATCCCCGTTGTCGGCGCGGTGAACGATCCGTACGCGTGATCGCTGCCGACTTGGTCGTTCAGGTCATAGCTCTCGTAATAATCCTTATTGGGCTTCTGATCCGGCTCTCCATGAAATTCGAAGCGCAGCTTCCCGTTTGCCTTCCAGCCGTACACCATAACCGCGCCCTTTTGCATGTGATATTTGACTTCCACTCCTTGGCCCGGACGCAGCATGAAATCCTCGCCGTCGATTTTGTAATTCTTTCCTTGCGATTGGTACGCTCCAGATACGGCCTTTCCTTTTTCCGCGGGCAGCGCCGCGGCAAACAAGATCGCCATCGCGATCACCGTCACTCCCGACCACTTTCTCGATTCCATACCTCTTGCTATAGCGCCTTGCGTGGCGAAAGGATACCCCCCGGTCGCGTGCCGGCTGGAGTGGATACTCCGCCCAGTCGAGCCCGCGTCACGCGCCGTGCCGGCCGCTCCAGTTGGGCTGGGCCGGCTGCATCCCCGCGCTCGCGCCCTTCGCCATCCTCGCCGCCTTTTATTCGGTGCTGACCGGAATCGCGGAACTCCACGGAGCGCACTGGCTGTGGGTCGCCAATCTGTCGCAGCCCGAGCAACTGCCTGTGCGCGTCTTACCACTGGTGATGATCGCTACCCACTTGTTGGTAGCGGAGATTACGCCGCCGCCCGAGCGGCGCCGATCGGTGCACCACGCGCATCATGACCCTGGTGCCGATCGTCCTCGGCATCGCGCTCTATCTGCAGCTCAGCGCGTTGATGTTGTATTGGGTCACGAGCAATCTCTTTCAGATTGTGCAGCAGTGTTGGATCGGCAAGCGTTATGCGTGACGGTTCTCTTCGGAGAATACAGGTCAAACCATTAGTACCCGCGTGCGGCATTTCTGGGTTTGCAATCCCATCGTTGATTTTGCTAACATCGATAGGGCGAGCGGAATCCTCTTCCTTGAAGCACCCAAAATCCAAACAACGGAGTAAATTAACCAACTGAATGAGTTTTACCGTATTTCTTGGCAACCTCCCCACCTGGGTCACCGCTGACGACATCAAACAATGGCTCACCGCCGAAGACCTCGTCGCTGACTCCATCAAAGTGATCCGCAACCACGAGACGCAAGAATCCAAGGGCTTCGCTTTCGTCGAAGCACCTACCGCCGATGAGATGCAGGCTATCATCCGCCGGTTCGATCGCGCGCCTCTCGAAGACCGCTTGTTGCGCGCCAATCCGGCCCAGCCTCCCAAGGGCAAGGATCCGCGCGGTACAGCCACCACCGCTTCCGCCGCCGCTCCGAATGGTGGCGCCGGCGCGTCGCAAACGCAGCCACCTCCGCGGACTCATCGGCGCAAGCGCACTGGCCGCGACCGGGAGCAGGATTCTCGCGGTGTGTTCGCCACGGAGTTGGCCAAAGTTCTCTAATCCCGAGCCGAGTTTCTCACGCATTCTGTCTGTCTCCACACCTGTGAATGCCAGTCACATTCGTTTCGTCCTCATCTCTTTACATATCTATGACTTAAGACTGGCACCAGCCGTGCATTCCGGGGGCGCATGAAACTCGCTTGGCTGGGCTGCCTTCTCATCGGCGGCTCGCTCGCTCCTTTACCCCTCACCGCCGGGCCTGAAGATCCCGAAGTGAATGTGAACTCCCGCTACACGGTGGAAACCGTCATCATTTCCGGCGATGGCTGGTCCACTAATCTGGCTTCCGATCATGATCAAAAAATCAGTTCCCGCTTGCGCGGAGACATTACCGCGCTGATTGGGACGAAATTGAACCCTTCCGTGCTGGACGACCTCGGCAGCCGCTTGCGGAAGGAATTCCAGGCGCGTACGGTGACTCACCGCGTGCAGCGTGGCGATGCGCCCGAGTCGGTGCGGGTTGTGTTTCAGATTGTGCAGCGGCCCGCTCGCTTTGATGTTGCCGTTCCCAAGTTCCTCTATGCCAGCAAGCAGGGATGGAGCGGGGAGGTCGAGGGCACCGCAACGGTCCACCATAACGGCTTTACCTTCGGCCTGGTGAGCGATGGCGATGCGCTCGTGGAACGGTACACCGGCCTGCTCGCCCGGTACGAAAACACGCGTCTGGGCACCGATCGCGCTCACCTCCGCTTCGAATTCGAGAGCTATCATGACCAGTGGAACGGCGCCACTCGCGCCGCGCTGGCCGCCGGAGCGCCCGGATCCGAGGAGACGTCGGGCATCTACCGGAACCGGCAGAACTTCGAGCCGCTGCTCGTATTCTTTGTCGCGCGCCCCCTTACCCTGAGCGTCGGCACCAGCTTCCAACGCTTTCAGAACGACGCTCCGGGCGTGCCTACCGAAGCTGCTAACGCGGTGATTACGAGCCTGCAGTATCAACGGCATGGCGAAGATTCCGACTACCGCCAGGATCTGGATGCCGGATATAGCCTGCGCGCGGCGACCCGTGCCCTCGGGAGCGATTTCGTCTACGCCCGCCAGCACTTCGACGCCCGGTACACCCTCGCCCATGGGAAGCACGTGTTAACGGATGAGGTCCAGGGCGGCTTCCTCACCGGCCGTGCTCCCTTGTTCGAGCGGTACGTGGCCGGCAACAGCACGATGCTGCGCGGCTGGAACCGGTATGAGATCGATCCGTTCGGTGGAAACCGGTTTGTTCACAACTCCGTCGATTATCGGTACGGTATATTTCAAGTGTTCTATGACACTGGGGCTGTGTGGGACAGCGGCCAAGCGGCTGTTCCGAGGCACTCAGTGGGATTCGGCCTGCGCCAGAGCGCGTTTTTTCTGGCCATCGCCTTCCCGGTGCGGGAGGGCCACGCCGACCCCGTTTTCCTGGTAGGCATGAATTATTGAATAGGCATCCCGCTCGTGCACAGATTAGCCGTAGAAGCTGGCTTTTGGCCGGCCTCGCGGCTCCTCTGCTCGGCGCGAGGGGTACCGGGAACCTGACCCTCTCTTTCGATGGGGACGACCTGCATGTCGCTGCGCCGCAACTACATTTTCTATCGGGTCGACCGCTCACCCGCCTGCAGGATGGCGCCACAGTCGTCTTTATTTCACAGCTCACGATCTTCCGCGACGACCGCGGCACGGTCTGGCGCCACGCCCCCGAGCGACTGACCATCAGCTACGACGTTTGGGAGGAGAAGTTCAACGTCATTCTGGGATCGACGAATCGGCGCGTCTCCCGGCTCTCGGCTGCCGCCGCCGAAAACTGGTGCCTCAACAACCTGGCCATCAGCGCCCTAGGCCTGGCGCCGGAACGGCCATTCTGGTTCCGCCTGGAGCTGCGGACAGCCGATCCGAAGGACCTCTCGGCGGTCGTCGGCGACCCAGGAATCAGCATTCGGGGCTTAATCGAGCTCTTCAGCCGCAAACCGGGCGCCGACCAGGACCAGTGGACACTGGATGCCGGCCCCCTGCGGCTGGCAGGCCTGCCTCGAATTTCTTCGCGCGGGACGCGAAACGAGTGAACCGGCTAAGAAACAGACTCGTTGTGATCTTCCTGGCGGCGACGCTCGTGCCACTGGCTGCTACCGTATGGATCACTACGTCTTTGCTCGACCGGAGCCTGGAATACTCCTCGACCTCGCAGCTCGACACACTCTCGAAATCGCTGCAGCTCACGGGGCGGGAATACTACCAGCATATGCGCGACGAACTCAAACGGCAGGCGCAGTCCGGCGCAGTGCAGCCCCAGAAGTTTGAGCCGGGCAGGGGCCCCGACGCGGTCCGGTCGTTCGCGCAAAGCGACGACTCCGAGCGCTTCGCCGCCGCCGGAACTGATGGCAACCGCCTGGACTATTTCGTCCGCCACGGCGGCGAGGTATGGATTTATTCGGCCGATCTCGGCAAAGTGGGAATGGAGCGCCTGTCCCGTCAACTTGCCGAGTCTCGCGCGGTGGTGGAACAGGCCAATACTCGCGATCTGCGGCGCGGCTTCAAGCTGGTTTACGCGCTGCTCGCGGCGTCCATTTGGCTGGTTTCGCTGGGATTGCTCGTCTACTTCGCGCATCGTGTCAGCCGGCCCATTCAGCAGTTGACCGAAGGATTGACCCGGCTGGCTTCGGGCGATCTGGGGGCGCGCGTCCCCCTGCGCCGCGACGACGAAATCGGCCGCGCCATTCAGGCGTTCAACGGCATGGCGGAACGGCTGCAGGAATCGACCGAGCGGCTGGTGTACATGCGGCAGCTTGCCGGCTGGCAGTCGCTCGCCCGGAAGACGGCTCACGAGGTCAAGAATTCGCTGACGCCAATCCGCCTCACGGTCGAAGAGATGGTCGAGCGCTCCGCTACCGCCGATCGCGCGTTCCTCGAGCAAGCCGCGCAGATCGTGATCGACGAGATCGAAACACTGGAGCGGCGCGTCCGCGCCTTTTCCCAATTCTCGGCCGAACCACCGCTGTGCCCCGCGCCCGTGGACGTCAATGCGCTGCTGCAGGAACGCATCTCATTTCTCAAGACCGCGCACCCCGAGGTGGCGTACGATTGCTCGCTCGCCAACCCGACGCCGCCGGTGCTCGCGGACCAGGACGTGGTGAAGGGCATCCTCACCAACCTGCTCGAAAATGCCGCCGAAGCCGCGGGCGAAGGCGGCCATATTCTAGGCAAGACCTGGACGGACAACGACCACGTCGCCATCGAGGTGCACGACTCGGGGCCGGGGTTGAGCGAGCAGGCCCGCGCTTCGCTGTTCCAACCCACCATTTCCTTCAAGAAGCGCGGCATGGGCTTGGGACTTTCCATCGCGCGCAAGAGCGCGCTGCTTTCGGGCGGAGACATCCAGCTCGTGAAAGGAGAGTTGGGCGGCGCCGGATTCCGCGTTTTGCTGCCCGCCTTTGTGAATGGCCAAGCGCATCCTGATCGTGGATGACGAGGAGAACATCGGCCGGTCGCTGCGGTTGATCCTCGAGCGCGAAGGGTACGGCGTGAACGTGTGCCGCTCGGTGGCCGAATTTCGCGCGCACCCGGATAACGGCCGCGCCGATGCCTACCTGCTCGATATGAAGCTGCCCGACGGCAGCGGCATCGATCTCCTCAAGACCGTGCGGCAGAACGGCGCGCCGGCGCCGGCTGTAATGATCTCCGGCCACGGCACCATCGCGGACGCGGTAGAAGCCACGCGCGCCGGCGCCTTCGATTTTCTCGAGAAGCCGCTCAGCCGCGACCGCGTTTTGCTGGCGGTCAAGAATGCTCTCGAGCAATCCACCCTGCGCAAGGAAAACGAACGCCTGCGCGAACTGGTTGGGGGCGCACCGAAGATGATCGGCGATTCGCCGGCCTGGCTGCGCGCGGTCGAGCAGGCTTCCATGGCCGCACGCTCCGACGCCCGCGTACTGTTGATCGGCGAATCGGGCACCGGCAAGGAACTGCTGGCCGCGCACATTCACAAATCGAGCCCTTTCGCCTCCGGCCCTTTCGTCAAAGTAAACTGCGCCGCGATTCCGACCGAGCTGATCGAAACCGAACTATTCGGGCATGAGAAGGGGAGCTTCACCGGCGCGACGGGAACGCGCCGCGGCAAATTCGAGCTGGCGGACGGCGGCACGATTTTTCTCGACGAGGTCGGGGATCTGCACGGTGCGTCACAGGCTAAACTGCTGCGCGTGCTGCAGGAAGGCGAATTTCACCGCGTCGGGGGCGAGGCTATCATTCGAGTGAACGTGCGTGTGATTTCAGCCACCAACCGCGACCTTACCGCCATGGTGTCGCAGGAGAAATTCCGCGAGGACCTGTACTATCGCTTGAGCGTGGTGCCGGTGCGCGTGCCGGCGTTGCGCGAGCGCCCGCATGACATCCGGCCGCTGGCCGAATACTTCCTCGAAGACTTCACCGCCCGCAACAACTTCAAGCGAAAGACCATTGACCAGGAGGTCTTCCCGCTCCTGGAAAGTTATGGTTGGCCGGGGAATGCCCGCGAGCTGCGCAATGTCATTGAACGCATGGCGATACTAACTCCCGGCGAGCGTTTGACGCGAGAAGCCATCCCGGTCGAGATCCGGGTGCAGCGTGAGGCCGGGCCCAAGTCCACGATCCAGGAAGCCCGTGAATCGGCCGAGCGCGAGCACATTCTGCGCGCGCTCGAAGAGTCCAAGTGGAACGTGAGCGGCGCCGCCCGCGCGTTAGGCATGGAACGGACCAACCTGCATAAGCGGATTCGGGCATTGGGGTTGAGCCGGGAGAAGTAACGCAGCGGACCGAGGAAAGATCGTGGCGCCCACGCTTGCACAACAGTTCGGTCAAATCGACATTTACCTGTTTGACCAGATCCTTCGCGGACGCATCGCGCCGGGGATGCGCATTCTTGAGGCGGGGTGCGGGTTCGGCCGCAATCTGGTCTACTTTCTTCGGGAGGAATATGAAGTTTTTGGCGCGGATGCGGAGGCGCAGGCCGTTGAAGGCGTCCGCCGGTTGGCTGCATGCCTTGCACCCACGCTGCCTGCTGACAACTTTCACGTGGAGCCCGTGGAGGCGATGTCTTTTCCAAATGGGTTTGCCGATGTTGTCATCAGCAGCGCCGTCCTGCATTTTGCGCGCGACGATGATCAGTTCCAGGCGATGCTGCGCGGCATGTGGCGCGTGCTGAAGCCGGACGGCCTGCTGTTTTGCCGG
The DNA here is from genome assembly GCA_964554945.1 of uncultured Solibacteraceae bacterium. GTDB lineage: Bacteria > Acidobacteriota > Terriglobia > Bryobacterales > Bryobacteraceae > PSRJ01. Next base: position 5,231 of record CAZKQQ010000174.1, on the reverse strand, counting down.
CTGGCTTCGTCGATTGGAATGGAGCAGCAGATGCGGCGCATCGCTGGCCGTCGCTATTTAGTGCCCGATGGCTCCGAGCGATACCTGGTGGATGAGGCTCTATTACTCAAGCTCACTGAAGAATTGGGCGGACGCCTGGTAGATCCGCTGAAGACGACGGTCGTTCAAAACCAGCGCTGCATGACGACGTGGGTTATCCGGAAGAACGCCTAGCGCGCCTCGCAAGCTCTTCGTTATAGGCGCGCTTCAAGCGCGCGATGCGGTCCGCTAGACCGGCGCAAATGACGTCCGGTGTCAGGGCGCGCAGTTGCGCATCGGTGAGCGCTTCAAAATGGCTTCGCCATTCGGCTTCCAGACCCACATTAAAGATTTCCTTATCGAGCACGCTGGTCGCTTTAAGATTCAGGGCGCCGGGAACCATGACTCGGAATTCCGGAAATTTGGGCCCGTCAACGTTATCTGGATCTTGCTCGGCAACGGAGATTTGGCAGGGAATTCCGGCATTCTGCAACACGTCCAGGGCATGGTCCGCGTCCGAAGCCGCGTTACCACCGGGGTAGCCCGTATACGAGCAGGCGATCGCGGCATCCGTCATCCAGTCAGGATCGGCATCCTCCTCGAAAGCGTGCGGCGCCTCTTCGGATTCAGGTCCAGGGGCGGCTGACTCGTGGTCTGCCAGACCGCGCCGCGTGATTTCGTCGTCGTAACACTGCTGCGCAGCCTCGGTGAGATCGGCCTGTTCAATTTCGAGGAGTTCATCGTCGGTGAGAGAACGGTAGTGTTCCCGCAAATCGTCGAGGTCTATCTGCAACGGATCACCTCACGAGCGCTAGACGCAGAATTGGTTGAAGGCGGTCTTGAGAAGCTCGGCGATCTCGAAAGGGTCGCGGCGCTCGATATCGCTGCGGTGGAGCATGTAGACCGGCTTGCCGTTCTGGAACAACGCCATCGACGGGCTGGACGGCGGAAACTCAGAGAGGATCGCGCGCACGCGCGCTACCGCGGCTTCATCGGCGCCGGCGAATACGGTAGCGGTTTTCGCCGGGCGCACCGGATGCTGCAGCGCCATGCCTACCGCGGGACGGGCGCGGCCGGCCGCACAGCCGCAAATCGAATTCACAATCATGAGGACGGTTCCATTGCCGGGAGCAAGAAGGCGGTCGACATCGGCGGTGGTTCGGGCTTCTTCGACGCCGAATTGCGTAAGATCCGCGCGCATGGGAGCAATAAACTGTTCGGGATAAGGCATTGTTCCGATTCTACCGCTATGGGCGGCCCTCGCTGGACGGCGGCACAATTCCCTTGATGCGCAGGAACGCGCCGATGATGCCGTACATTTCGTTGTCGTGCTCGATGTTCCAGGAGAGCAAACCAAGCTTGCTCATGTCCCAGCGCGCCCAGCGCACCTTGGCGGCCGCCGCGGCGTCCGTGATCGAGGCATAGATCGGATCGCAATAATCGAAGGAAGCCTGCAGCGCGGCGATGAGGTCGGCCTTCGATTTTTTTGCGCCGGCATTGGCCGTAACTTGTTCCCCTTTGACCACGGCGCACATGCGGAGCTGGCCATCGGCTACGTGGGCGATCATCTCAGCGAACGTGCGCACTTCCGGAACGGTGCGGAACGAGTAGAATTCTTCGGGCATTTTTGCCGCGGCGCGGAGCAGGCTGGGCTTGATGAGCGCGTAAGTCTGGCGGGCGTCATCCGTGAACGGATTGTTTTGGGCCGGGAGCGCGGCGGCCGCGAGAAGGGCCGCGACGATCGTTAGCTTCATCTCGCAGAGTATAGCAAGGGGAGGTGCGGCGAACGCAAGAATATCGCGATTGGCGGCGCGGCACGAGATTCTTTGTAGTACAGAGTACTCTGTGATATACTGCGCTCTGAAGCATTGACCTTCGCTCAATGACCCGCCGCAAACTTCTCACCTCGTTGATCGGCGCTTCCGCTAGCGCGGCGGCATACCCGTGCAGCCTGGAACCTCGCTGGCTGGAGAGAACCGAGCGGCGCGTTAGACTGCGGCGGCCCGGAGTTGCCCGCGCGATTCGCTTAGTCCACCTCTCAGACCTGCATGCTTCCTTCCTGGTGCCGATGTCCACCATTGATCGCGCCGTAACGCTTGCTATCGAAAGCAAGCCAGACCTCGTTTGTCTTACGGGTGATTTTATTACCAACCGTTACGATTTCGATTACGACGCCTATGTGCGCGTTCTCCGGCGGCTTTCCGCCGCGGCACCTGTCTACGGCGTACTCGGAAACCATGACGGCGGCGTTTGGGCAGCCCGGAACTTTGGCTACGCCGATCATCGGGTGGTTGAAAAACTCATCGATGAGAGCGGTATCGAGCTGCTTCACAACCGCTCTATTTCTATCCAAGCCGGAGGCGAGCCCTTATCTTTGGTCGGCGTGGGAGACCTGCAATCCGGCGAAATTAATGCGCAGCAAGCCTTCGCCGGCGTACCGGCAAACCAGCCGACCATCTTGCTGTCTCATAATCCGGACAGCAAAACCGTCGTGTGCGCCCATGCCTGGGAGTTGATGTTGAGCGGCCACACTCATGGCGGACAGGTAATTGTTCCGTTCCTGGGCCCGCGCTACGCACCCGTGCGAGACAAGCGCTACGTGGCTGGCCTGAAGCCTTGGGGAACGCGCCAGATTCATGTTACCCGCGGAGTGGGCAATGTAGGCGGCGTGCGCTTCCGCTGCCGGCCGGAGGTCAGTGTGCTGGTCGTGTCCTGACCGGAAGGGCACGTAGGGGACAGGCCAGCCTACGGGAGCGCGTACGTCAGGAGTTTCGGGAAGACGGTTTGCGCGGTCGGCGCCGGCGGCGCGGCGCCGGGCTCCACGTTGCGCGCGATTACAACGCCAGTGCCCCCCATCAGGGCGATGTATTGCTTGCCATCTAATTGATAGGTGATCGGCGGGCCCATACCGGCTTTGAGACCAGTCTGAATATCGAGCAGTTTCTCGCCTTTGTCGGCAGTGTAGGCAATCAGGCGGCCGTCCGGAATCACCTGGAAGACCAGGTTGCCGGCGGTGGTGAGCGTGCCGCCGCCGATCGAACCGCCCCCTGGCGTTTGCCATCGGATCTCCTTCGATATCGGATCTAAGGCCACCAGCACATTGCGCGGTTGGCCTTCGGGCGGCGGTTCGGGACCGATCGCGGGAGGCGGCGCCAGTTTAGCCGGAGGGGGCTGCGCGAAGCTACCATCCTTCGGCGGCGTACCGCGGCGCACACCGATATTGCTCTGATTCGGCTTCCAGACGAATTCGGTGTCGACCGCGAAATTCGAGCTGCTTACGGTGGAAGTCGGGACGTACACGAGACCGGTAGTGGGATTGAACGACATCGGCGACCAATTGTGCGCGCCGCCCGGGCCGGGGGAAATAGTGATGGGTTCGGCGCCGTAGTGCGCTTCGGGATTCACGAACGGCCGGCCGGTCCGTTCATCGAGGCCCCTGGCCCAAGTGATGCGGGCGAACGGAATGCCCGCGATGAACTGACCGCTGACGCGATCGAGCACATAATAGAACCCGTTTTTGTTGGCCTGCATCAGGACCTTGCGCGGCTCGCCTTTGATGGTGACGTCAGCCAACAGAAGCTGCTGCACGCTGTCGTAATCCCAAGAGTCGCCGGGCACCGGCTGGAAATACCACTTGAGCTCGCCCGTATCGGGTTTCACCGCGAGGATCGAGCACACGTAGAGGTTGTCTTTGCCCTTGGACTTACGCAGCTCTTCGGGCCACGGGCCGCCGTTGCCAGTGCCGACGTAAAGCAGGTCGGCATCGGGGTCGTAGGCCATGCCGTCCCACACGGTGCCGCCGCCGCCGAGTTTCCACCAGTCACCCGACCAGGTTTCCGCAGCCTGCTTCAGGGCCGGATTTTCAAAAGGCTTGGATGGATCCCCGGGCACGGTGTAAAAGCGCCACGCGAACTTGCCGGTGAGGGCGTCATAGGCCGCAAAGAACCCGCGGACGGGAAGTTCTGAACCGGCGACGCCGATGATCACTTTGCCCTTGGCGATGCGCGGCGCCATGGTGACGGTGTAATTTTCCTGGGCATAGGAGACGCGCGATTCCCAGACCGGCTTGCCGGTCTCGGCGTCAAGGGCCACCAGGCGGCCGTCGATGATGGGCGCAATGATCAGGCCCTGATAGAGCGCGACACCACGCTGGACCACGCCGCAACAGATCTTGGGGCGGACCTTGTCCTGGTTGACTTCGGGATCCCAGCGCCACTTCTCTTTGCCGGTGCGCGCGTCGACCGCGAAGACGATGCTCCAGTTGGTGATGCTGTACAGCGTGCCGTTCCAGAACAGCGGAGTGGCTTCCTGACCGCCGCCGCCGCGGCCGACCTCATAAGACCACCCGGGCGCGAGTTTCGCCACGTTCGAAGCGTTGATCTGCTGGAGCGGGCTGTAGCGCGTCTCGCCGGGTGTGAAGCCGTAGCTGACCCACTCGTCAGGACTCTTCTCGGCGTTCTTCAGCGCAGCGTCGTCGATTTTGCGGGCGTTCTGGGCACTGGCGCCAAGGGCAACTGCTATCAAAGCGGCGGTTCGGATGGTGGACACGATCGATTTCCTCACACGGCGAAACTTACATGATTCTACTCCGGTTCGAGTATCTGGCGCACGAAGCGAGGACAGGCCCGTCCGTCGAAGACCGAATCGAACTCGTCTTCTTCTCACGCTTGCAGCAAAAGCAGTGCGGGGTATTCTTATTTGGCATTGGTTCTGCTAAATGTAGAGGGATTATGACCGATCACCGTCACAACCGCAGAAGGTTTCTCGGTCTGACCGGCGCGGGCATTGCCAGTGTCGCCGGCCGGCCATGGGTAAGCAACGCGGCGGCCGCCGAAACGTCCGAACCTGATCTCGTGGTCTTCAATGCCAAGGTGTATACGGTCGATTCCGGCGCGCCGAAGGCGGAGGCATTCGCGGTGAAAGCCGGGCGGTTTACCGCAGTGGGCAGCAACGCCGAGATCCGCGCACTCATTGGTAAGACGACGCAGACCTTCGACGCGCGGCAGATGACCATCGTGCCCGGATTTATCGACTGCCACAATCATGCCCCCGGCAACACGCTGCTTTACGACGTGCTCGTCGGCAATCCTTACGTAGTGGAGTTCGTGACGATCTCGAGCATTGTCGAGAAGCTGCGCGCGAAGGCCCGCGAAACCCCACCGGGCACCTGGGTGGAAGGATATTTCTTCGACGACACCAAGGTGAAGGACAAC
>CAZKQQ010000173.1:0-14718 GCA_964554945.1 uncultured Solibacteraceae bacterium | reverse complement strand
AGTGCGCTCGGATAGTCTTTCGCTCATGAATCTTGAATTCCAATGAAACTGATCTTAGCTTTTATGCAGTACGTCAAACGTAAGGGAGGGTCCCTGTTCCGTAGCCACAAAACGCCCGCGGCGACTACACTAGGATGCATGAAGCCTGTGCGCACGCAGTGGGCCCTCGTCCCGTTCATCTGTGGCCTGCTGTCCGGTCAGACGCAGACTCCGGGGCCCGCCTTTGAAGTCGCTTCCATCCGCACGGGCGCTCCGTTCTCCATGGAGCTTCTCCGCTCCGGCGGAATCGGGATGAACGTCGAGCCGGGACGCGTGGTGATCCGTAGTTGGTCCTTCGCCGACCTAATCGGCGCCGCGTACCGCGTGCGCACCGACCAGATCGAGGGGCCCGATTGGATGAACACCTTGCGTTTCGATGTCCAGGCCAAGATGCCGGACGGAGCCACGGCCGAGCAGGTTCCGGAAATGCTCCAGGCGCTGCTGGCTGCGCGTTTCCAGCTCAAGGTGCGCCGCGGGCAAAAAGAAACTCCGGTCTACGTCCTTACCGCGAAGAAGGGCGGCCCGAGGATCCAGGAGTCCGCAGCCGGTGACGCCAGCCCCTCGGGCTGTGTCACCGTGAGTGGCGGCCATCGGATCTGCCATCGGATGACGATGGGCGACCTGGCGAACCTGCTCACGCAATTGAGCCGCATGTATGCCGCCATGCCGCCAGGCGGCATGAACTGGGGAATCGAGGCACCCACCGTCGACATGACCGGTCTCACCGCGGCGTACGACTTCGCGATGGATTACGGTCCCGGCACCGAGGGGACCGGCGGCGGCTCAGTGATCGACGCAATCGACCGGCTCGGACTCAAACTGGAAAAGCAAAAGCGGCCGTACGATGTCATCGCGGTGGAACACCTGGAGAAGGTTCCAACGGACAACTGAAGGACGATGTATGATGACTGGGTTCTCACGGCGAACCCGGTGCTGCGGAGGTTGATATGAACGGACGCACTCTCGGCGGCGTTACCACGCTCGCGCTCGGCATAGTTCTCGCTGCGGCGCCGGCATTTTCGCAAACCCCGGATTGGTTTCTGCAGGCGTCGGCCCCCGATCCGGTTGGGCGCGCCGTGGTTGGTCCTGGCGGACAGGTTCTGTCCACCGGCGGCTCCGCCGGCGGGCTGCAGGCCGCCTGCTCCGCCGAGATTGCGAAATTCTGTGCCGGCCAGAATGGTCCGGCCGCGCGCGCTTGCCTCGCGCAGAATGCGGACCAGCTCGCGGCGCCTTGCAAGACCGCCCTGGCCGTGCCTCAACCGGCGGCCACCTGCCGTCACTCCCCGGTTTGCGGGAACCGCTTCGACGGCCCGCGCTCCACGTTACAGCGCGTCGAGTGGAAACAAACCATGGGTTACACCTATGCGTATCCGATCGATTTGCCGCAGGGCGGCGGCGGGGTGTCGGCGGTCCGGATCGATTCCAAGGGAAATCTGTGGGTGTTCCAGCGCAACCCCGCGGGGAAGCCTCAGCTATTTGAGTTCGGCCCCGATCGCAAGCTCATGCGGACGATCGGCGACGACGTGATCGGCCACCAATTGAAGGCGCACGGCATGGCCGTCGACGCGGAGGACAATGTCTGGATCTGTGATGCGGACGGCGCCACCATCATGAAACTCAGTCCCGCGGGCAAGCTTCTGCTGACGCTTGGAGTGAGAGGCAAACGCGGAGATTGGAACGAAGCTAAGAGCCAGCGGCTCCTCTGGCAGCCGCTGGACATCGCCTTCGCTCCTGACGGAGATATTTATATTGGCGAAGGTCACGCCAACGAGAGCCCGAATGATGCCGATTCCGATGATCCCGAAAACAACGTGGGCGCCGCGCGAGTGATCCACCTCGACAAGAACGGCAAGTTCCTCAACCAGTGGTATGGCAACAGTATCGGGCAAGGGAAATTCAGCATGGTCCATGGCCTCGCAATCGATCCCCAGAACGGCAACGTGTGGCTGGGCGACCGCGAGGAGTGTCGTCTCGTCGTCTACACCGGCGACGGCAAGTTCGTCAAAACGGTGCAGATGAGAAACCTCATGTGCGCGGTCGCGTTTGACCCGGGCGGTAACCTCTGGGTGGCCACGGGCCAGGATGGCCAGCTATCGCAGATCGACCGCAATGGCAACGTGCTCGGCGCGGCCGGTAACGGCTCGGGCACCGGCGACGGCCAGTTCATCGAGAGCAACTACATGACGTGGGACAAGCAGGGCAACCTCTACACCGGCGATACCAGCGTAGGCCGCGTCACGGAAATGATTGCGCCGAAAACGAAGTAGCCGCGCCCGGCGCGAGCAATACCGTAATTCCAGGTGTGCGATGACACAAGAAACGGCGGGAGACCCGGCATTCGGGATCTCCCGCCCAGGAGGGGAAACGCTAACGGGAGGCAGTCAAAACTTTGGGCGCGGCCAGGTAGCCGACAATCTGATCTTTCTTTACTTCATTGACCACGATTTCGTACGGCTGGTGGGCGCGCGAGAGGTAGAACTGCACGGGCTCATTGATGGACTTGTCTTTTTTCTCTACCTTTTTGTCGTCGGCGATCACATCCACGGTGTACCGGTTGCGCTTGGGGTCGGCCTTGCGGAGAATCACATTGATCGTGCCGACGCGCTGCGGCTGGTTGGTCTTGCGGAGGTCGAACTCCACGTAGTTGCGTTCGCCTAATTCGCGCAGCGCCGCGAGTTCCTTGCCGTTGGTCGCAATCAGCCCGCTCTGGACACCCATGTCGCCCTGCACGCTCTTCAGATCGGCAATGGTCTTATCGAGATCCGAGCGCGCCTGCGTCACCTGCGAATCGACGGAGGTGACGTGCGTCATCACGTCGGCGACTTTCTCATTGGCCGTGTTCGCGGATTCCTTGACTTCGCCGAGAGCGGTGGCTACCTGCTGTTGTTCGGTTTCGATCTTCTTCGCGAGTTCGTCGGCGTGACGGCTCGCGCTGCGGGTTGCCTGGCTGGCGGCGCGCATCGCCTGACCGCGTTCGTCGGCGAGCTGCGCCCGCAGCGCTTCCAGCGTCTTCTGCGTAGAGTCGGCGGACGTCTGCCAGTGATCCTGCATGGCGGAGAGGTCGGAGTGCATCGAGCTTTCCAGTTGACTCAGACGGCCTTCGAGCTTGCTGGTGTGGCTAAAGAAATATGCGTCACCCGCCCCAAGGACGGCAATGGTGCCGAGAATCAAAAATAAATGAGATTTTGGGCGGCGAATCTCTTCTTCTGGTCGAACAGGAATGTTGTCCGTCATCGTTTAACTCCTTATCTTGCTCTTGGAACCGCCTCCGCCAATTGCGTTTTTTACACGACCTGGCGGCGGTCGTCCTCGCTAATGCAATCTCTTCTCCAAAGCTGCGAGGACGCACGGATGTGCGGCTCCGTACGCCGAATTTACGTTCTATAAGAAGTTTTTACCGAGACTGCGCGGGCGTTACTTGCCGGGAAAGTGTTGGACGTCTTTTTCGTTTTCGTTGCAGATGTACTCGAGCAACTCGCCTTTCAGGCGCTTAGGATAAGTCGTAAACGACCAGGGCTTGGTGTACATCACCGGATCATTCACGGTGTTGACGATCTCCATGTTGTCGGCATCCAGGCGGTGGATGCGCTCGGTCACCTTGAGCCCGGTCGAGTGCGGCACACCGGCGGCGTCGATCCAGGTCTTGTCGTTGAAGCCGGTAGTTTCGACAACGAGCGTATCTCCTTCCCAGTGGCCGATGGATTCGCCATTCCACAAGTCCTCCGCAAATTGGGAGAACTTGCGGCCGTCCATAAAGATCTGGCGCCAGGTGTGGGTGCCGCCTTCGTACAGAATGGCAATGTAATTGGGCATCTGCACGAAGCGGAACGGATACGGCGTGGTGGTCAGCCGGGGAACGCCCGGAGGGAGACAACGCGCTTCGGGGTCGTCCTTGCCCAGACGTGCCAGCCGGGTTTTGTAGAGCGCCTCGCCCTCGGGCGTGAACGGAGGCTCAATGCCCACGGCCTTCAGATTGACGTTTTCCCGAATGGCGTTGGGCTCCCATGGACCGGTGAGATCGGGCTTGCCGTCGGCAAGCCGCGGAGCGGGACCCGCTTTTCCCAGCACGGGCTTGCTCTGCTCCGCCCGCTTGAGAACGGACGGATCCTGCAATCCGAAGGACGGGTGCAGCGGCGGATCACTCGGATTCGATGCAGGGGCCTGAGCGAACGCCGTGGGGATAAGCCCAAGCGCGATTACGCAGATTCTCTTCATAAAGCTCTAACCACTATGATATTGCATCGGAGTTGGGAGGCCGTCAGGCATGATATATTTGTCCCGAATCGCGCACAAGGCAGATGAAAAAGATACTCAGCTCGTTGCTGCTCGCTGTCCCGGTGTTCGGCCAGTTTGCCGGATCCTTCAACTCGTCGCAGGGGATCGATCTGACGGGCAACTGGGCGCCGGTGCCGCATGAGGAGAGCACGGGCAATCCGGCGATCGGCGAATATTACGGCGTGCCCATTACCGATGGCGCGCGCGCGTGGGCGCTGGCCTGGGATCCGTCGCGCCTGACCCTGCCGGAGCACCAGTGCCAGGTCCACGTGGCTCCCTATATTTATGGCGGGCCGCTCAACCTCCGCATCTGGGAAGAGCGCGATCCGCAGTCGCAGAGCGTCATCGCGATCCAGCAGTACATCAGCACGTATGAGCAGAGCCGCACAATCTGGATGGATAATCGTCGGCATCCTTCCCCGAACGCGGCTCACACCTGGATGGGGTTTTCCACCGGGAAGTGGGAAGGCAACATGCTCACCGTGTACACCACGCATATGAAACAGGGTGAACTGCGGCGCAACGGCCTGCCGGAGAGCGACCGAGCGACGCTGGTGGAGCACTTCATCCGGAACGGCGATTACATGACGCACGTGAGCATTGTGAGCGACCCGGTGTATCTGACGGAGCCTTTCGTCAGAACTCAGGTGTTCCGGCTGATGGTGGCCGAGGGGCTGAACTGGCTATATCCGTGCGAATCCGTGGTGGAGATTGCGAACCGTCCCGAAGGAAAAGTGCCGCACTACCTGCCTGGCGAGAATCCGTTCCGGAGCGAGTTTGCCGAGAAACATCATATTCCCGTAGATGCGGCGCTGGGCGGCGCGGAAACGATGTACCCGGAATACCAGTTGAAGATGAAGAACGCCGGAGCCGGGAAATAGATGCGTCGATCCGGGCACAGCCGCCGCTGCCTTACTTTTCACTGACGGACTGGCGGTCCGGGCCGTAGGTGGGTCCATGGACGGTCCGGTGAGAGACATACAGCCAGTGGCCGTCACGCTTGGCGTAGACACGCTCGAACCAGACGGAGAACCAGGATTGATTCGGGTTGCCCGTTCGGTTCTGGGCGATATAGCGGCCGTAGGTAATGGCGATGTCCCCGTGCATTTCGACTTTGACGGAATCGAGGTCGCGCACGTTGTACTGCTTGTTTTCGACGCGTTTGAGGAAGGACTCGCGATTGTCGACGCCGAGCGGCTTGCCGCCGGTGGTCCAGGCGTCCCCGTGCGTGAAGGAGAGGTCGGGGGCGCTGACGCGCCCGACGTAAGCGACGTCGCCACGCACTACGGCTGCTTCCATGCCTCGCTCGAAGGCGAGCACTTCCGCGGCGTCCGTGGAGGTGGAGACGGCGGGGCTGATTTTAGACGCGGCGACCGGGGATTTGCTTTGGCTGAATGCCGACAAGGAGAATACGGCGGAAATCAGGAGGCGCGCAAGGAATTGGCTGGACATGGCAGGAATTCTATCACTGTCCAGCGGGAACCCGGACGGGCCGAGGCGTTACTTCTGTTTTGCGATGATCCGATCCTTGATCTTGCTGTAGGTGGTTTGCGTAATGATCTTGCGCGAAACCAACTGCGTCTTGTTGGCGTAGGGGCGGCCCTCAATGATCTTCTTTGAATAGGCGTCGCCGATCCCGGGGAGCTCTTTGAGCTGGTCGGCGGAAGCGGAGTTGATGTCGATCAGGTCGCCGGTGGGGCTCGGCTTTTTCGCCTGGGTCTTCTTCGTATCCGACGCGGTGGTTTTCGAGGCTTGGGCGATCGTCAGCGCAGGCAGAAAAATGGTCAGTACGACCGCAAGCAGGAGCCGGGAGAGTCTCATAGCTCTATTGTCCGATGCTCCGCCTGGCCGGCGGGAGCGCTGGAATCGGAAAACGTGCAGAACTTTACGTTGCTTCAGGGGGCTACTTCCATGTACACGGAATCCGGGATTCGGGCGTCCAACGGCTGTATACTGAACGCCAACTGAGCCCTTACGGAGGTACGGCGTGCCAAACAAACGCTTGCTTCTGGCCGCGGCGGCCGCGACGCTCACCGCATATGGGGCGTCCGCCAGTCATAACTCCGGCGGACGTTTCGCGAGTAAACTCTCCGGCGAACGACGGATCCAGCAGGCTCTCAACCGGCTGACGTTCGGCGCACGGCCGGGCGATTACGAAGAAGTCCGGAAGCTGGGCGTGGAGAAGTGGATTGAACTCCAATTGCATCCCGAGCGAATTCCGGAAAACCCTGTACTCGAAACCAGATTGAAACCGCTGGAGAGCCTCCGGATGGAACCCGGGGACATTCTCAAGGCATACTATCCGCCGTTTCCACCGGGGTTGATCCGGCCGGCGCCGATCAATGAACTGCTGAAGGGAGACCAGGTCCGAAAGGTATTCAACGGGACAGCGGAGGAGCGCCGGGCGACGATTCTTGGGTTGGATGCGGAAAAGCGGATGCGCGTGCTGGCAATCCTGCCACCGAATGTTATGGAAGGCCTGCCCGACCTGAAAGAACAACAGGAGGCGGCGCGGAAGAAACAGCAAGAAGACCAGCGAATGGAAATGCGGCGGCTGCGGCCGCCGCTGACGGATTTGCTGGATGCAAAGCAAGTGGAGATCGTGACCCATGGAACCGCGGAAGAGCGGACGGCGCTGTTCGCATCGCTGGATGTCGCCAAGCTGAAGCAGGTGGCAGCGGCATTACCGCCGCCTGCCCTGGCCGACCGGCCGGAACTGCGGCGCATGGGAGAAATGCTGCGCCAGCCGCAGCAAGTGGTGATGGGGGACTTACGCGAAGCAAAGATGTTTCGCGCGATCTACTCCAACCACCAGTTGGAAGAAGTCCTGACGGACTTCTGGTTTAACCACTTCAATGTGTTCGATGCCAAGGGGCAGAACCGGGCGTTGCTGGCAAGCTATGAGCGGGAAGCGATCCGGCCTCATGTGCTGGGCAAATTTAAAGACCTGCTGCTGGCGACGGCGCGTCATCCGGCGATGCTGTACTTTCTGGACAACTGGGAGTCGATGGGGAGCGACTTGTTCCAGATCGGGCCATTTGCGTCGGGACCGCAACCACCGCAACTGCGACAGGCACACGGATTGAATGAGAACTACGGGCGCGAAGTAATGGAGCTACACACGTTGGGTGTGAACGGCGGATACACGCAGCAGGACGTGATCGCGGTAGCACGCTGCTTCACGGGATGGACCATCCGGCAGCCAAACCAGAAACCGGAGTTCGTCTACGCGTCATTCATGCACGATGACGGAGAGAAGGCGGTGTTGGGGCACAAGATCGCGGCGGGTGGCGGCGAGCAGGACGGGCTTCAGGTGATCGACATCCTGGCGCATCATCCATCCACGGCGCGGTTCATCTCGATGAAGCTGGCGCGGCGCTTCGTGGCCGACGATCCGCCGGCGGCGCTGGTCGACCGGATGGCGCGCACGTTCACCAAGACGGATGGCGACATCCGGGCAGTGCTGGAAGCGATGTTCACGTCGCGGGAATTTTTTTCGGAGGGCGCGTGGCAGGCAAAGGTGAAATCGCCGCTGGAAATGGTGGTGAGCGCGGTGCGCGGATTAAACGCGGAGACGCTGGATACGTTCATTCTGGCGCAGCGTGTAGCCGAGATGGGCGAGCCGCTGTATGCGAAGGAGCCGCCCACCGGTTATAAGGATACGGCGGAGGCATGGCTGAGCACAGCGAACGTATTGGCACGGGTGAATTTCGCCCAGGCGCTAATGAAGGGGCAAGTGCCGGGCGTGAAGGTGGACAGTTCGCGGTTGCAGGGGAAAGACGCCGCCGAGATCGCACGCGAATTACTGCATTGCGACATCTCGGAAGAGACACTGACGGCCATCCAGAAGGGCTTGCAGGGAAAGCAGCCGGAGCCGGGACTGATCGCGGGACTAATTCTCAGCGCGCCGGAATTTCAGAGGAGGTAGCGACATGCTGACGAGGCGGATTTTTTTGCGGGACTCGGCGATGGTGATGGCCGGAGCGGGCGCCGCACCTCTATGGTTAACGCGCGCGGCGGCAGCCGCTCCCGGCAAACGCAAAATCCTGGTGGCGATTTTTCAACGCGGGGCGGCGGATGGATTAAACATCGTGGTGCCGTTCGGGGAGAAGCGTTACTACGAGCTGCGTCCGGCACTGGGGATTCAGGCCCCGACTTCGGGGAACGGGTTTATTGGCGCGATCGACCTGAATGGATTTTTCGGGCTGAACCAGGCGCTGCAACCATTGAAGGCGCTGTGGGACAAAAAGATGCTGGCGATTGTGGAGGCCACCGGCTCGCCGGATCCGTCACGGTCGCATTTTGACGCGCAGGATTACATGGAATCGGGCACGCCGGGTTTGAAGCGGGACGGATGGCTGAACCGGGCGCTGCCTCCGGCGGGGCCCGATACCTCACCGCTGCGCGCCATTTCCATCGGCGCCAGCCTGCCGCGCATCCTGCAAGGCGACCATTCGGCGATCGCAGTCAATGACGTGCAGCAGTTTCGTACCGATGACGGAACGGCAGCAATTATCGAGAGCATGTATGCGAACTCTCGCGACAGACAACTCGGAGGCGCGGGCAAGGATGCGTTCGCCGCGACGAGGATGATTCAATCGCTCAGCAAGACACCGTACAATCCTTCGGGCGGCGCGCAGTATGGGCCAGCGGGAGAACTGGGGCGCAGCTTGCAGCAGATCGCGCGGTTGATCAAGGCCGACGCGGGTGTCGAAGCGGCGTTCGCGGAGATCGGTGGCTGGGACCATCATCAAAATGAACCGCTGCAGATGAATAACGTGCTGCGGCAGTTCGGCACGGCGCTGGCGGCGTTCTGCACGGACATGGGCGACCGGATGGACGACATCGTACTGGTAACGATGTCGGAGTTCGGCCGCACCGCGCAGGAGAACGGAAACAACGGCACAGACCACGGTCACGGAGACGTGATGTTCGTGCTGGGCGGCCCGGTAGCTGGCGGGAAGGTTTACGGGAACTGGCCGGGACTGGAGAAAGAACAGCTCTATGAAGGGCGCGATTTGGCCGTGACCACCGACTTTCGCGCCGTGCTGGGGGAACTCGTGGCAGGGCACCTGGGAACGAAAGACCTTTCGCAAGTCTTCCCGGGCTACCAGGGAGGAGATCCGCTGGGGCTGCTGAAGACGGTAGCGAGCGCGTGATATAAAAGTAGCTTGCCTATGACTGTTCGCTAAAGGCGCGGGTTGCGCCTTTCAAGACGACTCATTAAGCCCGAGGTGACGTGTGTCTTTTGGAGCGAACAGAAATGTTTTTGGAAGAGATTGGAGCGGACGCGCGAGTCCGCGAGTTGTTCCGGTCCCACGCGACGGCGGGAACGGAACTGGGGCGGATTTCGTTTGCGTCGCACGAACAATATCGAGTGTTGTTAGAGGCGGCCGAATGCGAGGCCGTGCCATCAGGAAAGCTGCGGTGGCAGGAGGCGCTGCCGGCGACCGGCGATTGGGTGGTGGCGCGGCGGGCCGATGCGGAATTAGTTCTCATCGAAGCGGTGCTGCCGCGAAGCACTCAATTCTCGCGGCGCGCGGCAGGGCGGGCCACGGCGGAACAGGTGATCGCGGCCAATATCGACGTCGCGCTGATCGTTTGCGGATTGGACCGCGACTTCAACCTGCGGCGGATCGAACGCTACCTGGTGCTCGCGCGGGCGAGCGGCGCCGAGCCGGTAGTCGTGTTGAACAAAGCGGATCTCAGCGACTCGGCTGCAGAGGCGATCGAGGCGGTGACGCGAATCGCGGGCGGCGGGCGAGTGGTGGCGCTGAGCGCTCAGGAGAGCGTGAAACCGCTGGCACCTATCGCGAGGGGGCAGACAGTCGTATTTCTGGGATCGTCGGGCGTCGGGAAATCGACGATCGCGAACGGGCTTCTCGGCATGCAGCGGCAGGAGACGGGTGCAGTGCGAGCGACGGACTCACGCGGCCGGCATACGACGACCAGCCGGATGCTGCTGGCGCTGCCGGGAGGCGGAGCGATCATCGACAACCCGGGAATGCGGGAACTGCAGCTCTGGGCCAGCGAGGAGACGCTCGATGAAACGTTCGAGGATATCGCCGCGCTGGGGCAGCTGTGCCGTTTCGCAGACTGCGCCCACGGCGATGAGCCGGGATGCGGAGTGCGGGAAGCGATCGAGAGCGGCGCGCTCGATGTCGCGCGCTGGCAAAGCTACCGGAAGCTGCAAGGCGAAGTGCGCTACCACGCTCTGCAGCAAGACGCGCATGCATTGAGAGCGCAGAAGCAACGCTGGAAGGCGCTACATAAGGCGCTGCGCAAGCATCCGAAGTACCGGCGGTGAGGCCGGGCGCAGGCGCGGCCCGGACAAGTACACTTCGAGGGCGGCTTGTTGAGCAGTTTCCGAAACTCTCCGCGCCGCATCCGGCGGAGCCATCCTGGGAGCGATATGATGGGCGGCTGGAATTATGAGAAGACTACTTACCTTTTGTTTCCTTGCCGGCCAGCTGGCCGCTCAGAATCTGGCGATCACTAACGCGCGAGTGATTGTCGGTAATAGCACCGTGATCAATTCCGGCACCGTGATCGTGCGGGCCGGCAAGATTGCCTCCGTTTCGGCAGGCGCGGCGAACACGCAGGGGTTGCAGACCATCGATGCCCACGGCATGTCGGCGATGCCGGGGTATATTGACGCGCACCGGCACATCAACACAGGGCCGAACGAGAAGGAGCAAATGCAGCAACTTCTCGAGGCGGGATATACGACCATCCTGTCCGGTGGCGGTCCCGCGGACGGCAACCTGACGCTCCGCGAGCACATCGAGAAGGGCATCATCAACGGGCCGCGCATCATTCCAACCGGATCGGTCAGGCTGACGCTCACTCCGGAGGAAGCGCGAACGGAGGTGCGCAAGATGGCCGCGCAGGGAATCAGATTTACCGGTGAGATTGCGCTGACTCCCAAGCCGGGACCTTCCACCAAAGAAATGGAGACACTGCGCGCCATATTGGACGAGTCAAAGAAAGTGGGCGTACTGGTGCAGGTCCACGCGGTAAGCCCGCAGGCGATGATGGCGGCTGTCGATGCGGGAGTGCCGCTGCTGGTACACACGCCGCATTTCGGGTGGCTGAGCTTCGATGATGCGAAGAAAGTGGCGTCAGCAGGGGTCAAGCAGTTATCGACCATCGGGTTCGGCGTGCCGGTGTTCGGGGTGTTTGCGAATGACAACAAGCCGCGATTCCGCGATGGAAAACCGTGGCCCGAGTCGATTCTCGATGGAGATGGCCGAGGGCAGGAGGCGGGATACAAAGCGGTGAACGCGCGGACGTCGTGGGACGCCGGGGTCATATACGGATACGGCACCGATACCAACTATGACCCCAAAGCCGGGCTGGAGCATGAACTGAAGTCGCTCAACCTGATGTTCTCGATGCAGGACATCGTCAAACTGATGGGGCCGAACACGGCGTCATATATCCAGATGAGCGATCAACTCGGAACGCTGGAGCCGGGCAAGCTCGCCGATCTCATCCTGCTGGACGGCAATCCGCTCGATGGTTACTGGAACATGCTAAACACAAAAGTGGTGATCAAGGGCGGCGCGATCGTAGTGGATAAGCGCTAGGGAGGTCACCGGCGATCGGGAGATATATACTTATATGCCAACCGGGAGCCCTGATGCAGCCCGGCGCGTTTCCGAAGGAGGAAAGCCATGGAACACGTCATCGCAAAGCTCGTTCACGAGTTCGAACAAGGGAAACTCACGCGGCGGCAGCTCATCCAGAGCCTGACTGTGGCGGCGACGGCAGCAACTGCCGTCAGCGGCACGCCGGCAGCGGCGGCCGAGGGCAAGGTGCTCAACGCCACCAACTTCAACCACGTGTCGTATCAGGTGACCGATTACGCGCGGACTCGCGATTTCTACGCGGGTCTGTTCGGGATGAAGGTTTCCGACGATGATGGCAAGCAGTGCCGGCTGAACTTCGGCAATAACATACTGATCGTGCGCAACCGGCAGCCCGCGCCGAAAGTGGATCACATCGCGTACACCCTCGCGAATTGGGACCAGGAGAAAGAAGAAGTCGCGGCCGAGCTGAAGCGCCGGGGACTGAAGATCGTCCAGGGCGATACCAAGACCAGCCTACATATCCTCGATCCGGACGGCTTTGAAGTGCAGATGGGCGGCTTGAAACAGTAGGAGGAGACGATGCGATTGCAAATCATGCTTGCCGGCTTGCTGGCCAGCGGTTTGGTTTGGGCGGCGGACGAAACTGCATCCGGACCGGTGACCTTCAACAAGGACGTGCTTCCGATTTTGCAGAAGAATTGCCAGGGCTGCCACCGGCCGGGCCAGATGGCGCCGATGTCGTTTCTCACCTACCAGAGCACGCGACCCTGGGCGAAGGCCATGAAGGCCGCCGTGGTTACGAAGAAGATGCCGCCATGGTCCGCGGATGCGCATTATGGACCTTATCTGAACGATCGCTCTCTGAAGCCAGGTGAGATTGAGACGATCGCGAGATGGGCTGACAGCGGAGCCGCCGAAGGCGACCCAAAAGACGCACCGGCCGCCGTGCGGTGGCCGGAAGGCTGGGTGATTCAGCCGGATATCATTATCGACGGACCGGTCACAGAGGTTCCGGCAAGTCCGAAGAACAATGTTGTCGAGTGGATTACTGTCATCATGCCGACGGGCTTCACGAAGGACACGTGGGTGACGTCGGTGCAGATCAGGCCGGAGCATCCGGAGGTGGCGCATCACATCTGCATCGGGTACACGCCGCACCGGCCCAACGTGGAATACGGCCACGGCGTCTGGGCCAATCTGTCGCGGGACGAAGAGGGCGCAGCGATTCCCGAGAAAGGGCCGACGTTCGTGGGACGCGGGCAGGGTCGCGAAAATCCGGATCCCAGTGCAGCCGCCATTTTCGAGGAGAGCGGAAGCCCGGGCGGCAGCGCGCAGGATTGCTATCTGCCCGGAAACGCCGCCGCCGATTACCGGCCGCTGCGCGCGGCAAAGCTGATTCCGGTCGGCTACGACGTGGTGTTCAACGTTCATTACACGCCGAACGGGACTGCCACCACGGACCATGTGAAGCTTGGGTTCACCGTGGCCAAGGAGCCGCCACCGCGCCGGTACGTCTCGCTTTTGATATCTGCGCCGACGGACCCGAAGAACTTCGCAATTCCGCCGAATACGCCCAACTGGGCGAGCCCGGCGGCGGAAGCTACTTTCCGGCAAGACGTCGAACTGGTATACCTGATGCCGCACATGCACGTGCGGGGAAAGGATACGACCTGGACGCTGGAATACCCGGACGGGCGGAAGCAGGTGATCCTAGATGTACCGCGGTACGATTTCAACTGGCAGCTCGGGTACGACCTTTCGATCCATGTGCCCAAGGGAACCAAGCTGCACGTGGACGCGCACTACGACAATTCCGTGAACAATAAGTTCAATCCCAATCCGAATAAGACGGTGTATTACGGGCAGATGACTTGGGAAGAGATGATGTCGCCGTTCTTCGGAGTGGTGGTGGATCGAGGGACGGACGCGACCAAGCTCATCGATTCTCCAGTAGCGTTTGTGTCGGGAGGGGCGTAGATACCGCTCTCGGACGGTGGCGGCTTCTGTGGTGGACTAACGCGAAAAGGCGCCGAGGACATTGCGCCGCCGATGGCGATGGCGCGGATGCGATAGTCCCAAGCGGTTTCCTGGCAGCGCTAAGCAGTTAAACTACCAATATGCGTAACCTGGCGTTTTTGTCAGCCGGATGCATTGCACTATTCGCTCAAATACCGGCGCGCCCGGTCATACTTCACGCTGCCCGCGTACTCGAAATCGATTCCGGAAAAATAATCTCACCGGGGGAGATCCTGGTGCGAGGCGAGCGCATTGTCGAAGTCGGCTCGAGCGTCACCCACGAAGCGGGGGCCGAAACCATCGATCTCGGCGACCGCACCCTCATGCCCGGCCTGATCGATGCGCACGTTCATCTGTTCTTGCACCCGGGCGCGGAAGATCTTCAGACTATTCAGGAGTCGGTGCCCCAGCGCACAATATCAGCCGTGCTTGCCGCGAAGGATGATCTGATGGCTGGGTTCACGGCCGAGCGCGACATGGGCACCGAGGGTGCAGGTTCGGCCGACACAGCGGTCCGCAACGCGATCAATAAGGGACTCATCCCCGGCCCGCGGCTGCGCATCAGCGGCAACGCCATCAGTATTCTCGGCGGTCACGAAGACGCCGTTACCTACAATCCCGAGCAGCATATCTTCTCGAATGCCACTTACGCCAACAATGCACCGGAACTGATTACGGTCATGCGCCAGCAGTTTAAAGAAGGTGCGGACTTCATTAAGATCTACGAGACCGGCCGCGATTCGCTGCGCAATGGCGCTTTTATCAGCCCGTATCAATACACCGAAGCGGAGCTGAC
>CAZKQQ010000172.1:0-14779 GCA_964554945.1 uncultured Solibacteraceae bacterium | reverse complement strand
TCCGACGACTACGTGCGCTTCGCCGCGCCGTACTCCCGCGCTTTGATCGAGCGCATTCGCTCCACCGGCGTTCCAGTGATTCACTTCGGCACAGGCGCTTCCGGCTTTTTCAAGGAACTGCATGCCGCCGGGGGCGACGTCATGGGAGTCGACTGGCGCATCAATATCGACCAGGCTTGGATGGATATCAGCTACCGCTCGGCAATCCAGGGCAATCTCGACCCGGTGGCGCTGTTTGCACCGCTTCCCGAACTGCGCACCAAGGTGCAGGAGCTGCTCAAACGCACCGGCAGCCGTCCCGGCCATATCTTTAATCTCGGACACGGCATCCTGCCGGAAACACCGGTCGAGAACGTTAAGGCCGTGGTGGAAATGGTCCGCGAATTCCGTCCATGAAGCAGGGAATCCTGCTCCTGGCCCATGGGGCGCCGGAGCGGGTCGAGGACGTCGAAAGCTATCTCAACTATGTGCGAGGGGGGCGTCCGGGGTCTGCCCAAGTTGTGGAAGAAGTGCGGCACCGGTACGCGGAAATCGGCGGCAGTTCGCCCCTGCTGATGTGGACGCGCCGCCAAGCCGAGGCGCTCTCGGCGCGAACGGGACTTCCCGTATTCTTCGGAATGCGCAACTGGAAGCCGTTCATCGCCGACGTGATGCCGCAGATCAAGGAAGCCGGCATCGAGCGGCTGGCCGCAATCTGCCTGGCCCCGCAGTACTCCGATCTGAGTGTCGGCCTCTACATCAAACGCACTGAGGAGGCCAAGGCGGCGGCGGGTGTCACCGCCGAAATTCTCTGGGCCACGACGTTCCACGACGAGCCGCTGCTGATTGAGGCGTTCGCGGAAAAGCTCGCATGGCTGGCAGGGCGGAGACCTGCCCCACGGGTGCTGTTCACGGCACATTCGCTGCCGGAAAAGATCCTGGCCAGCGGCGACCCGTACGATCGCGAGGCGCGCGCCACCGCCGCGGCCGTTGCGAACCGGCTGGAACTCGTGAATTGGGACTTCGCATACCAGAGCCAGGGAATGACCGGCGACAAGTGGCTCGGCCCGACGGTGGAATCGATGCTCGACCGATACGCCGCCGACGGCGTGCGCGAGGTGGTAGTCGATCCGATTGGTTTTGTCTGCGACCACGTCGAAATCCTGTACGATATTGATATCCTCTTCCGTGGGTATGCCGCCGAGCGCGGCATCTCGTTGAGCCGGCCGGAGACGTTGAACGACTCTCCGACATTCATTGCCGCGCTGGCGGAAGTGGCCCGGCGTTGCTTGTCATGACATGCCTGGCGTAGTCATCATCGGTGGCGGCATTTCAGGACTTTCCACGGCATACTACCTGGCGAAGCGGGGCACCGGCTCCACCATTATCGAATCGCGCTCCCGGTTGGGCGGCGTCATCCAGACCGAACACGTGGATGGCTGCACCATCGAAGCAGGACCGGACAGCTTCATCTCCGCCAAACCCGCGGCGCTAGAGCTGATCCGCGAGTTGGGGCTGGTGGACAACGTGATCGGCTCCAACGATTATTCGCGCAAGACGTTCGTGTGGAAGCATGGCAAGCTGGTTCCCTTGCCGGAAGGCCTGATGATGATGGTGCCCACCCGCATCATGCCGCTAGTGACCACGGGCCTGCTGAGTTGGAGTACCAAGGTGCGAATGGGCCTGGAACTGCTGCGCGCTCCCAAACCGCATGACCGCGACGAATCGGTGGCCGAATTTATCGAGGAACATTATGGAGCGGAAGCGGTGGACTATCTCGCCGAGCCTCTGCTTTCGGGAATCTACGGGGGCAACCCGCGGGACCTGAGTGTGACCGCGGTCTTACCACGCTTCGTGACCCTGTCACGCCAATACGGAAGCCTGACGCGCGGCGTGCTCGCCGAACGCGCCAAGGCTACCAATAATCACGGCGCGCCGGCACCGCTGTTCCGCACCCTGAAGGGCGGGCTCGGACAAATGATCGACGCGCTGACCCAGTCGATCGACGGAAAAGTGGAAGTACGGCAGGCGCGCGCGCAGGCGGTGGAACGCGCCGGGGACGGCTTCCGCGTGCGGCTGGACGGCGGCTGGCTGGATGCCGGACACGTGGTGATCGCTTGCGAAGCGCATAGCGGCGCACTGCTGCTCACCGGCGTCGATGCCCGCCTGGCGGGGTTGCTCGGCACGATTGCCTACAGCTCGTCGATGACCGTCGCGTTAAGTTTCACCGCCGCCGATTTCCCGCGACTTCCGGAAGGCCACGGATTCCTGGTGCCCAAAAAAGAGCGGCGGCGATTGATGGCTTGCACGTGGGTGGGCGCGAAATTCCCATACCGGGTGCCCGAAGGTGCAGTGGTGGCGCGCTGTTTCCTAGGGGGCACGGACAACGCCGCGGTACTGGATGAATCCGACGCCACCATAACCGCGGCGGTGCTCGAAGAGCTTCAGCAGATCGCCGGCTTCCGGGCGCAGCCGAAGTTCGTGCGCATTTTCCGCTGGCCGAGTTCGATGGCCCAGTATACGGTGGGCCATCCGCAACGGGTGGCGGAAATCGAAGCGCGTGTTAAGGCCATTCCGGGACTGCATCTGGCCGGAAATGCGTACGAAGGCATTGGCATTCCCGATTGCATCCGGATGGGTAAGCGGGCCGCGGACGCGATCAGCTCGTAAGGCGCCGGCGTTACCGCACAAACGGCACGTAAGCCGGCACTTTTCGTTTGTAGTCCGCGAACTGCTCCCCGAACCGCGACGCCAGCAGGCGGTCTTCGCTCCGAACGCGAATTTCCGTGCCGACCACGAATACAGCCAGGCAAATGAGCGCACGCGGCCAGGGCGTGCGCAGCACCATCGTGGTCACAAGCAGAGCCAGCACCGAGGCGTAAATTGGATGCCGGACGATCGCGTACGGCCCGGTGCGCACCAGTTCGTGATCCGCATACAGACCCGCGTGTACACGGAATTGTTTGCCAAGGTGCGTGACGGCGGTCCACGCCAGGACTGCGCCAGTGGTGCCGAAAATTAGAGCGATGAGCAAGGCGGCCGGATCCGCGCGAAGACTGGAAGTGCGGACAAAAGCCAGAAAAACCGCGCCCGCTTCCAGCAGAAGGCCCACGCGCGTCGGTCCGGTCACAGTGATCGATTCGCGTCTCTGCGTGTGCGGAGCCCGGAAGGCAAACGGGTACGCCCATGCGATCCAGCAGGCGGCCAGCACGATCGACGAGATCGTTTCCGGCGCCACTTACAGGTTCTCCGCGGAATTGCGGCTACGTTCGCTCCAGCGGAACAGAATGAGCAACGCGGCCACAGCGGCGATTGCGATTCCGACCAGCGTCCAGGCATTCCGGATGAGATAAGATTGGGCGTCGGCGCCCAGCCGGATTCCGAGATAAGCCTCGCCGAAATATCGCAGCACCCGAGCCAGCAGGATGACCCAGAAGAACCGGCTCACCGGCGTGTGCAAGTAGCCAGCCGAGGCTACGAAGACTTTTAGCGGCAAGGGCAGTACGGGCACCACCGCGGGAACGAACACCGTGGCCAGGCCATAGCGGCGAAACCATTTCCGAAATTTCTGCGGCTTTCCCGGTTCCGGCACCGTCTTGATGAACAGTTTTGATCCGTGACGCACGCCCAGAAAGAGCGCGAGGTTCCCGCCGAGGGAGCCCAGCACCGCCATCAGCGCGGTGAAATACGCGCGTTCCGGAGCTTTGACCGTGATCAGGATCAAAATGAGGTCCATGGTGGCGGGCAGGGGAATACCGAGCGAATCGACGAAGCCGATCAGAAGAACACCCCAGGGACCATAGGCGACGAGCGCGGCTGTGATTTTGGCTAGCAAAGTTTACACGATATCCGGAAATGATTTTCGAAGCTTGTAGAACCAAGCGTGGCCCAGGACGAACGCGGCGGCAGCGACCAGCCAGAGTTTCCATAAGGCGGTGAAGTCGGGCGCGTGGTTCTCTAATAAGATCGCTCTGTATTCGTGCACCAGCACGTAAATCGGGTTCTTGGTAAAGAGAGGGGCCAAATCCGCCGGCAAGGACGATTCTGGATAGCAGATCGGCGTCAGGAAGAACCATAACGTGAGCAGAAAGCCGATCACCTGGCCGAGGTCGCGCACGAATACACCCAATGCCGCCAGAAACCAGCTCACGCCGGCGGTAAACAAGATTTGCGGTATCACCAGAAGCGGCAGCCAGGCGATGGTCAATGGGACGCTGCCGCGAATGGCGAACAAGAAGACGCAGAACAAGACGATAGCGAAGAACTCGCTAACCAAACCGGCCGCCACCAGGTTCGCCGGCAGCGTTTCCACCGCGAATACCAGTTTCTTGACGAAATTCCGGTGCTCCCAGATGACGCCTGCGGAGCGGCCCGCCGCTTCGCTGAATGCGAGCCACGGCAGCATACCGGCTAGAAAATAGAGCGCAAAACTGGAGCGGCTCTGGTCCGCTCCGAACCGGGTTCGCAGCACGACGCCGAACACGAAGAAGTACGTGAGCATCAGCAGCAGCGGATTGATCACCGTCCAGAAGATGCCGCCAAAGGAGCCGCGGTACCGTCCCAGGATGTCGCGCCGCACCATCGCTCGAATCAGCCCGCGATTGCGCCAGAGTGTGATTACCGGATAAACAAAGGCGCGCCCGATGGATCGCAGCGTCTGCTCGCGCCGCAACGTCCGGCGTGTTGCGACGCGCATCCGCAGCAGGCGGGCGGCGCCGCCCAGTGTCTCGCTCTCCAGCAACAAAAACGGCCAGCCGCGGTCGTAATACCAGCAGACGTTTTCGCGCATGGGGGAGAGCATCACCTGATAGCGGCCGTTCTCCGGGGGAAGATCGAAATCCAAGCGCAGCTTCGCAGATTGGCCGGGCGCCAGATCGCTCTCCAGGGCCACCCGCGCGCCATCGACGATCAGGGTGCCGGTCTCGGCGTCGAACAGATGGTAGCCCACGCGAAAACCTTCGGACTGCCGCCACGTTTCGCCCGAATTGTTGCGGACCGCGAACTCCACATGCGCGGAGCGGCGCGCGGCATCCAAGTCGAGCTTAGGTTCCAGGTACGTGGCGCTCATGAATACAGCCACCCTGGATAGCGCTCCTGAACGGGCCCGGTCTTCCGGCCCACGGCGTAGATCCCGTCGCCGCGGAGGTCCGTCTCCAGCCAATATCGTTTCAGGAGGTTTTGCACCCAGCCGAACTCCGGGTGCGGCGCATCGCGGAATTCGCCGGTCTCGAGCAGGGTCACTTCGAATCCCGAATCTTCGAACAATCGCCGGATCTCGCGGGGCGTATATTCCCGGTTGTGCCGGGCATCTTCCTCGCCCGACGCGGAAGGCCGCAAATATGCCGGGAAAAAGCCTGGGTGATAACCCTGCAGAATCGCCGAGATCCCCCGCAAACTGGCGACGTTCGGCGTGGTCAGCACAAGATGCCCGCCCGGTTTCAGAATGCGGTTGACTTCGCTCATCAGGTGCATCGGATCGTTGAAGAGGTGCTCCAGTAGCTCGCAGCAGAGCACGGTGGTGTAGTGCTCGTCGGGATAAGGATAAGGATCTTTCTCCGCGTCGAAGAGATCAACGCAGCACTCGAAGGTTTCGCCGCTTTTCGACGTAACGGAGCGATGATTCACCTGGCCCGATTTGCCATAGTAACAGCCACGCACTTCACCATAACCGAGGCGCGTTCCAAGAGCGGGCGTGATTTGCAGATACGCGCCCATCTCGAGCACACGGTCCCCGGAACCGCCGGAGGGCGTGATTTCGAGCGTCTTCACCAGCCGCGTGTGATGGGTTTCGAGATACCGCTCGCCGTTTTCATCTTGCGCCCAGCCGCGAAGATATTCGGAAAGATCCGCCGCCGCCCCGGAAGACGCTCCCTGACGGCCGCGGCTCGGCGCCGGATCACGGGCCTCCTCAGGAAGCGGCGACCCTTCTGCGATCGTCCTCACGAACTCCGCATACCGCATGGCGACAACGGGCCAACTGCACTCGCGCGCCACATATTCCTTCGCGCGGGCCCCCAGTTCCCGCGCCACCTCCGGCCGCGACATAAGGAGATTCAAGTATTCGAAGATAAGTTCTTCTTCGCCAGCATCCACGGGCACTTTGAGGCAGACGTCATCCGGGAATTCGGTGAACGATCCGACTTCGGAAACCATCACAGCTTTGCCCAGGCCGAGTGAACGCAGAAGGGTGCCCGAACTTTCGCCGACAGTCGGATAGCGCAGGTTGAGAACGATATCGCAGGCGGCGAGATAGCCGACAAAATCGTCCATCGGCGCGAATCCGAGCACGCGCGCGTGAGACGACAGGCCCAGCGACCGGATCATCGGTTCCACTGGAGCATCGGGATGCGGCTCGCCCACCAGAATCATGCGCGCCTCGGGCACGAGCCGCACCACGCGGCGGAATGCCCGCAGCGATTGGGCAATGCGCTTGTACGGTTTCAGGAAACCGAAGATTCCCACCAGCGGCGCGCCTTCATCGAGCCCCAGGCTTTCGCGATATCCATTGCGATCGGCCGCGGGTATCCAGGCGCCGTGCGGGATCACGCCGATTGGCCCGGCGAACCCGGCGGCGCGGATCTCGTTCTCCATGAAACGGCTGTGCACCACGATGCCGCGCGCCGATTCGAGAACGCGGCGCATCAGCGGCTGACCTTCGTAATCGGGACCGACCTCGAGGCGGCGGACGCGTTCGGCGAAGTCGCGTGCCGCGGCTCCGCCGGCATATTCACATTCCCGAACGTAGGCGTCCCAGTCACCCCGTTTTATGGTGAGATCGGCGATCAGGTGGTGCAGGTTGGATTCATGCATCACCACCACGCCCGGATGCCGCAATGCAGTCTCATAGACGAAGTCATGACACATGTTGTTGCCGACCTGATACAGAACCGCGTCAAAGCGCGCGGCATCGAATTGGGGATCGGCCCGAGTGAAGACTTCCAGATGTACGACCGGCCGGAGGGCGGCCACCAGCGCTTCGGAATAATCCGCGATCCCGCTGCGCGCCGGCGGCAGCGGCGAGAAAAACGCTACCCGCATTTTCGACCCGGATCCGGACATGCCGGGCCTTAGCGGACCAGATCCATGGAAAGCGTTCCCACGCTGAACGGAACTCGGACGGAAAGGGGAGTGCGGGCGGCGTCCCGGGCAAAGAAGATCTCGAAGCGAGTGTCGGTTGAGGGCCCTTTCAGATAGACAACCACGCGGTCCGCAGTCTCGGGCCGGTCTCCCACCTGAATGCTTTGCGCTCCGGTATATTCCATCCGCACCGAATGAGGCGCCCCAAAAAAAGCGTCCTGCTGCGGCGGAACGCGACCTTGGCCCAGCTCGCGGCGCGCATAATAGACCAGGGCGAGGGCGTCCCGAGAGCACTGCGAGATGGGCAGATCGCTTTGGCCTCCGCCGCCTGTCGCCCGGTGCGCCACTTTCCTGGCATAGTCGAAGGTTGTCTTTTCGTGCGTCTTCTTGCGGCCATGGCTGAGGTCGCGGTCGAATTCCAGCGAGCAGGTGTCGGCATTGGTTGCCGAACGAAAACTGTCGGCCACCTGGAAACCCGGCACGCCGGCATTCAGCGACATTTGGAAATCCCAGCCGCTACCGGAGTGATGCGCGGTCATTGCCACGTCTCCGAGGCTGAGGCCGCTCGGCCAATTCACGGAGTAATGCAGGGTCTCGTCCTGAAACGGGTAGCCGGTCTGCGCGCTGGCCGCGAGCGCGGACCCGCAAACAGACAACAAGATCAGAGGGAGGTAGGAAGCGCGTTTCATCGATGGGCGACGAAGGGAGATTCGGCAGTCCGCGTGGCCCGGCGCGACATCTCGGCCACGGCGTGGTAGACCTCCAGCGTTCTCTGGGCGGCATTCTGCCAGCTAAATTGGGCGGCGCGCTGCAGACCTAACCGCCCCATGCGCGCCTGCAGTTCGGGATCGAGCAGCAGGTCGGCGATCGCCCGCACCATTTCGTCCACTGAGTACGGATCGAACAAAAGGGCGGCGCCATCCACCACTTCGGGCAGCGCCGAGGTGCTCGAGCAGACTACCGCGCGGCCGCACGCCATGGCTTCCAGCGCCGGAAGCCCGAAGCCCTCGTAAAAGGACGGGAAAACGAAAACGTCACAAGCGTTGTAGAGGTGCAATAGCTCAGCATCGGACACAAATCCGAGGAATCGGATGCGGTCAGCTACGCCCGATTCGCGCGCGGCTGCCCGGACGTGGTGCGCGAACCAGGTTTCCTTTCCCGCAAAAACAAGGTTGTGGGCGAACTGCGGGTGTGCGCGCAAGAGTTGAGAAAAGGCCCGGATCAAGCCGATCTGGTTCTTGCGCGGCAGTAGATCGCCGACGCCCAGCAGAAACGGCGCGCTCACCGAAAAGCGTTCGCGAACTGCCAGCGTTGCCGCCTCGCGCGAAATCGGCCGGAAATCCGGCGCCGCCGCATTGGGCACCACCGCCACTTTATCCTCGTCGACATCGCCATATGCCTTTAGAATCGACGCGCGCGAAAATTCGCTGACCGTCAGAATCTTCGCGGCCCGGCGCACTGTACGCGCCACCGTCAATTGCAGTTGCCAGGCGCGCTCGCGGCGGAAATATTCGGGATGCTCCAGGAAACTGACATCGTGCACGCTCACCACCACCGGAACCGGGCAGAACAGGGGCGCCGTATATTGAACGTGCAGAAGATCAGGCCGGTCGCGCCACAATTTCGTGGTCAGATCAAATCCCAAACGCAAGAATGGATCGCGAGACACGTAACGAGTATGGACGCGGGAGGACAGAGCCTGGCGCGCCGCGTCGGAGCAAACATACGCCACCAGTTCGCAGTCGCGTTCCTGCGCCGCGAGGGCATTCAGAAGGCTACGAATGTAGACTTCATTCCCCGTCAGATGGCGCCCGATGGCATGAGCATCAACGGCGAATCGCATCAATGGTTTCAGTATACCGGACAGGTCGAGAGCGATGGTGTTGAAAGTTCCTTCACAAGTGCAATGTTTGCCACACCTTCTCCCAGGTGAACCGGCTTTCGAGTAATTGCCTGCCAGCGGCGCCTAATTGCTCACATAGATCTCTGGATTCAAGCAGCCGCGAGACTGTTTCCGCGAACTCGGCTCCCGTATCGGCAAGCAGGATGTCGCGGCCGTTTTCCACAGGCAGGCCTTCGGCGCCCAGCCGCGTGGACACGACCGGCAGGCCGGCCGCCCAAGCCTCGAGAATTTTCAGACGCGTGCCGCTTCCGGCCAGGATGGGAACTACCGCGATCTGGGATCGCGCGATCTCCTCGATAGCGTCCAGTACGGAACCGCTCACCTCGATGCGGGGATCGCCGGCGGTCCATTGTCTGACCGCGTGCGGATTCTTGCCGACCAACCGCCAAAT
Organism: uncultured Solibacteraceae bacterium; assembly: GCA_964554945.1. Classification (GTDB taxonomy): domain Bacteria; phylum Acidobacteriota; class Terriglobia; order Bryobacterales; family Bryobacteraceae; genus PSRJ01. Next base: position 5,429 of record CAZKQQ010000172.1, on the reverse strand, counting down.
CAAATCCGGCCAGCGTTCCCGCAACCGCGGCCAGACCTGCTGGCGGAAGAACCGCACGGCGGATTGGTTGGGATGGTATTCGAGATTTCCCGAAAACACGACGGCATGGTCGTGCCGGGCCGAAGGCGGCGGCCGCAGCGGAATCGCATTCGGATAGACGGTCACGCGCGCGTGCGGCGCCCGTTCCCGCGCCAGGCCGGCGTCGCATTCCGAGGCTGTCAGAATGTGGGAAAAATGCGGTAATAACGTTTGCTCCAGCTTCAGCGCGGCCTTTGCAAATACACGGTGAGCGAACGCCGCCGCGCCCCCGTCCGCTTCGGCGCAACGCGTGTGCAACAGGGATTCAACATTATGGAGGTTGAGCACGGTCCGGTCGCAAAGCGGCGCAATTTGCCGCCAATATGGCGCGCACCAGAAGTGCTCGATGACGCCGACGGCGTATTTTTGTCCCGCTACGGCGGCTGCTACTTGCGTGTCAAATCCGGAGAACCGGTCAAGCAGGGGCGGCACGCGGCGCATCAGTCGCACGGCATTGCGCACGGTACGCGCGGCGCGACCCGAACCCGTGGGCGGCAGATCGATCACCGAAATGCGCCGCGCCAAGCCCGGAGGAAATTGTTTGACCGGATCAGCCGCGCCCGGCTGGCGGAAGACGATTACATCGACATCGTGACCGCAAGCCAGGTACTGGAGCACCGAAGCGCTCCGTAGCGCTCCTCCGCCTGCCAGCGGATAGGGTGTCTCCGGAGCTACAAACAAAGCGCGCGGCCGGGGTTCAGTGGCCAAAACGGCGGCACGCCTCCTCGTAAACCTGATGGGTCAGCCGCGCCGAGCGCTCCCAGGAGAACTCGCGCGCCCGGATAAGCGATCGGGCCCGGTATCCGGCGACCCATTCCGGATCCCCGGCGGCTCGCCGCAGGATTTCGGCCAATTCCCGCGGCCCTTCGGCGTAGACGGCGGCATCGCCGCCTGCTTCCAATGCCGCTCGTGAGGTGATCGCGCATGCTCCGCACTGCATCGCTTCCAGCACGGGTAGGCCGAAGCCTTCATATAGAGATGGATACACGAAGGCCAGGGCGCTCGAGTACAGTTCCGCCAGTTGCGAGTCAGGAACCTCACCCAGGAGGTGCAATCCCGGCTCTTCCCGCAACTCGGGAGCATCGGGGCGGCGCCGGCCGGCGAGGACCAGGTCGACGGGGTGATCGCGCCGAACTTCGCGCCAGGCTTCGACAAGCGCCGTCAGGTTCTTTCGAGGCTCCAGAGTGCCCACAAACAGAAAGTAAGGCGGGCGGCGGTTTTTCTCAACCGGCATCAGCCAGGAAGCAGCCGCTTCCGGCACGGCGACGATTCGATCCGGAGCCAGACGGAAGCGCTCGATCGCCTGTTTGCGCACACTCTCGGTGGGGGTGATGACCATGGTGGCAATTCCCAGTTCTAATAACACCGGAGTGCGCCGCCTGACTCGGTGAGCCGCGTGATGCCAACCGGGATTGAGCCATGGGGAGAGGTCGTGCAGTGTCAGCACACTGGGTTTTTGCGGCAGATACGGCACAGCGAAATCGGGCCCGTGGACTACGTTCGCGCCCAGACGCCGCGCCTCCCGCCCGAGTCCCCAAAGCCACCAGCGGCGCTCGGCCGCCGAGCGCGGGCCGCCGCCGCGTTTCAGGTTGGCGGGCGCGTTGAGCGGCATCTCGAAAGGCTGGTCGCTGGCCAGAACAAATTCATCATCAGGGAAACATCGGGCAAGCGCCCGGCTCAGCTCGGCCGTGTAGCGAGCCAGGCCGCCGCTCGATAGTGTTAGCGGCGCGGCTTCCAACAGCACCCGCATGCTGTTTCCGTGCGATTCATGTGGCTCTCATCGTACCATCCGAATTGCGTGCGCTACCATGGGCGAAGGATGCGCTGTCGTGTGCCCGCCGGCCTTCTGCTGGTCGCGTGCGCCGGGGGCGCCGGTCCGAATGGACAATTCCGTGCGGCCGCTTCGATATGCCGCGGACCTCACGTTGCGCCCGGACTCTGCAACGTTCTCCGGATCAATCGATATCAATGTCCAACTGGCAAAGCCCGCCGCGCTTATGTGGCTGAACGCCGTGGATATTTGCAATCCGCAATGCGAGTTTTCGCCGCGCCGGACAAACCTGGATGGAGATGAAGATCCTGGCCGAATGAAAGAGCGGGCAGAGTCGCGCGGGAATCCGTTAAAATAGCCGCCATGAAACTGCAGGCATGGGAGAAGCTCGAAACCGAGCAGATGAACCCGCATCTCAGCCGCAAGGTGATTCACGGGCAGAACGTGACCATCGCGCGCATCGAATTGCGGAAGGGCGGCATGGTTCCCGAACACAGCCATATCAACGAGCAGGTCTCGATGGTGCAGAGCGGCGCGATTAAGTTTGTGAGCAACGGGCGCGAGCATATCGTCCGCGCGGGCGAGTGCCTGACGATTCCACCCAACGTGCCGCACCGCGTCGATGTGCTGGAAGACAGCCTGGTAGTCGATATTTTTTCGCCCGCCCGCGAAGATTGGATCCGCGGCGACGACGCGTATCTGCGGCGCTGAGCGCCATGCGGGCATTCGCGAGCATTCTGTCTTTCGAGCATTCCGCTCGCGTCGACGCCCGCTGGGTCGCAATCGTGGCCGGAGCGACGGTCGATGTGTTCTCACTGCCTCAATATGTAGGGCGGGCTCCCCGCTAAGCGACCGTAAAATACCGGCCGTAGACGCCATCGTTCATGAGCATGAACGCGCGCAGTTGGACTTGCTGGTCGGAATCGCACTCTCGGTGCAGAACCAGCCGGAGCTGGTCGGGCACGGCCGGCCAGTTCAGTTCGAGAACCGCATTATCGAAGGCACGCTCAATCCGGCCCGACGAGCGAAACAGCCGGTAAAAGTGCAACTGCCCCTGAACGATAACGAGATCGCCCTCCGGATCGCTCACGATATGGCGCGAGGGAAACGTGGCCGGCAATTGGCCGAGCTTCGCCAGCAGATGCGACATCGTATCGGGCGCGGGCAGCTTGATGAGCTTGCGCGACCGCAGCTCTTCCTTGGTGATACCGAACTCGCCGAGCGCCACCATCGATTTTTCAATATTCCGCTTCTGCTTCCATTTGACGTCGAGCAGCCACAGGCAGTAGTTCTTCAGTTCTTCGTCTTTCGAAAGCGCGCAATACCAGATCAGGCACTTGAGGACATGGCTTCCGGCGACCGATAGGGGAAGCGGCTCGCCGGAACGGAACGGCGCGAACCAGATGGCCAGGCACTCGCGGAAATCTTCGAGACCGACGGCCTTCAGCAGCGGCTCAGCGTCACGCGCCCAACCTGCCGGCATGCGCACCGGAGCATTACCTCGCAGGTGCTTGAGCAATGCGCGCCATTGCACGCGCCGCTCGCCCGTCATCGCGCGAAAATCGCGGCGAATGCACTCGCTCCAGCACCGCGCCGGATCGAGCGGCTCCCACTCGTCCATCCACAGCAGCATGTGCAGGCATTGGCGCAGAGACTGCATGGCGGCCTGGCTCTCCGACATCTCCTCCCGCAGGTTTGCTTGAAATTGGCGTAACGCGCGACAGAGTTCCGGCGTAAGATCATTCGTCTTCAGGTACTCCATCACGCGTTCGATCGGTCCGTATGGCCGGATCCGCCCCAGCAGGATTGTCGTGCTATCCAGCAGTGCGCACAATTCCGCCTCTGAGTAGGGCGCCTTGATACCGTGCAGGACGCGAAGCAGCGAGGCGAGCCGGAGGCGCGCCTTGTGCCCGTTTTCCAATTCGGCATCATGTTCATCGAGCCAGCGCAAACGCTGCAAAACGGCTTGCACCTGACCCGCGAATTCTTGTTTAGGAATTTTTCGCCACGGGGCGATATTGAAATCCGTGACTGCCGGGTTGCGCTCTTCTTCGGCGAGGAGGAAATCGCTCAGCCTTAGTTGCGCCGCGCGCAGGGAATCGTCGGGCGCAATCAGAAATCCGTCCGGCCCCGGTGTTTCCATATTGCGACAGTATAGAGGCGGCTGCGATCTCAGAGCGCTTTTCGAAACGTTAAATTAATGCGCGCGCGGCCGGTAGCCGGATGTTCACCGTTGGCCAAGGGAGCCACCCCGTGATACGTGAGTCGTGAGACGCCGCCCCATACCACCACATCCCCGCTTTCCAGGCGGATGCGCCGCGGCCGGTCGCTGCGCCGGGTCCCGCCCCACAGGAACACGGCCGGCAAGCCGAGGGAAACAGACACGATGGGAGCGGTGAAGTCGTGTTCGTCCTTGTCCTGATGCAGCGACAGCTTCGTGCCCGGTTCGTACCGGTTGACCAGACAGCAATCCGGCTCGAATTCAAAACCGGCAGCAGCGGCTGCCTTCCGGGCCAGGGCTAAGAATGAGGGCGGCATCGCCGGCCAGGGTTGCCCCGTCTGCGGATCTGCCGGATCATACCGGTATCCGCTGCGGTCCGACACCCAGCCTACGCGACCACAATTGGTCATGGCGACGGACATCCGGAAGCCGCCCGGCGTGATCATGTGGCGGAACGGCGCGACCGCCGCGACTGTTTCCAGCGCCGCCAGCAGCATCGGTGTCTCCGCCATCGTGAAACCGCGCAGCAGCCGAGCGCCGTCGGCTAACGGTTCCACCGTTTCCGGGTGAGCGAGATTGCCAAAAAGGCTCATTGCATCCTGCGCCACATTTTCGCTTTCCATTCGCCGATGATTCGACCAAGCTCCATCTAATCTCATGCTACCGGAATCGGCCCGGCCGGCGTAAGAGTGGCTGGAAGTTCAAAGCGGCCGAACTGCACGCGCTGCGATTAATCAGCGCTCTTTTGAACCGTCTTATCTGGCGGGGTAAAATAAGAATTGCGGAAGTCCCTCCCGTAACGAGACCTTTTCATGATCGACGCCATCCTGGCAAAAATTTTCGGCACTAAGAACGAACGCGAGGTCAAGGCCATGCTGCCGCTGGTGGCTGCCATCAACGACCTCGAACCCGCCATCGAGAAACTTTCCGATATCGATCTCGCCGCCAAGACCATTGAATTCAAGGAAAAACTCGCGCAGGGCGCGCCGCTGGACGACCTGCTGATTGAGGCTTATGCCGTGGTCCGCGAAGCCGGCCGGCGCGCTCTCGGCATGCGCCACTTCGACGTCCAGTTGATCGGCGGCATCACCCTGCACCGCGGCAAGATCTCGGAGATGAAGACCGGTGAAGGAAAGACGCTGGTCGCCACCCTGCCTTGTTACCTCAACGCCCTCGAAGGCAAGGGTGTGCATGTCGTCACAGTCAACGATTACCTGGCCAAACGCGACTCCGAATGGATGGGCCGGCTCTACAAATTCCTCGGTCTGCGCGTCGGCGTCATCGTTCACGATCTCGACGATCGGGAGCGCCAGGATGCCTATCATTCCGACATCACCTACGGCACCAACAACGAATTCG
>CAZKQQ010000171.1:0-14794 GCA_964554945.1 uncultured Solibacteraceae bacterium | reverse complement strand
CGATAATGAGATGTGAGAGAAGATCGATGCCACACCGAATCACAGGTGGCGGCCCCCAAACAGGACCGGCGGGCTCCCCTTGGTACCAAGCGGAGCTCTCACGCTAACCCTTTTCGTTGGAACAAGCGTTCCTCGAATTCCGCAACGATCGTTGCGGAAACAGGGGCCGTCGGACCAAAAACCGTAGCAGCAGCCCCCGTTTAGTGGATCAGCGCGGTTTGCGCGAATTTCTGAAGATATCGGATCACTTCGGCTTCCGGACGCTTCCGGGGCGCTCTTTCGATTGCTTCGATGGTGCACCGCAGGTCCTCGCGGCACGTCCGGTACACCTCATAAATCAGAGGGTAGTCGCGCGTGTACGTGTAATCAAACGCGACTCCCGCGTTGTTCGCAACCGGGGCGCAGCGGTTAAACGAGCGCGGCTCGGGCCGAATGGTCGCGCACTCCTGCTGGAGCGCCGTCAGGAGGCGCTTCTTCTCGGCCAGCGCGCCGGCTTTGGATATCGCTCCGCCGCGCGCGGACCGGTAGAGCACGCTCAGCCGGTCATAGTAGCGATTGAGAATGACTGCTTTCTTCAGGAAGATTTCGGCCTCGGTTCGTAGTCGCGTGTTCCCCAGGCTCTCGGCGGCGGCATTGCCGGTCAGAAAGCCGACCAGCGTGGTAGCGGCTTCGGCGACCCGGTCCGGAAGTTCGCTCACCTGGAGGTGAAAATCCTCATGGGGAACCACCGTGGCCAGCCGTTCGACGGAAGCCGCGGCGAGCGCCTGCGTCACCGGAACGTGTCCCGTCGAAACGGCTTCGATCGGATAAAAGAAGACGTCGTACTTACTCTCGGCGAGGCGGCAGCCGTCCTTCGTGCCTTCCCGTAACCGTAATTGGTCGTAAGATGCCGGCAACTCCAGCTTGCCGGTGTAGTAGCAACGGTAGTAGGCGGTCACAGCCGGATCGGCATGCGCGAAATTGCCGCTCGGCTTGATGCCGACAGTTTGCTCCTCGGTTCTGACTGCTTGGATGATCTGCTGTGGGTCGGCCGGATTCGCGGTTGCCGGGCGCGCCCAAACTGCGAGCAAAGAAAGAAGGAGTCCGGTTGGAATTCGGCGGAACACGGCTGGCTCTTATGGTAGCGAAGGCGGCGATGCCCCGTGGATACCTATCGGCCGGCAAATGCGGCGACGGCGCCTGGAAAATCGCCAATCTGCCGTCCCGAGCTGAAAGCTTCAACGCGGTTGCGGCCGTTTCGTTTGGCGAGGTAAAGCGCGGCGTCCGCTTCGCGCACCAGCCGGTGCGCATCCACAGCGCCGCAGCATTCGGCCGACGCGACACCCAGACTACATGTGACTGGCGGGCCGCCATCAGGCACCGCGAACTGTTCCAATTCCAGAGCCGCGCGCATTCTCTCGGCTTGCGCCAGCGCGCCTCGCAGATTGCAATTGGGCAGAACGATCAGAAATTCCTCGCCGCCGTAACGTCCAATGGCGTCATACTGGCGGACATTGGCCTGCATGCGCTCCGCCGCCTGCCGCAGCACCCCATCGCCGGCGATGTGGCCGCACCGATCGTTGATCTGTTTGAAATAGTCAAGATCGGCCATCACGACGGAAACCGGGGAACGTTCCCGGACCGCCCGGGAAATTTCCGCGTCCAGCATCTCGAGAATCGTGACGCGGTTCCAGAGGCCGGTGAGGCCGTCGCGGGTCGCCTGTTCGCGCAGCGCTTCGCGCGCCTTCACCAGTTGCTCATGCAATTGGAGAATGCGGCGGCCGGCCCAGAGGCGCGCCCGCAATTCAGCCGGCTCGAACGGCTTGGTGACATAATCATCCGCGCCCGCCTCCATGCCCTTGACAATATCCTGGCTCTGCGTCCGGAAAGTGAGCAGCAGGATGTAAATGTAATTCGAGCGGCTGCTGGAGCGAACCTGGCGGCACAGTTCGACGCCGTCAATTCCCGACGTCCAGTCGAGAATCGCGAGTCGCGGGCACTGGTCGGATTCCAGCAGCGAGCGCGCGTCGTTTCCGGTTTCGGCGGTTACGACTTCGTATCCCCACTCCACAAGGAGTTCCGACAGCGTTTCCCGGACGGCAGCGTCCCCCTCGGCAACCAGCACTCTCATAGGCAACGCAGCGTCGCGTCATCATTCGACACTGCACGGCCGATGCCGCTGGCGACTGCCTGTTTTCAAGGAATTGGAACGTTAACTCTCGGGTGGGATAGTGACAGTTTGGCGTTTGGGACCGTGTCTCCGGTGACAGCTTGTCGGAACCGGCGCGTTACACTGAAGGTGTTGGGACGCCTCTATAACCGCAGCGAACTCCTCGAACAGCGGACCCGGTGGAAGGACAAGGGCCAGAAGGTGGCCTTCACAAACGGGTGCTATGACGTCTTGCATCCTGGCCACATCCGTCTGCTCGAATACGCCAGATCGCTCGCCGATGTGCTGATTGTGGGCCTCAACACAGATGCCGGCGTGCAGCGGTTGAAAGGGCCGGGCCGTCCGGTTCTTCCGGAGCAGGAACGTGTCGCGGTGATGGCGGCGCTCGAAGCGGTGGACGCCGTGATCCTGTTCGACGAGGACACGCCGCGCGAGTTGCTTGCGGAGTTGCTGCCGGATATTCTCTTGAAGGGCGCGGACTGGTCCCATTTCATCGCCGGGCGGGAAGAGGTGGAAGCCGCCGGCGGCAGGGTGATCGCAGCGCCGTTGCGATCCGGATATTCCACCACGGGTATTTTGGAAAAGCTTCTCTCTCACCAACCTTGATTCATCCTGCTGTTCGCGATTTGTTCCTGGACCTGGCGAAGCACCCCGGTTTTCAGGAAGCCGTGCGCCGCCTCAACAAAGGAGGCCGCGCCAGCCTCTCCGGGCTTACCAACACCGCCAAAGCGCTTTATTCCGTGCTCCTGTGGCAGTCGTCCGGCCGGCCGCTGGTCATCGTGGTGGACGGAAATAAGCAGGCCGAAGCCCTGTCGGAAACTTTGCAAACGTTCTTTTCCATGCTCGCGGCCGAAGAGCGCAACGGCCCGTTGCTGCTGCCGGCGTTGGATGTTATGCCACTGCAAAATCTCTCGCCCCACGCCGAAATCTGCGAACAGAGGGCCATCGGACTGTGGCGGCTGGCGAGCCAACGGGTTCCGATTACGATCATGCCGGTGACCAGTGCGTTGTTGCGGATTGCACCCGGCGATCACTACCGCCAACTGGCGCTGAAGCTGCGAGTCGGAGAGGAACTGCCCCTCGACGACCTCCTGGCCCACCTGGAAAGTATCGGCTATGAGCGCCGCGAGCCGGTCGAGATGATTGGCGAATACTCGGTGCGCGGTGGCATCTTGGATGTGTTTTCGCCGGAAGCGCCCAAGCCGGTGCGCCTCGACATGTTCGGCGACCAGGTGGATTCGATTCGTCGGTTCGAGGTCGAGTCCCAGCGATCGGTCATAAAGATCGAGGAGTGCACGCTGCTGCCGCTGACGGAATTTCAGCGGTCGCGCGGGCTGTTGGCGGAGCTGAACGAACTGATGCAGGAAGCCGATTTGCCGGGACGCGATCTGCCGCCGCCGGGAACTCCGTTTCCCGGTTGGGAGGTTTTGACCGGGATGGTGCGGCCGCGGGAGACCTCGGTTTTCGAGCTGCTCGAAAAACCGGTGATTGTGTGGGATGAGCCCGGGCAGGTGCGCGCGGCAGCCGAGCGGTTCTGGAAACGCCTGGAGCAGACGGAGCGCTCGCCGGCTTACGATCCGGACAAAATCTTCTTCCGTTGGGAAGATTTGACGCGCCAGGCTGAGGCCGCGCCCCAGGCGGAGTTGAAGCAACTGGAAATCGGCATCGGGGACGAAGCCAGCGTGCACATCGCCACGCGCCCGGCTTTGACCTTCCACGGCAACATGCAGGTGGCGATCGGAGAGGCCCGCAACCTGGTCGAATCGGGGAACCGCGTCGCGTTCTTCGCGTCATCCACCGGAGAGGTGGAGCGCATGGCCGATATCCTTACCGAGTACGGCATCGCGTTTCAACTCGGATTGGATCAGAGCGATCCCACCCCCGCCTATCTGGCGGAGCGCGCGTATCTGGCCGGAGACGTGGCCAGCATTTATGTGATCAAGGGGTTGGTGCGGCACGGCACGGCATTTCAGGACTCAAAGCTGGTCGTGTTCGGAGCCGAAGACCTCTTCGATACCTCGGAGCTGGTGGCGCGCGCGCCCACCGGAAAATCGGCCCTTGCAACCTTTTCAGCCGACCTGATCGATCTCAAACCGGGGGATTACGTGGTGCATGCCGAGCACGGCGTGGCGCAATACCTGGGTTTGCGGGAGATCGCGCAAGGCGAAGCCAAGGGCGACTATATGCTGCTCGAATTCGCAGCCGAGAGCAAGCTCTACGTACCACTGGCCCGCATGGACCTGGTGCAGCGGTTTCGCGGCGCCGGCGAGTCCAGGCCGGTGCTCGACCGTATGGGCGGCGCCACCTGGACCCGCACCAAGACCAAGATCAAGGCCAGGATGCGCGATATGGCCGACGAGCTTCTCAAGCTTTACGCCTCGCGCAAGATGGCCGACGGCTTCTCGTATTCGAGCGACAGTAACTGGCAGCGCGAGTTTGAAGACGCGTTCGAATTTACCGAGACGCGCGACCAGGTGACCGCGATCAAGGACATCAAGCGCGACATGGAAGGCCCGCAGCCGATGGATCGCCTGCTGTGCGGCGATGTCGGTTACGGCAAGACCGAGGTGGTGATGCGGGCGGCCTTCAAGGCGCTCGGCGACGGGAAGCAGGTGGCCGTGCTCGCCCCCACGACTGTCCTGGCTTTCCAGCATTTCGAAACATTCAAGCGGCGGTTCCAGCCATTTCCTGTGCGGATCGAGATGTTCAGCCGGTTCCGGTCCCCTAAAGAATTGAAAGCCGGGCTGGCTGACCTCGCGGAAGGGAAAGCCGATATCGCGATCGGCACTCACCGGCTGCTTTCCCAGGACGTCACCTTCCGCGACCTCGGCCTGGTTATCGTCGACGAAGAGCAGCGCTTCGGCGTCAAGCACAAAGAGCGGCTGAAGCAGATGAAAAAAGTGGTAGACGTGATCAGCATGAGCGCGACTCCGATCCCGCGCACTCTGCATATGTCGCTTCTCGGGCTGCGGGATATGTCGGTGATTGAGACGCCGCCCAAAGACCGGTTGTCGATCAATACCGTAGTAGCGCCGTTTCAGCCTGCATTAATCCAGTCGGCTCTGGAACTTGAACTAGGCAGGGGCGGACAGGTTTATTTTCTGCATAACCGCGTCGACTCGATCTGGCAACGCGCAGCCATGATTCAGGAACTGGTGCCGCAGGCGCGGATCGGCGTCGGCCACGGGCAGATGGGGGAGTCCGAACTGGAGAAAACCATGCTGAAGTTCATGCGGCATGAGTATGACATCCTGGTTTGTACGACAATCATAGAAAACGGTCTCGATATCCCGCTGGCAAATACTATGATTATCGAAAATGCCGAGCGCTACGGGCTTTCCGAGCTGTACCAGTTGCGCGGCCGGGTCGGTCGCTCGAACCGCCGTGCCTACGCCTACCTCTTAGTTCCGCCGGATACCGAGTTGACGGAGGTCGCGCGGAAACGTCTGGCGGCATTAAAAGAGTTCAGCGATCTGGGAGCAGGATTCAAAATTGCAGCGCTCGATCTGGAGTTACGGGGCGCCGGCAATCTGCTGGGCGGCGAGCAGCACGGTCATATCAACACGGTCGGGTTTGACACCTACGTGCGGCTGCTCGATGAGACCGTGCGCGAGTTGAAAGGCGAAGTGGTGGCGCCGGAAATCCACTCCGCGCTCAACCTGGGACTCGATATCCGCATCCCGACGGATTACATCTCGGATGAAAACCAGCGTCTGCGCGCGTACCGTCAGATTGCCAACGCCAACGACCCGGAGGCGCGCGACCGGGTGGGGAAGGAACTGGAAGATCGCTACGGCAAGGTTCCCGAGGAAGTGCGCAACCTGATTGAGTACTCGGCGCTGAAGACGGTGGCGGAGAAAGCGGGAATCGAAGCCGTCGACCGCCGTCACAGCATCTTGAATATCAAGTTCCACAAGGAGACGCGTGTGGATCCGTCGCGGTTGATGAACATTGTCAGCGGCTCCCGAGGCGCGCAATTTACTCCCGCGGGCGTGCTGATGCTGCCCTTGGACGGCCGTACGGGCGCCGGAGAAATCCTGCAGTTTGTGCGCGAAAAGCTCGAGCAGCTGCAGCCGCCCGAACTGCAGCCGTCGCATTAGCCCGTTAGGATATTCTGAGCTTGTATGGCTACTCATCAACCCGGCAGGCAGCCGGACCCCGGATTCATTTTTGGAGAAATGCAGCTATTCCAACGCTCCATGGCGCTGAAGGGGGCGGTGGAGCTCGATGTTTTTACTCATATCGATAGCGGCGCCAGAACGGTCGCCGAGATCGCGGCCCGCTGCGGAGCTTCCGAACGCGGCGCGCGCATACTGTGCGATTACCTGGCGATTTGCGAGCACCTGACGAAGCAGAACGACATTTATGATTTGACGCCGACGTCCCGAGCGTTTCTGAGCAAGAACTCACCCTCCTACCTCGGTTCGATGGCCGGTTTTTTAACGAGCGGATTTCAGCTCGCGGCCTTCCGCGATGTAGCCGGCGCGGTGCGCCATGGGGGCTCCGTCAAATCGGAAGCGCTCGATCCGGAGAATCCGATCTGGGTCGAGTTCGCCCGTTCGATGGCGCCGATGATGGCAATGGTCGGCGGCGCGGTGGCGGCACGGCTGGTTTCGCAAGACGCCGGTCCGATGAAGATCCTGGACATTGCGGCCGGCCACGGCATGTACGGGATTGCGATGGCGCGACAGAACCCGCAGGCCGAAATCACCGCTCAGGACTGGCGCAACGTCCTGGAAGTGGCGAAAGAGAACGCGCAGAAGGCGGGGATTGCCGCGCGTTACCGGACGCTGCCGGGGAGCGCCTTCGAGGTCGATTTCGCGGGCCCTTATGACCTGATATTGGTTCCCAATTTCGCGCATCATTTTGACGTTGCCGAGGCGACCAAATTCTTCAAGAAATGCGGCGGCGCGCTGAAAACCGGCGGCCGGATCGCGCTAGTCGAGTTCGTGCCCAATGAAGACCGTGTCTCGCCGCCGGCGCAAGCGGCGTTCGCGCTGACCATGCTGGTGGGCACCCCTGCCGGCGACGCGTATACGTTCTCCGAGTATGAACGGATGCTGCAGGAAGCCGGCTTCCGCGACATCCAGATGATCGGCCTGGAGAACATCCCGCAGCGGGTGATCGTCGCATCGGCATAGAGGAGTCGGCATTCGGTGCCGGCCGACCGCACTCCGGTTACGGTGCGCCGCATTGCGTCCGTGCATCGCGTCCGATAAAATCAAACGCCGTGAAGCGCCGCCAGCTGTTTGATCTGCTCTGGTGCACCGGCCTGGTTCTGCCGCTCGCCGCTCAGACCGCCGGAGTGGGGAGCATAAAGCGTCTCGATCCCGCACTCGACCGGCTCGTCCCGCGTGACGCGGTGATCGAGAAGGTGCTCGGCAATCTCCAGTTTGCCGAAGGACCCGTGTGGGTGCGGAGCGGCGGGTATCTGCTCTTCAGCGATATTCCCGCCAACGCCATTATGAAGTGGGCTCCGGGAACCGGACTCTCGCCATTTCGCACGCCTATTTTTACGCGTGATTTTCCGAAGGGCATTCAGATCGGCTCCAACGGCCTGACCATCGATCGCCAAGGCCGTCTAATCGCCTGCGAGCATGGCAATCGCCGCGTCTCGCGCACCGAGAAAGACGGAACCGTCGTTACCCTGGCCGATCGCTACGACGGCAAGCGCTTGAACAGCCCGAATGACGTCGTCTGCAAGCGCAATGGCGATATTTACTTCACGGATCCGAATTCGGTAGCGCGCAATAATCCTCCCGATCCGCATAACGATTTCAAGCAGGAACTGGAATTCAACGGCGTGTATCGAGTTACCGCCCCGGGGAAACTCGAATTGATGACGAAGGACGTCCCGTACCCCAACGGCCTGGCGTTCTCACCCGATGAGAAAAAGCTGTACGTCGCCAACACCCGCACGGACAAAAGCTGGATGGTCTTCGATGTCAAGTCCGACGGGACGCTGGCCAACGGGAAAATGTTCCTGGACGTGAGCAAAGAGCCGGGCGACGGCGCGCCGGACGGGATGAAAGTCGACGAGGCCGGAAATCTATTCGCCACCGGCCCCGGGGGCGTGCTGGTCATCTCCGCCCAGGGAAAACATCTCGGCACCATTCAACTGCCGGAGATTCCGGCCAACTGTGCGTGGGGCGACGCGGATGGAAGAACTCTGTACATGACAGCCCGCACGGGCCTGTACCGGATCAAGCTGAAGACCCGCGGAGTCCTGCCATGAGTGTTCGCGGCGGGCGGATCATTTGTCTGCTCGCCATCTCCCTCTCTGCTTCCCCGCAAATCGGCCGGCCCTCTCAACAAGTCGAGTGGCCGTACTATGGTGCGGACGCGGGCAACAGCAAGTTCTCGCCGCTCACCGATATCAAAGCCGGGAATGTGGCTCGTTTGCAGACGGCGTGGCAGTGGAAGCATTGGGAAACGCCGCTCGAGAAGTACGGCACCACTCCTGGTTTCTTCGAGAACACGCCGTTGATGATCGATGGCGTCTTGTATGTCACGACGCCGTACAACAGCATCGCGGCAATCGATGCGGAAAACGGCAAAGAGTTGTGGCGGTTCGACGGCGAGGCGTACACTCTCGGCCAAATTCTGTCCGGCAGCGGGTGGAAACTGCGGGGGACCGCTGTTTGGCGTGACCGTGGAAAGCTGCGGTTGTTCCTGAACAGCCGGCATCGGCTCTTCTCGCTGGACGCGGAGACAGGCAAGCCCGTCCCGTCATTTGGTGATAACGGTGCGGTCTCGCTGACCGGTCTGCCGCGAATGTCGGAGATCAAACACGCGACGCAAAGTTCGCCGCCGGTGGTGTATAAGGATCTGGTCATTGTCGGCAGCCAGGTGCCGGATCGCGTGCAACTGCCCGATCCGGCCGGCTATGTACAGGCGATCAACGCGCGCACGGGCAAGCGGGTATGGACGTTCTCCGTGATCCCGCAGTCCGCCAAAGATCCCGGCGCCGAGACGTGGGAGAACCAAAGCTGGCGCAACAGCGGACACGGCAATGTCTGGGCGCCAATGGCGTTGGATGAGGCGCGCGGACTTCTCTATCTGCCGACCTCGACGCCATCCAGCGATTACTACGGAGGCCAGCGTCACGGCGCCAACCTGTTTGCCGAGTCGCTGGTCTGTCTGGATGCGGCGACCGGGAAGATCAAGTGGTATTTCCAAACCGTGCATCACGGGCTCTGGGACTGGGACAATCCCGCGCCGCCCAATCTGGTGACGATCACCGTGAACGGGCAGCGGATCGATGCCGTGGCGCAGGTCACGAAACAGGGGTTTACGTTCGTGTTCGATCGCGTCAGCGGCAAGCCGGTGTGGCCGATCGTCGAGCGGCCTGTGCCGACCGACAGCGACGTGCCTGGTGAGAAGCCGTACGCGACACAGCCGATTCCCACCGAGCCGCCTCCTTTCGTGGGGCAGGGTGTCTCGCTCGACGATGCGAACAACCTGACGCCGGAAATTCAGGCACTCGCGCGCGCGGAGATGAGCAAGTATCGGATTGGACCCATCTTCACGCCGCCTTCGCTGCGTGGCACGCTGCAGCGCCCGTCGCAGGGTGGAGGCGCAAACTGGGGAGGCGCGGCCTTCGATGCGGAAACGGGATACCTGTTCGTGCGCGCCGCCAATTCGGTCGGGTTGAACCGGCTGGCGAAAAATGATGGTTCCGACCCGCTGGTCGCGGTAGATTACTCGAATGTCTTCGCGCGGGGAGGGGAGTCCATCAATCTCCCGGGCGGCCTCCCGCTGTTGGCGCCGCCGTACGCAGTGCTGGCGGCGATCGATCTGAATCGCGGCGAAATCGCCTGGAAGGTACCGCTGGGGGAGGGCAGCGCCGACATCCGAAACCATCCGCTGCTGAAAGGGGAGTCTTTGCCCGACCGCCTGGGATCCCCGAACAGCCGCGGCGGCGCCATGGTGACAGGCAGCGGCCTGGTTTTCATTGGAGGCGGCGATGGCTATCTCTACGCCTTCGATAAGAAGACAGGCAAGGAGTTGTGGCGCGGCAAAATTCCGTTTGAAAATGCCGCCGTTCCCATGACCTACCGCACGCGCGCGGGCCGGCAGTATGTGGTGGTCGCGACCGGCACCGGCGCCAACAACGCGCTGGTCGCCTTTACCTTGGGGGGCTCGTGACATCAAGGAGGGCACGATGAAGCGGTTCCATCGATTGGCAACTGCCGCGGCGGCGATCATCCTCGGTCTGGGGCCGAACGTGTCCGCGGCGCAGAATCTGGCGGCGGCGCCCGATCATCCGGCTGTCACGGTGCAAGGCCAGACCTATACGCCGCGCTCCGTTCTGGCGCGAAACATGGGAACACCGGAAGATCAGACCACCGCTTTTCCGCCCCACAAGATCATCGACAACCTCTATTACGTGGGCACCAGGACGCTGAGCTCGTTTCTTGTGGTGACACCGCAGGGCAATATTTTGATCGACAGCACCTACGAACGAAATGTGCCGGCGATTCGAAAATCAGTCGAGCAACTGGGTTTCAAATTCTCCGATGTGAAAATCCTGCTGGGCAGCCATGCCCACGGCGATCATCAGGAAGGCGACGCCCTGGTCAAAGAGTTGACCGGCGCGCAAGTGATGGCGATGGCCGAAGACATTCCCGCCTTGCAGGCGATCAAACCCGGCGGCAAGGCGCACCCGATCGATAAGGTCATCCACGATGGAGACTCGGTCGGACTTGGCGGCACTGCACTGGTGGCTCACCTGACGCCCGGCCACACTCGTGGGTGCACCACATGGACGATGAAGGCTCAGGAAGGCGGGAAGACCTACGATGTGGTCATCAATTGCAGCTTGCGGTCGCCCGCCATGCTGACGCCCGAAATCATCGACGAACTCAATCGATCGTTCAAACTTGTGCGCGCGCTGCCGTGCGATGTGCAACTCGGAGATCATCCGGCGCAATACAGCCTGCAGGAGAAATACGCGCGCCGCCGCGAGGGCGGTCCGAATCCTTTCATCGATCGCGCCGGTTGCACGCTGGAAGCCGACATCGAAGAGGCCTTGTTCCGCGCCATTCTGGCCGAGCAGCAGAAGAGGTGATTATGAAGCCACCAGTGACATTGTTGTGGAGCGCCGGTTGCGTAGCGATCGGGCTGGGCGCCTTGATTAGCGTCGGACAGCCGGCCGACACCGTGGAAGCGCATATGGCTGCGGGCAGAGCAGCGGCGGGAACAGATTTGATGGGGATCTATGACCGGGCGTGTCCCAGTACTGCCACGGCGGCACCCGCGCCGGCGAGGACGGCCACCGCGCCGCGTCCGGATCCTCCGCGCGAGGAATGGTATGCCGAGCCGGCAAAGGTCTTCGACAATCTTTATTTTGTCGGCACGAAGGTCCACAGTTCGTGGGCCGTGACCACGTCCGATGGCATCATCCTGATCGACACGCTCTTCAACTATGCGACTGAGCCGGAGATCGCCGGCGGGCTGCGGAAGCTGGGCCTGGATCCTGCCACGATCAAATACGTCGTGGTCAGTCATGGTCACGGCGACCATCACGGCGGGGCGAAGTTCCTCCAGGATCAGTTCAACCCGCATATCCTTCTCAGCGCGACTGATTGGGACCTGGTCGAGCGCGACACACGGAACCCGAAGCCGCGGCACGACATGGTGGCGACCGATGGCGAGAAGCTCACACTGGGCGACACGACCCTCACGCTCTACATCACGCCCGGCCATACGCCGGGCACGATCTCGACGCTCGTGCCAGTGAAAGACGGAGGGCGGCCGCATCTGGCGGCCGAGTGGGGAGGAACGGCCATCACGCCCGCAACTCCGATTCCGATGCTGGAGGCGTATGTGAAATCCGCCGGCCGGTTCCGCGATCTCGCGGTGGGAGCCGGCGCCGATGTCCTGATTACCAATCACACGGCATTTGACAGCACGCTCGCGAAACTCGATGCTCTGCAGAAGCGTAAGCCGGGTGAGCCGAATCCGTATATTGTCGGCAAGGACACGGTGCGGCGCTACTTGACCGTGGCCGAGGAGTGCGGCAAGGCCACGCTTCTGGCCGCGCGAGCGCGGTAACGCCCGTGATCCAGTCACCGGCCTGGTGTGTTTGACATTTTTATCCGGGCCGCGATACGATACCGCCAACGCGTTGGAAGTGCGCTATCACTCTGCTGGAGGCTCTATCAACATGAAATTCAAGCTCTTGCTGGCATTGGCGGCGAGTGCCTGTGTCCTCGGCACGATGCCGGTCTGGGCCCATCACTCGTTCGCGGCCGAGTACGATTCCGGTCAGTTGATTACGCTGAAAGGAACCGTCAGCAAGGTCGAGTGGACCAACCCGCATATCTATGTATATCTCGATGTGAAGGACGCTGGCGGAAAAGTCACGACGTGGTCGCTCGAAGGCTATCCTCCCAACACTTTGAAGCGCACGGGTTTTAGCCGCGACCTGCTCAAGATCGGAGACGAGATCACCGCCACGGCTTATAAATCCAAGGACGGCAGCAATACCGGCGCGGGCCGCGAATTCACCTTCGCGGACGGCTCCAAGAAATTCGCCGGGCCGCGCGGCAACTGAGTTGGAGGATCACGTGAGAGCCCGATTTGCTGCTTCGATAACCATCCTGAGCGCCGCGGCGCTTCTCTCGCTTACTGCATCCGCACAGAATCCTCCGGCAGCGAAACCGGCCGCTGCTCCGACCAAGCCGATCCCCCGCACCTCGGATGGAAAGCCCGACCTCACCGGAACCTGGCAGGCGGGCGGCGTGAGCATTACCGGCGAAGCCGGCGCTCCGCCGCTGCATCCGCTGCCGCCAACCAAGTACCGCCCGCCGGCACGGCAGCCCATTCCGTACCAGGAGTGGGCCGCCACTAAGCAGAAGACGTTCACGGTTCTGGACGATCCGACGTCCAAGTGCCTGCTCCCCGGTGTTCCGCGGATTGTCGGCATGCCCATGCCGTTGGAGATTGTGCAGACTCCGAAAGAAGTAGTGATTCTCTATGAATCGTTCCGCGCCTATCGAAGGATCCCGATCAACGATAAGCTCGAACATCCTGATGATTTGACTCCGACCTGGATGGGCGATTCGGTCGGCCGCTGGGACGGAGACACCTTTGTGGTAGATGTGACGGCTTTCAATGACAAGACCTGGCTGAGCGGATTGGGCAGCATCCATACCGAGAAGCTGCACGTCGTCGAGCGTTATCATTTAAACGACGACGACACCCTTTCCTACGAGGCCACAGTGGAAGATCCCGGCGCGCTCACCAAGCCCTGGGTCACCGGTTCAGTGCTGCGGCGCCCCGTGGATGTTCGCGTTGAGGAGTACGAGTGCATCGAAAACAATCCCGACAACGAACATATCCAGAAGGCGATGGAATTGGAAAAAACCAGGAAGTAGCAACCATGTGGAATCGGATTGCGATTGTCGCAACCGCGGCCTGCGTTCTCTCGTGCCTGCCTGCGACTGCTCAGCCCGAAGCGCCGACTCTTTTGCAGGGCGGCGGCGTGCTGAACAACCGGCCGGTCCCAAGCGGTCCGGCGCCGCGAACTCGCGAAGGCAAGCCGGATCTTTCCGGCGTCTGGAATCCTGACCGCCGCTTCATCTACGACATTACTTCCGCGCTCAAGCCCGGTGAATCGCTTCCCCTTCAGCCTTGGGCGGCGGAGCTCACCAAGAAGCGGATGTCCAAGGATGACCCGGAAGCCAATTGCCTCCCGACGGGCGTGCCCCGTTTGGCGCCATATCCGTGGAAGATTGTGCAGACCCCGACGCTGATCGTGTTTCTATTCGAGGGAAACATTCACAGCTACCGGCAGATCTTCACCGACGGCCGCGGCCATCCCAAGGATATGGACCCCAGCTGGTATGGCGATTCGGTGGGCCACTGGGAAGGCGACACGCTGGTGGTCGACACGGTCGGGTTCAACGACAAATTCTGGTTCGATTTTGCGGCCCACCCTCATACTGAGAAGCTTCACATAACGGAGCGGTACCGCCGTACCGACATGGGTCACCTCGAAAGCCAGGTCACCATCGACGATCCCGGCGCATACACTAAACCCTTTAGCTTGTATGGCCATTTCCCGCTGCAGCCCGACACCGAAATCATGGAGTACGTCTGCAACGAGAATAATCAGGACGTCGGCCACATCGTCGGCAAAGATTCTCGAAAGTAATCGGCAAAAATTCAGTATTAAACCGCCCGGTTTTCAGGTTAGAATAGTATCGATTTGCACCTCAGGAACACCCGCAGAAACTTTCTTCAAACCTTGGGTCTAGGCGGTTTGGCCATGACTGGCGTGAAACTCGCGTCCGCGGTTGAAACTTCGGAACCGGGCGCTGGCGAGGACTTGCTGGATGAACTCGAGCGTCGCGGCTGCCTCTATTTTTATGAAATGGCCGACCCCCTCACCGGGATGGTGCGCGATCGCGCAGTGCCGGATCAGCCGTTTGCGCCGGGAGCGTCAAGCATTGCGGCCACCGGGTTCGGCCTCAGCGCCCTTTGCATTGCGGACCAACGCCGGTACCTCCATCACGAAATAGCGCGCGCCCGGGTGCGGCGCACATTGGAATTCCTATGCGAAGGCGCTGAGCACGAGCACGGATTCTTCTATCACTTTCTGGAGTCGTCCACCGGCAAAAGAATCTGGAAGAGTGAAGC
>CAZKQQ010000170.1:0-14819 GCA_964554945.1 uncultured Solibacteraceae bacterium | reverse complement strand
CGCGCGAACGCGCGACACGCCGGGGCGCCTCCGATAGAGCACTAACAAATATCGGAACTTGTGGCGTAGCAGTCTGGTGACCTGCCGGGATGTTCTTCATCCCACGGCGAGCCGATGATGCCTTGTGCCAAGGACCAAACGCGTGTTGACCTTGGATAACAATGAATTCGTCGGCCGCCTCTTTATACTTGTCGGTATGCGGGTATTGATTGTTTTGGGCTGTATTGGGATCGCCTCTGCGAAAGTGACGCACGTCCCAATCAAATCGGGAGCCGTCCTGAAGCCGAACGAGGCCTATACGCTCAAACTGGATGCTTCCGAACCGACCGAGATCGGGTGGCTTGCAGTGCAGCCAAAGCCCTGCACGACGAATTGCGTTCAGGTCACGGAATTTCGTGATGGCCTCAGTTACTCGATGGCCACCAAACTGGGCTCGTCCCAGAAGTATCGTCCGACAAATGGGAAGATTTCGGTGGAGTACAAGAACCTCTCCACGGAGCCCGTCACCATTGACGTCTTTCGCATCGAGCGCGTCTGCGACGCGGAGGCATGCCGGTTTATTGATCAATCGCAAAAAGCTCGTACGCTTGTTTTCCTGGTTGACGAATTTAAATCGATCACTACCAGCAAGGATGGCTCCTACTCCATCATCTCCGGGTCGGTTGTGAGCGGCCGGCCGTTCCGCATCAAGGCGGTCTGGTGGACCGAAGAGAAGACTCAGTTCATGGTTAACTGCGCGCCGTTCGTGCAGAGCTTTCTGGACAACCACACGCCGAAGGAGAAATTTCGGCCGTACGTCATCGCGGGTCAGGCGATCGGCGAAGGCAACCATATCGTTTTGAAGTCAATCGGTTCCTGCGCGCCGAAGGCCGCTCACTACGGCGCTTCCCCGGATGAATTCTTCCAGTAGAGCGCCCACCGGGCTAATCCTTGCCGGAGTACTCACACGGCCTCGCGATGCGGCCATAACGGACACTATCACCCTATCTCTTTGGCTGACGAGAGAACTGCCAGCCAAAACCATCCCGGTCGACGCCGGACTCCGGCCAAAGTCTGAGATGGCGACTTCCCGGCAAGTGGATTGTCTGAACCCAGCCCGTTTATGGGGCTATCGGTGCAATCCCATCCCGAGGCTCAAGCTTGATCGCTCTCGCCCTCGACGAAGAATGGCTCCATCTCCTTGTACTCTAGGATCTTCACCGTCGCTTCCTTGGGAGCGTTGCCCTGCGCGATCGCTAGATACGCTTGCTCGGACTGCGCCACCATCGCGCGTGCGAGGTCGTTCTTATGGATCGAGTGATACCTGGACGGCATGGCCCAGTGCAACAACGGCACAACGTAGCCAAGGGCGCCAGGTGTATTGGAGTTGCCCAGAATGACGCCCGGACGGTACACGCCGAGGAAGTCGAACTTGACGGACTCGACAGCCTTCTCCTTCTCGCCGATGAGCTTGGCGTATTTTATCCTAGCCTTGGGGTCCGCGCCTGCCGCTGTCATGACCCCACACACACGAACACCTCCAGCCTTGGCGGCGCGACAAAAGGCCTGTGGGTAGGCGATTTCGATCTTGCGCACTTCCTCCTCGGGCATCTTCGCACTGCCCTTGCCGACGCCGAACGCGGCGAACGCAACATCGACGTCATGGACGTGCGGCGCAATCTCGCCCTCGAGCCGTTCCATGTTGACTACGACCTCGGAGACCTTGGAGTTGATGAAGGCGTCCGTCTTTCGGCGTGTCACCACCACCACCCTCCTGCAGATCGGGTTCTCGATCAGAAGCTTCACGATGCGTCCGCCCACGTTACCCGTCGCGCCCAGCACGATCGCCGAGTACTGCGCCTTCGCCTCTGCCGTTGTCATCATGAGCGTATCCTACGTACTTTCTTGCTCAAAATCCGATTCCATCACATCAAAGCACCGGTGATACCCAGAATCCCCGGCGTTTGGGTGTTTGTGGCGGCCGGACTGGCGGCGCAGATGGTCGCGCAGGACTTGGTGGGCCGCGGGTTCGACCACTTTTACAACCTTGAATACGAAGAGGCGCTGGCCGCTACTGCAGGGCGGCTAGCAGAGTTGTTGGATCGGCGTTGTCGCCGAATGTTGAGCTAATGTGAATGAATCGGTCGCGATTGCCGGCCCCAAACACAAAGCTTGCTCCAAGTTGAAAAGGATCCTTCCCAAGCCGTTGCTGCTTGTAGCCACCTGCCTTGGCCCGCGCCCGCGCTTTTGCGTTGTCACGACGGAAGATGTGAAACACATTTCCAGATTTCAGCGCTGCAGCTTTGTAGGCCTTACGTTCGGTATCGACCAGCAGGGGAAACGTGATACCGGTCTCATCACGAAAGAGGCGAGCATAACGCATATCGCCGAGTCCAACTGCGGCCAACCTCGCTCCAGCGTCCCTGAAGTCGTTCTCGTGTTCGCGCAACTGCGCGACGTGCTCGCGGCAGAAGATTCAGCCATAATGCCGCAGGAAGACAATCACTGCGGCACGATCCTCCCATAGCGAGCCGAGTCGGACTTCGGTACCAGTTGATTCCGGCAGTACGATGTTCGCGAGTTTCCCGCTCAAGGACTCCGCCATAACGTTTCACATTATCCACAGAATACGCCCTCGACGGCGTCCGCGCTTGGAAGCAGCGGTCCGCGTGATTCGGCCCGGCCGTCTACTTCAGCGCGTAGATATCGTACTTCACTGTGGTGCCGACGCGCTCGCCAACGCCAACCGCCTGCAGCCGTGTGAGCCAGACGTACCGCGAATCGCCGGTCTCAAATAGCGGTGCGATCCGCAGCGACGCTCCGGCGTTCGTCGTCTGGCCGATGCCATTGTAGGTCACCAGAATCAATGCCCCATCGTCGGTTTTCAGAGTGAGGCGCACATCGAGCCGATAGCTCCCGTCGGCGCGGTTGGTGATCCAGTCGCCGGCCGGCGTCTGCACCGACGCTTTTAGACGTGGGCCTTCGAAGCGGCCGCCGACGACCTGCACGATCGTGCGCGTTCCCTGCGGGCCGTTCTCGATAACAGTGCGGGTTCCAGTTTCCGCGCTCAACGTACCGAGGTATTCAAGCCCGGGGGAGCGCGGCCCATCGGTAGCACTCTGGGTGCGCAGGCCGCCCTTCGCCTGACCGGGCGTGGAAGGTTGAGCGAAAGCAAACGGACTTGATGCGCTCAATCCGAGGCCTAATAGCAACGCGATTGGAACACGCACAGGGCCCTCCTATATTTAGACCACCGAATATTTCTATCCGGAGTTTCCGGTTTGGCCTTCAGTACCGAGTCATTGTACATCCAACCGACAGTGATGTCTCGAATTGCCTGAATGACGAGCTCAGGCTGATCGCGTTGGATGAAGTGGCCGCTTTTTTCGGCAAGTCGGAATTCCCCGTGAGTCGATCGCTTGGCGAGATCCCCCTGAAACCCCTTCCAAATCCGATCCCATTCTGCGAACTGCTCTTCGCTCATTCGGTTAGTTGAGGAAGTGCTTCCATCGCGGGCCCTCCTCGGAGTCGGCATTCCACGGCCGAGCACGATAAAAGGAAGATCCGTTTGCCATTGCAGGCGTTCACCGGGCCTCACAAAATAGCCGAGTCGCGCCGTCATTTCATCCAAGCCCGGGCCTTGAGGGTCGAGCTCGTGCAGGCGCCACGCCTGTTCTTCATGCGACGAGTCCACGAATACCAGCCCGGCGACTTCTCCGGGAAATCGGGTTACAAAGCGTCTCGCGTATAGGCCGGCTATCGAATGACTGACCAGGATGAAGGGCATCTTTTCACCCGATGCCTTCAGCCAGGCGTACAGGTCATCGACAACTTCATCAACCGACTGCACCACCACGGGTGCCTTGTCACTTTCGCCGTAGCCGGCGTGATCATAGCTACACACTCGCGAGACGCCAGATACCTCAGGCTGAACCATCGCCCAATCCTTTGCAGTGCTTCCGCCTGCCGGAATGAGAACGACGGTCGGCGAACTCCCGGCGTTGCCGTCGCAATAAACGGAAATACGGCGATCTCCAATGCTGATCATTCGGTGTGTGCCAAGGGCCGCTGAAGATGTACTCAACAGCACGGCGATTACAACGAGAGCCGACCTGGACATGTTTTCCATTTTTACCACCGTTTGCGCATCGTTACGCTGGCCGTGGCACGCTATTGGCACACGGCGACTTGGCAGGGTATTCCGGTCGCGTTTTATCTTGTTTTATCTTGTTTTATCTTGACAGTCCCCGTGCGCATAGAGTCCCCATCCACTACATGGCGAAAAACCGTCAACATCGATTTATCAAACTCTACCGAGTTCGCGACAACCGCGATGAGAGATGGTCGAGAATGATGTGGATCTACTGCTGGCCGTGCCCTTGGGTCAGACGTCGTGCCAGCGCCTAGTCCACTACTGCCCCGCCGCGATTCGCCTTTGATCTGACTGCCACACGCTGCTTGACCGGTGAGCGCTCCTAGGTCCGGCTTACGATTACCGATCCGCCTCCGGCCGGCGTTCGCGGGCGACGACCAGCGCTGTCGCAGGCGCGCGGCGCGCAGAGCCACGCAGCGAGCGCCAGCCGCTTCCGTGCCTGTCCGGCGCTGTAAGCCACTGATCCTAGGTTATTTACGATAATCCAAGAAGTCAATCGCTCCCATAAAATGTTTCATTTTGCCTGTACGTTCGGGTTGCGCCAGGATACAAGAATCGCGTGCGCTTTTCACCTTATCAGACGGAAGGATTCTACGACGAGATGTTTCTCGCGGATGATCTACCGCGGCCCCAGGCACGTCTACTGCTGGAAACGATTCAATCTCTCTCGGAAGGCAACCTGCTGCGCTGCAAAGTGGCCGCGGAACGGCTGCTTCTCCAGATGGGGATAACGTTCAACGTGTACGCCGACTCGGCTGGGACGGAGCGGATATTTCCGTTTGATCTGGTCCCCCGCATCGTGCCGGTCGAGGAATGGACTTGGGTCGAGCGCGGCCTCCGCCAACGGATCCACGCGCTCAACGAGTTCATTAATGACATCTACCATGAGCAGAAGATTCTAAAAGACGGCGTAATTCCGGCGGAGGTCATACTCTCGGCAGCTTCGTACCGGCCGCAGTGCCACGGGCTGAATCCGCCGCGCGGAATCTGGTGTCATATCGCTGGAATTGATCTGGTGCGCGATCAGGGTGGGCAGATCTATGTGCTCGAAGACAATCTGCGCGTGCCGTCGGGTGTTTCATACGTTCTGGAAAACCGGGAAGTACTCAAACGGACATTCCCACAGGTGTTTGAGGGGCTGGCGATTAGACCCGTGAATGATTATCCGAGCCGGCTTCTGGAGATGCTGGAATCGCTTGCACCAGCCGGGGTAGCGGAGCCGCGCACAGTCGTATTGACGCCGGGCGCTTACAATTCCGCCTATTTCGAGCACAGCTTTCTGGCCCAGCAAATGGGTCTACAACTCGTGGAAGGACGCGATTTGGTCGTAACCAAAGGGGCCGTATTTGCGCGGACTACCCGGGGTCTGCAACGGGTCGATGTCATTTATCGAAGAATAGATGACGATTTCCTCGACCCTGAAGCGTTTAGGGCGGATTCTCTATTAGGAGTGCCCGGGTTGATGTCAGCGTACCGTTCTGGCGCAGTCGCGCTGGCTAATGCTCCCGGAAACGGTGTGGCCGACGATAAGGTGATTTATGCATACGTGCCCGACATCGTGAGGTATTACGAGGGGACCGATCCGATACTGCCGAACGTCCCGACGTATCTATGCTGGAAGGAGACAGACCGGCGGTATGTACTGGATCATCTGGAACAGCTAGTGGTAAAGGCCGCGAACGAATCTGGCGGATACGGAATGCTGGTTGGGCCTGCCTCGACGGCTGATCAGCGGGCGGAATTCGCTGTTAAAATTCAGGCTAGTCCGCGAAACTACATCGCGCAGCCGACCCTCTCACTCTCTCGGGTACCGACGATTATCGACGATCATTTCGAGGGCCGACACGTAGACTTGCGGCCGTACGTGCTATACGGAAAGGAAATCTACGTCCTTCCGGGCGGTCTCACGCGAGTCGCGCTGCGGAAGGGCTCGCTAGTGGTCAATTCCTCCCAGGGGGGCGGGAGCAAGGATACGTGGGTGCTGGCGAATCCAATGCGGGACCAAAATGGTTTCGGCGGAAGGCAGCAATGAACTCGAATCCACTGCTCAGCCGCGTGGCGAACTCGCTGTACTGGATCGGCCGCTACATCGAGCGCGCTGACAACGTGGCGCGTTTCGTAGGCGTGAACCTCCAGATGATGCTTGACCTGCCGGCCGAGAACACGGGACAGTGGCAGGCGCTCGTGCAGACCAGTGGCGACAATCAGATCTTTCGGGAGCGCTACGGAACCCCTACACAGGAGAGCGTGATCCGGTTCCTGGTATTTGACCGCGAAAACCCGAATTCGATCGACGTGTGTATCAATGTCGCGCGCGAAAACGCGCGCTCGGTCAGAGACACAATCTCGTCGGAAATGTGGGAGCAGGTGAACCGTATGTACCTGCTGATGAACGGTAACTCCGGCTCGCTCTCGGCTGACGCATTGCCGGAGTTCTTCCACCGGGTGCGGACTGAATGCCATCTGTTTCACGGCCTGACCGACGGCACGATGAGCCACAACGAGGCCTGGAACTTTCTCCGCCTGGGACGAAAGCTCGAACGCGCCGACAAGACAAGCCGCATCCTCGACGTGAAATATTACATGCTGCTGCCGTCGGTCGCGGATGTGGGGACACCTTATGACGACGTGCAGTGGTCGGCCGTGCTGAAGTCGGTCAGCGGCTTCGAGATGTACCGCAAGCGGTACGGCCGGATCTCGCCGGACCGGGTGGTCGAGTTCTTGCTGCTCGACCGCGAGTTTCCTCGGGCCATTCACTACTGCATTAATTGTGCCGACGAATGCCTGCATGCAATTACCGGCCTCCCCGCGGGAAGCTTCGGCTGCCCTTCCGAACAGCGGCTGGGCCTGCTGCGATCTGAATTGCATTACACGCATGTCAAATCAATTCTGGCCTCTGGCCTGCATGAATTTATTGACGCGCTTCAGGTAAAGATGAATAGAATTGATACTGGAATCCTAGAGGATTTTTTTGCGGTGCGTCAGGATGCGCTCGCGGTGATGAGGAGCACGGGTGTTGGCCAACGATGACCTTTTGCTTAGGAATTAACACGAACGATGGCCTGGTTGCCATTGCGGATACGCGTGTCTTGGCAGGCAACGAGTGCCTGGTTGCCAGGAAAGTAGCGGCGTACAAAGGACCGGGTTTTTCCTTTTTTGTGATGACCTCCGGGCTCCGATCCCTACGCGATAAAGTGCTACTGCATTTTGACGAAGCGTTCGCGCGCGACACTACGACCCGCGACCGCCTGTATAAGACAGTGAAGCTGTATGCCACGCAGGTGCGCCGCGCTGCTGACGAGGATCGCGCGGCCCTGCATGATTCCGATCTGAATTTCAACATACAGACTCTGATCGGCGGTCAGATGTCAGGAGATTCGGCACACAGGCTGTTCCTCGTCTATCCAGAAGGCAACTGGGTAGATATCGGACCGGATACGCCGTACCAGATCATCGGCGCATCGGGATATGGAAAACCGATTCTCGGCCGGAGCCTGACCGCGGCCGACTCGATCCTCTACGCCTTCAAAGTAGGGATTCTGGCATTTGACGCCACGCGCCTGTGTGCGGCGGATGTGGATTTTCCGATCGACGTGGTCCTTTACAAAAAGAACAGCTTCGAACTGGTCGAGCACAGGTTCCAGCAACAGGATCTGCACGAGATTTCCGATTGGTGGCAGGAGCGAATGCGCGCGAGTGTGAGGGATCTGCCCTCGGAATGGATTGAGCGTGCCTTTTCGAAGCTCACACGAGAAGTCGTGGAGTCGGTCGGCTGACGCGCACTGCCATGAAATTCTCGGTAACTCACTCGACCGTGTACCGGTATGACGGACCAGTCCAACTCAGCCCACACGTGATTCGTCTGCGCCCTCGAGACGACGGCGGCCAAAGACTGCTCTGCTACGATCTGCGGATTGAACCGGATCCGTCGCTGCGCACTGAGAGCGCGGACCAGGACGGCAACGTCGTGACCACCATCTGGTTCAAGGAGCCTGTGTCATTTCTTGGAGTACACAGCTGCTTTGACGTGGAGACGTTGCGAGAGAACCCTTTCGATTTCCTGCTCACCGATAAGGCCGCCCTCGCGGTTCCTCTGCATTACCCGGATAACTTGCGGACGATTCTGGACCCGTATGCGGCGGAGCAGTCAACCAAGGCTGTGGAGGAATTCGCCCGCTCTACTGCAGAAGCGGCAGGTTGGGAAACGATCGAGTTTGTGATGGAACTCAGCCGTGTTATTGCGCGCGACTTCCGGCCGATCGCCCGTGCGGAGGGCCTGCCGCGAAGTGCCGGTGAAACATTGGAGACGGGAGAAGGCGCCTGCCGTGATTTCGCTGTCCTGTTTTGCTCGGCATGCCGAGCGCTTGGGCTGGCGGCACGATTTGTAAGCGGCTATGAACGCGAGGCTTCGCGCAACCCGGAACACGCCGACATGCACGCTTGGGCGGAGGTATATCTGCCTGGAGGCGGATGGCGCGGCTTTGATCCCTCGCGAGGGCTGGCTGTGGGAACCTCGCATGTGTCGGTTGCGGCGGCCATTGCCCCGGAAATGGTGGCACCGATTAGCGGATCGTTCCATGGAGGCGGGCACTCGACGATGGAGGCAGTGGTTCGAATGGAGGCGGCGGAGTAAAGACCACGCTCGGCGGGGTCGACAACGCCAGCACCGGTTCGGGCGGATACGATCCGCCGAATGCAACCGGTGTGAGCCCGTATCTCGACAGCCCCACCGCTTCTAGGTATTGGAGTCTGGCTGCCTTCGCCAAAGCTCCGGCCGGACAGTTTGGGAATGTCGGGCGCGATGCCATCCGGGGTCCTGGGATTATCGGATTCGATTCCGAAGTACACAAGGAATTCCGTATGCCTTACAAGGAAGGCCACGTGCTTCAGTTCCGGCTCGAGGCATTCAACGTTCTCAATCATCCGAACTGGCAGATGCCGACGTTGAACGTCCTGGCGGCGGGTTTCGGAACGGTCAACGCCACCTCGACCCAGATGCGGCAGGTTCAGTTGGGTTTGAAGTACTCGTTCTAATGTGAAGCGATATTGTCAAGCGCTCTGTTGAAGCGGACGCGCGGTGGAAGACCGGTTCATCCTCTCCATTCCACCTCTCCACGGTTCCACCTCTCCACGGTTTGCAATCGGCCCGGTGTTCTGATAAGGTGTAACCGCTTTCAAGGGACGTACCGGCGGGTTCCATTCTCGATAGGGGGACTATGAAGAGCACCATCTTCCAAGCGGCAGTTTGCGCCTGCTTCCTGGCGGGTTCCGGCTTGCCCATCTTCGCGCAGAACTATAGTGAGATCACCGGCACTATAACGGATCCGAGCAGTGCCGTAATTGTCGGAGCTACAGTCACCGTCACAAATGCCGCTACTAATGTGGCGCGCAGCGTGCAAACGAACAGTGCCGGCAGCTACTCCCTGCCCTTTCTGGTTCCGGGTGTTTACAATGTGCAGGCGATGCAGCCGGGCTTTAAAGTAGTCACTCGCCCGAGCGTTCAGTTGCAGGTCGGCGCCGTCGTCCGAATTGACTTCACGATGGAGCTGGGTGGTGCGACTGAAGCGGTCCAGGTTACCAGCGGCTCGGCCCTCTTAGCCACCGAAGGCACAGCCGTTGGCACCGTCATCGAGAACAAACGCATTGAGGATTTGCCGCTCAATGGCCGGAATTACCTGCAGCTGATTACCTTGAGCCCGGCGGTGACCGCCGAAACGCCGCCCTCGTTTACCGCTACCGGCCGGCAAGGGGGAGAGCGGGCCAACGCCAATGTCTCGATTGCCGGCGAGAGGCTGCAGTTTACGCATTACACACTGGATGGTATTGAGAACACCGATCCGAACTGGAACTTGTGGATCTTCCGGCCGTCCGTGGATGCCCTGCAGGAGTTCAAGGTGGAGACGGGTGTCTATTCGGCTGAGTACGGCCACGAGCCCAGCCAGGTCAACGTGACAACCAAATCGGGCAGCAATGAATTTCACGGCACCGCCTTTGAGTTCCTTCGCAATTCTACTTTGGACGCCCGCCAGTGGCTCCAATCAACGGGTCAGAAAAATCCGTTCCGCCGCAACCAGTATGGATTTGAACTGGGCGGGCCGATCGTGATTCCCAAAATCTTCAATGGCAGGAACCGGCTCTTCTTCATGTCGAATTTCGAAGGATTGCGGGATCACAACACGCTGCGCCAGGTAGCCTCGGTGGCGACCGACCGGATGCGAACCGGGGATTTTTCCGCTGCGGGCCGCAAGATCTTCGACCCATCGAGCCGTACTTTTACAACGGACGCCAACGGCAATCCCTTGGCGGTTTCCGCTACACAGTTCACCAACAACACGATTCCGATGTACAGGTTTTCCCCGATCGCGCAGAAGCTGCTCGAGTTTTATCCGGCGCCAACGACCCCCGGTGACAATATTCTTCGCAACTACACGCGGCAGGCTTACACGCCAACCAATTGGGATCAATTTACGCAGCGCGTCGACTTCAATGAGAGTAGCAAGTCATTTTGGTTCGGCCGTTTCGGTTGGGATGACGAGTTTACCTCGACCGCCTCGCTGTTCCCTAACGAGAATGAACAGTATGCGCTGAAGGCGTACCAGGCGATGCTCTCGAACATTCGCACCATCCGGCCGACCATCGTCAACGAATTCCGGTTCGGCTACACGCAGCTGGCGAGCAACGCCACGACATCGAGCGCTTACACCCGCAACGTGACCGAAGAACTGGGAATGGCTGGTATTTTTAATAGCTCGCCGGCGGCTTGGGGGATTCCGAGCGTAACGCTCGGAAACGGCCTGAGCGGTTTCGGCGACCCGGTCGATGCTCCCTTTCTTGACCACAATGGCGATTTCCAATGGCTGGACAACCTGTCGGTTATTCGCGGCAGCCATTCCCTGCGGCTGGGGGGCGAGATCCGCCGCATGCGTGTGAACGAGCAGGGCAATATTTACAATCGCACCAATATGGCATTCCCGGGCACCGCCACTTATGATCCAGCCAGTCCCGTGACGACGGGCTTCTCCTTCGCCGACCTGCTGCTCGGGTATCTCGGCACCTTCAACTGGGCGGGAGCCCTGGCCAGTGTACAATTCCGCTCGACTCCCTGGTCGCTGTACGCGGAGGATGTCTGGAAGGTGACTCCGAGACTGACCGTGAACTATGGGATTCGCTACGAACTCGAGCCGCCGTATCACGATAAGTACCGCGGCGTTATGAATGCGTATTTTTACGATCCCGGCGTGGGAGCCGGTGGACTTTTGCCGCCGTGCTCGGGGGCCGTTACCAGTGGATGTACCCGCCACCCGGTTCTGGTTCGGCCGGGCACCGGTCCGTTCTACGATGGAACCGCGGCCCGCTTTATCGATGCCATACCGACGGCGACCGGACCGCAGCTCGCCCAACTTGGGCTGCCGCAATCGACCATCGTCACCGACCGAAACGATTTTGCGCCGCGGATCGGCTTGGCCTACAGTCCGACCGGCCGTTGGACGATCCGCGCCGGTTTCGGCATCTTCTACGCCCACGACGTCTCGAATGCTTCCATGACGGCGATGGATGAAAACCTGGCCGGGCGCGCCAATGTCACCGGGAATATTCAATTGCCGAATGCTAATTTGAGCAATCCGCTCGGTCCTGTGCAGGGAGTCGGTTCCTGCACCGGCTGGACGGGAATCTGCCAGGGTCCGGGGACCCGCATCTACGTAGTGGACCCTCATCTGCGGACTCCGTACGTGGAGCAGTGGTTGTTCAATATCCAGCGGCAGCTCACCGGCAATGCGTTCCTGGAACTGGGTTATGAGGGCAACACGGGTCACAAGCTGGAGCTGTTCCGGAACTACAATGAACCGGTGTTGCGCACCGGTCCGAGCGACGCCACTACCCTCCAGCAACGCCGGCCCTGGACCGACTTGGGACAGATCCAATCCATCAATGGCATCGTGAACTCGAATTATCAGGCGTTGAGCGCCAAACTGACGCAACGCTTTTCGAAGGGCCTGACTTTGCT
This sequence comes from uncultured Solibacteraceae bacterium, assembly GCA_964554945.1. GTDB lineage: Bacteria > Acidobacteriota > Terriglobia > Bryobacterales > Bryobacteraceae > PSRJ01. The sequence continues at coordinate 2,682 of CAZKQQ010000170.1, read as the reverse complement.
GGGGAGCTTCACCTGGTCGAAAGCCATCGATGAGGGCAGCGCCCTTCGGCCTTCGCTTTTGACCAACGGTTCGCCATTGAACTGGTACGACTTCACCTCGAACCGCGGACTGTCGGATTTCAACGTGGGCCGGCGGTTTGTGCTCTCGGCGCTTTACGAGCTGCCCTTCGGGCACGGTAAGTCTTTTGGCGCGAAATGGAACCCACTGCTCGACAAGATCGCTGGAGGTTGGCAGCTGGGCAGCATCCTCACGTTAGCGGATGGCACTCCCATCAATGTCGGCGGCATCGGCGATACCACGAATACAGAAGAAGGCGTTCTTCCCGACGCGACCGGCATCAGCCCATTCCCGGATCACCAGACGGCTCAGGCATTCTGGAACATCGCAGCCTTTAACGCAACCAACCCGCAGTTGAGCTACCGGTACAGCACCACGGCGCGAAATGTTCTATTCACACCCGGCACGCGAAACTGGGACTTCTCGGCCATTAAGAACACGCGGATTACGGAGCGCCAGTCGTTGCAGTTTCGGTTTGAAGCCTTCAATTTCGCCAATCATCCGAATTGGCTTCCGCCTTCCGCCAACGTGCTGGCCCCCAGCACATTCGGCGTAATCAGCTCGGCCAAGACGATGCGGGATATCCAGGCCGGGCTGAAATATCAGTTCTGAACTGGAATCAGGCGAGCCCGTTTTGCGACTCGATGCGGCGCAGCGCGGCTGACCAGCGCATCAGGATTTCGGTAAATCGCAGATAGTAATCGCCGTGCTGCTGCTGTTTGGAAATCTCCTCGAAATCCGCGACGATCCGCGCGCACCGCTTGTCCAGTTGCGCGAGCCGCTGCGGCATGGAAACGGGGCGGGGCGGCCTGGCGGCCGGAAGAGAGCGCCGTAGCTCGGCCACTACGGCAGCAACGCGCCGGGAATTCTCCAGGGTGAGTTCGATCGCCTGGCCGTTGCAATGCACCGCGCCATTGTGAATGGTGGGCGCGAGGGCGCGATAGGTCTCGGGCGAAATCCGGGTCAACTGCGCCAGCTCAAAATAGGGCGCGCCGAACTCGTCCCACAACTGGATGATGTGGTCGGCCTGAGTCTGGCTCATCTTCAGGTATTCGTTACAGAAAGCGCGCCAGTTAGCGCTGACCCGCAGATAACAGCGCTCCTCGCGCAAGCGCTTGAGAGTGGTGGCATGCGCCGCCGAGCACCGGCCGGCGATTGCGCCGAAAGTGTGACATTGCCCCATCACGGAGCCCAGATCGAGTAGCCCGGCATCATCGGCCGGCGGCCTGGAAATTGGTTCCTGCATGATGTACGGCAACCGGACTCCGGTTGGCCCACCCCGGCGGAGTCTTTATATTCAAGCGCCGCTTGCCGCGCGCCAACCGGAGTGCGGTTGCCTCCTATCTTCACCATGGCACACGGCTTCTCCCACCCAAGACCGGTTAGGTTCGAAAAAGGCCCAAGAGCCCGTAGTTTCAGCGGCGAAAGAAATTTGAAAATGTGTGACCGGCGAACAGAGCCGATCCGCTGCAGGCGCTGATATAATGGGCGACCTGCGTTTGTGACCCCGCTTTTGAGAGAGCTTTCAAGGAGGTATTCCGATGAGAATGGCGGTGCTTATTTTTGCCTGGGCCGGGACCGGCATGCTCGCTTGGGGGCAAGGTTCAACGGCACAGATCCGCGGTGTGATTCGAGACGCCACCGGCTCTGTCGTCGTCGGCGCCGAGGTCAAGGTGACTCAGACCGCCACTGGGGCGGTGCGCACCACCCTCACCGGCGAAGACGGGGCCTACACGCTGCCCAGTCTGCCGATTGGACCCTACTTGTTTGAAGTCTCCAAGGAGGGATTCTCTAAGTACGTGCAATCTGGCATTGTGCTTGAGGTGGATACGAACCCCGCGATTGATGTGGAATTAAAGATCGGATCGCTGGGCGAGCAGGTGACAGTCGAAGCGGGCGCCGCCTTGGTGGAGACGCACAGTACCGGCGTCGGGCAGGTGGTCGACTCCAAGCGTGTAACGGAGTTGCCGTTGAATGGCCGAAATGCCACTGAGCTGGTTTTTCTCGCGGGGATGGCGACTACCGGTAATGGGCAAGGGCTCTTGAACTCCGTTCGCAATTACCCGACGATTTCCATCTCGGTGGCCGGCGGACAGGGAAACGGCGTGGCGTACAGCCTGGATGGCGCTAATCATAACGACGCATACAACAACCTCAACCTTCCGTTGCCTTTTCCCGACGCTCTTCAGGAATTCAAGGTCGAAACCGGAGCCTTGGCTGCACAATACGGCACTCATGCGTCAGCGGCCGTCAATGCGGTAACCAAGTCAGGCGGCAATGCTTTTCACGGTGACCTGTTCGAATTCCTCCGCAACGGCGATCTCAATGCTCGCGACTCTTTCGCGATCGCGCGGGACACTCTCCGGAGAAACCAATTCGGCGGTGTGATCGGCGGGCCGATCCGAAAAGACAAGCTGTTCTTCTTTGCGGGATACCAGGGAACCGTTCAGCGTTCCGACCCTTCGAATGCCATCGCTTACGTACCCACGGCGGACGTCCTGAACGGGGATTTCAGGGCTTTCGCTTCCCCGGCCTGTAACGCGGGTGTTCAGAAAACATTATCCGCGTCTCTTGGGTTCGTCGACAATCAGATCTAACCCACAAGATTCAATCAATCAGCCCTG